>NZ_JBHXSO010000029.1:0-113731 GCF_042714775.1 Streptomyces sp. NPDC058691 | reverse complement strand
GCCCCGTTCCGGCGGGGCGTCGTCGGCGGCCGGCTGTGGGTGCCGGGCGCTTTACGCGGAGTAGAGCGCGTCGATGTTCTCGTGGAGCTGGTTGGCCAGCGGCGGTGCCGTGTAGGTGTCGGTCATGACCTCGATGTAGCAGCCGGTCTTCGCCTTCGCCGCCGTCTTCATGGCCTGGTCGAGCTCGGCGAGGGTGGAGACCCGGGCGGTGTACCAGTCCTCGCAGCCCAGGGCCTTCGGCAGTTCGGAGTACTGCCAGTTGGCCAGGTCGTTGTAGGCGATGTCCGGGTCCTTGCAGAGCAGGCGCTCGATCAGGTAGCCGTGGTTGTTCAGGACGAACACCACTGGGCGCAGGCCGTACCGCCCGAACTGGCTGATCTCCTGGGCGGTGAGCTGGTGGGACCCCTCGCCGGTGACCAGAACGACCCGTCGGCTGTCCTCGGCGGCGGCGACGGCCGCGCCGACCGCGGCGGGGGTGGCCCAGCCGATCGAGCCCCACAGGGACTGGTTCTGGAACGTGGCGCCGCGGGGCAGCCGGGCGAAGGCCATGCCCATGGAGACGGTTCCGGTCTCCGCCACGAGGATGTCGTCGGGCTTGAGGAAGTCCTCCCAGCGGGGGTAGAGGTTCTCCGCGGTGATGGAGTCGCTGGTGACGCCGCCCGCCGGGGACATGCGGGTCACCTCGGCCGACGGGTGCGGCCACTGCTTGCGGGAGAGCTTCCGGGCGAGGGCGCCGAGGAGGTCCTTCATCTCGACGCTCTGGTAGGTCATGCCGTCGACACTGACGTGGTGGTGGCGGATGTCGATCGTGCGGCCGGGGTCGAGGTTGGCGGTGAACGCGCCGGTGTTGAAGTCGTGCATCAGCGCGCCGACCAGGATGACGACATCCGAGTCCTCGACGAAGCGGCGGACACTCTCGTTCATGAGCTTGCCGTCGTACATGCCGGCGTACGAGGACTGGTCCTCGTCCAGGACGCCCTTGTCGGCCATCATCGTGGCGAACGGCAGCCCGGTCTTGTCGAGGAACTGCTGGAGCTCCTTGCCGAGACCGGAGCGGGCGGTGAGGATGCCCGGCAGGACGCAGGCGCTGTCCGCGCGGCCGAGCATGTCCGCGATGGCCTGGACGGCGGCTTCCACCTGTGCGGGGTCGCTGGCCGGGGCGGGGATCGGCTGGGCCGTGCCGACCACCGGCATCTCCGCGAGGTCGGCGGGGAAGGCCATGTAGACCGGGCGGCGGTGGTAGAGCGCCGCCGCGATGAGGCGCTCGGTCTCGGCCGCCGCGTTCTGCGGCGTCATGATGGCGCTCGCGCACACCACGGAGTCGGACATCTTCTTGAAGAGGTCGAACTCGCCGTTGCCCAGGGTGTGGTGGACGAGCGAGTGGTGGGCCTGGACGGGCATCTTGGGCATGCCGACCAGGTGGAACACCGGAAGGTGCTCGGTGTAGGCGCCGGCGATGCCGTTGATCGCGCTGAGTTCCCCGACGCCGTAGGTGGTGCACACGGCGCCGATGCCGTGCACGCGGGCGTAGCCGTCGGCGCTGTAGGCGGCGTTGAGCTCGTTGCAGCTGCCGATCCACTGGATGTCCGGGTGCTGGGCGATGGCGTCGTCGACGGGGAACGCGAAGTCGCCGGGGACGCCGAAGACGTGGCGTACCCCGATGTCCCGCAGCCGATTCAGGACGTGCTGGATCACGGTGGTGGACATTGAGGAAGTTCCTTTCCTTTGCGACGGCACCACCGATCCAGGGCGCCGGGATGCCCGGCGGAATCGGTGCCGATAGCCCATCCGTGAGTGATCGGTGGGTGCGGGCTCTACGAGGGCGCCTTCGCGGAGCCGGCCGTGCGAAGAGTTCGCACCGATGAACCGGACGAACCTTTGGGTGGAGCTTGCTCTGCCGTCACACCACACATGGAACAAACCGGATGTTTACTACCGGAACATGCTGTCTGCATCCCGTACAGCGCGCAACCGGAGCGAACTCACCCCTGAGCTGTGCAAACGAATCTCCACCGTTTGAGACAACTTGACTCACAAGAGGGTTGCGTGAGCCTGGCCGGGGACTTCACCGCTCGGCACTCGGCGCTGTTCGCCCTGCCTCACGACCCGCCCGGATGCACGGGAGGCCGTGCGGCGTTCGTCGGGTCCCAGGGGCAGGTTGTCGGCACCGATGCGCTCACCACTGCAGACCGTGTCGGTTTTGACGAGCGTGGTCGTCGTGCTCTCGTCGACACTGGGCGAGTGCGCTCCGTGAACTCCGCCTTGCGGTCCGCGCAGAGGGTGTCGCGGCAGTTGTGCCGCTGTTGGCGATCTCGGTGAGGTTGGGTACGAAGCGCCCCGGACGCGGAAGTCGACGTACCGGCCTCGGCGCCCGGGGCACTTCGTTCCCCTCACCCGCCGAGGGGGTTTACAGGAACTGCTCGCCCTGACCCAGACCGATTCCGGTCGTCCAGGACGTGATCAGCACGCCGCCCTGACTGATGTCGGTCTCCCCGGGGACGTAGAAGTTCGTGGAGAGCGAGCTGTGGTCCGGCATCGCCAGCGTGAGGGTGGTGACCTTGAGCGTGTGCTCCGGCAGGTCCGGCTTGCTGTACCGGACGGTGGCGTGCAGCGGGGAGTCCGGGCGCAGCACGAGTTTGCCGCCCCGTCCGTTGACGGTCAGCGGTATGGACGCGGTCTGGTCGGGGGGCCCGCTCAGGGACACCTGGGGGGTGTCGCTGAGGGTGCAGGCGATGCCGTCGTGCGCCAGCAGGGTGATGTCGAAGGTGCGACGGCTGAGGCCCGAGGTGAGGCCGCCGAAGTAGAAGGAGATGTCACTGGCGCGGCAGGGGCGCGGTGCCGTACCGGTGGCCTTGGCTGTGGTCTTGGCGGTGGCTGTGGCAGTGGCTTTGGCGGTCGCGATGCCGGGAGCGGTCAGCACTGCCGCGGCGATCGTTGCCACGCCCGCTGCGACCAGAGTCATTCGACGCATGGGGATCCTTGGAAGCGGAGAAGGAGAGAAGGAGATAAGGGGAGAAGGGGTGCTCAGAAGGCGGCGAGGCCGTGCGGCATGCCGAGGCCGGTCGGCCCGTCCCAGCCGGGACGCGCGTTGCAGACCGAGGCACTGAGCCCGGGGTAGTCGCCGCACACGTGGTACGCCTCGTTGTTTCCGGCGGTGATGTCGGTGAAGGCGGCGGCCGGGGCGCGGTAGAGGGTTCGGGGTCCGTCCACCGAGGCCAGATGGCCCGCTCGGACGAACAGGCCCGCGATGTACGGGGCGGAGGCGCTGGTACCGCCGGCGATGACCCAGTTGTAGGGCTCGCCGGTGCTGGGAGCGTAGGTGTCGTAGACCGCAACCCCTGTGGCGGCGTCGGCATCGGCCGACACGTCCGCTGCGGCACGGTGGTGACCGCAGGCCGCGGTCACCGAGGACGGCTGTCCGTCGGCGGCGGGGAATCGTGTCTCGCACCCGCTTCCCGCGGCCCACCAGGCGGTCGCCGGGCCGGAAGCCGGCAGCGTGACCCCGCCGACGCTGATCACCGAGGGGAGGTTGGAGGGCCAGTCCTGGTGGATGCCGCCGTTGAAGCCGGCGTCCCCGGTGGACGCGGTGATCGCCACCCCCTTGTGGCGGAGCGCGGCAAGGATGCGGCCGCTGGTGTTCGTCACGTCGGCGGAGTAGCCGTAGCTGATGCTGACCGCCGAAGCGTGGTGGGCCACAGCGGTGTTCACCGCCCGGGCGAAGTCACCGGTGGAGACGTCGTTGTTGTCCTCGGCGTCCTGCCACGGCACCGATATCTCCATCAGCCGGCAGGACGGGCAGGCCGCCGAGGCCATGTCGAGGTCGAGCGAGGTCTCCAGCGCCACCTCCTCCTCCACGAACGCGCCGTGGGCGTCCTTCTGCGGGGCCGGCTGCGCACCGCCTGTGTAGTCCAGCAGTTGCAGGCAGCCGGATGCCGTCGTGCAGGGCGGCAGGCCGTACGTCCGCCGGTAGGCCGCCAAGTCGCGCTCCAGGGCGGGGTCGACGCCGGCGTTGATGACGGCGATGATGCCCTTGCCGGCCGAGGTGCGAGGCAGTCCGTACGCCTTGCCGAGATCGGCGGGTCCGTAGCCGGCGGGCAGCGGTGAACGCAGCGGCGAGGTGCTGCCCTTGTGTTCCGTGACCACCTCGGAGTGGCACTGCGGGCACACCGAGCGCACACCGTGCGAGTCCAGCAACCGTCCGCTGCTCACCGCCTGGCGCAGTGCGGCAACACTCTCACCGCTGTTGGCGCGGGCGCTCGACGGCGCGCTCCCCGTGGCCGCCGGGGACGGCGACGGGGAGGGGGACGGCGACGAGGCCGCGGCGAGTCCGGGTTGCAGGGCTGCGGCGGTCAGCGCTACGGCGGCCGCGGCCACCGCCGAGGCCTTGACGACGCGGTGCGACAACTTCGGTCTCATACGCGCGATTCGGCCTCGCGACATGAATCTGCTCACGCGTTCGTGAATCCTCTCCACTCCTGGCCGGGCCGAACGGCCCGGTGCGATACAGCTGCCCGACCTGGGGCACCTGTTGCTCTTGCGATGCACCGGGGGCGCCGGAAGTTCTTGGTCGCTGAGAATTCGCGCGGAAGATCGCCGGATCGCGAGACACACGGCGAGGCACCGGACCGGGCGCGCTGCGCAAGGCCCGGGCGGGGCAGCGGCGTTGAACGATGCGCGGCGGGTAGCCGAGCCCCATGGGATCAATGAACGAAGTCCAGCTTGCCGTTGCCCACGACTTCCTGGTCGGCGTCGTGCCGCTGACCGTCGGCGTGATCGTCGTGGTGATCCTGGTAGGGGCCGTCGTCGTCGGCCGCCGGCACCGCGCCCGACAGCCGGCGCCCGTACAGACGTCGCAACCCCGCGCCGGGGCGTGGCAGACACGCGACGAGTACGGAGTGGACCTGCCGTCCGATCACGGTCCCGGGCACCAGGACGGCGTCAGCCATGGCAGCAGCCGGCGACGCGAGCCGGACGAGTGGTCCGAGCAGGGGACTCGCCGTCGTCCGCACTCCATGAAGGGCTTCGGCAACTTCGGCTCGCACGGTGTCGGGGGCCCGGCCGACCGGCCATGAGCCCGGACACGGACGGATGCGGTCGCGCGGGAGCCGGCCACTTCGCGGTGACGGACATGCCGGTCGGGCATTTCCGTCAAGAGGCTGCGTCTGCGACCGTCCCCGGTTCCTCGTCGCGGGCACGCGAAGTGGGGCCCTACCGGATGCCCGGTAGGGCCCCACTTCGCGTGATCAAAGGTTCAGAGCCGCCCAGGCGGCAACGACGTCGGTGGTCGCCATCCCCCACTCGGCACCGCTGCGGAGGTAGTTGAGTACGCCCCGGTTCAGGTTTTCACCGGGGAGTGCGTACCGGGGAGGATCACCCGCTTCAACGCGGGCGCGCGTGCGAGGTGACTCCGTGGTGGGCACGTGCCAGTCGGCCGTGCGCGCGGAAGCCGTCGGCGGACGTCACAGGGGCGGGCGCGGTCGGCCGCGCCTGCCCGTTGTACGCCGACGCCACACAGACCGTGTTCGGGAAGGGCGATGTGTCGGCCGGTACCGTGCCGGAATTCCGGGTGACCCGGCGGCGCGGGAAGCTGCTGACACCGGGGACGCCACTCGACGGCGCCCACGTGCTCGCGACCATCCATCCCTCGGCCGTGCTGCGCGCCGGCGAGGACCGGGAGGCGATGTACCAGGGGCTGGTGGCCGACCTGCGTGTGGTGGCCGGCAGCCTGTCCTGACGATGCCGCCCCTGGCCGCGTGCGCGGCCGGCGGACGGCAGCGGGGGCCGGGCAGACGTGCCCGGCCCCCGCAGCCGCTGTCGCCCCGTTCAGGACCTGCCGCGTCCCGTGATGAGGTCCCGGGCCCGGTCGACGAGGCCGGTACCGGGGGCGAGGAGCTTGTTGCCGGGAGGGGTGTCCGGCGCGCTGGGGTGCGGGCGGGTCGGGGCGACCTTCTTGGCCCGGCGGACCTGGTCACCAAGCTCCATGAGCCGCTCGGGCGAGCAGGCCTGCGCCAGGCTGGGGAAGAGCAACTGCTCCTCCTCCCGGAGGTGCTCCGTGACGTCGGTGACCAGCTTCTGCACGAGGATGTCGAACTGCGCGTCGTCCACGTCGACGCTCTCCAGGTCCTTGAGGACCTGTTCGACCTCGGCGTGTTCCTGGATCTCCTTGTCGGCGAGGGGGCCACCGCCGGGGACGTGCTCGCGCACGGCCGGGTAGAGGTACATCTCCTCGGCCACCGAGTGCCGCACGAGCTCGATGGTCACGTCGTCCAGGACGTCGCGTCGTCGCTTGTCGCCCGCGGGGAGAGCTTGGAGGCGGGCGAAGTACTCCTCGACCTCGCGGTGGTCGGCCATGAGCTCCGCGATGACGTTGCCGCCGTGTCCCATGAGGGTCTCCTTTTCCGAGCGAAGATGAACTCTCTTCATGAGTCGGCTTCCCGGTCCTGCCGGGGTCACGCGTGCGTCGCGCGGCCGGCTCAGTCCTCGGAGAACCGGATGCGGGCCCACAGAGGGAGCACGAACCAGCACAGCAGGTACCAGACGAGGACCGCGGACACCAGATAGGGCACGTAGCGGTCATGGGTCGCCACGCGGAGCACCAGCAGCAGCGCCGAGGTCATGGTGGCCAGCAGCAGGACGAGCCCCGCGAAGGTGAGCCGGGCGGCCCAGCGGACCGCCTCGGGCTTGATGCGCCGTCCCGACACCAGGCGGTGGAAGGACACCGGGCCGATCAGCGCGCCGGTCGCGCACGCGCCCAGCACGACCGTGACGATGTAGATCGCTTTCTCGGTGCTCCCGAGCTGCGGGTAGTGGGGGGTGAACACGACGGTCAGCAGGAAGCCGAAGAGGATCTGCACACCCGTCTGCGCGACGCGTACCTCCTGGATGAGCTCCCCCCACTGACGGTCCGCGCGTTCGTCGTGGGTCTCGTCGCGCCCGCGCCCGGAAGCCTCTGGGGAAGTGCCCTTGCCGTCGGAACCCATGCCGCCCCTCCCGAGTGACCGATGCCGCCCCTGTCCGGTGCGTGTACCCGGATACGGCCGGATACCGCTCGGCGGCACGGCCCCGCGCCGTCGGGCGGGGCGCGTCGGTCAGGGGCGCATCAGCACCTTGATGGCGCCGTCGGCCTTTTTCTGGAACATCTCGTAGGCCTGCGCCGCCTGTTCAAGCGATACGTGGTGGGTGGCGAAGGAGTCCACGCCCAAGGGGTCGTCGTCGGTGAGCAGCGGCAGGATCTCGTCGCTCCAGCGGTGGACGTTGGCCTGTCCCATGCGCAGTTGGATCTGCTTGTCGAACATGGTCATCATCGGCATGGGGTCCGTCATGCCGCCGTAGACGCCGCTCACCGACACGGTGCCGCCGCGCCTGACCATGTCGATGGCCAGGTGCAGGGCGCCCAGGCGGTCGACGCCCGCGTACTCCATGAGCTTGGCGGCCCACTGCCGCGGGAGCACGCCGGCGGCCTGCTGGGCGACCCGGCCCAGCGTGCTGCCGTGGGCCTCGGTGCCAACGGCGTCGATCACCGCGTCCGGGCCCCGGCCGCCCGTGGCGTCCCGGACGGCGGCGATCAGGCCGTCCGCGTCGTCGAACTCGTCCAGGTCGTGGACCTCGACCCCGTCCTGCCGTGCCCGGGTCAGCCGCTCGGGCACGTGGTCGACGCCGATCACGCGACCGGCTCCCAGATGGCGCGCCACCCGGCAGCTCATGGCGCCGATCGGCCCGAGACCGAGGACGGCGACCGTACCGCCCGCGGGGACAGCGGCGTACTTCACGGCCTGCCAGGCCGTGGGCAACACGTCCGAGAGGTAGACGAACCTGTCGTCCGGCGGGCCCTCGGGCACCTTGATCGGCCCGAACTGGGCCTGCGGCACCCGCAGATACTCGGCCTGGGCGCCGGGGACCCGGCCGTACAGCTTGGTGTAGCCGAACAGCGCGGCACCGGAGCCGAATTCGGTGACCTGCGTGGTCTCGCACTGGGTGGGCAGTCCCTCCCGGCACATGTAACAGGTGCCGCACGAGATCTGGAACGGCACCACGACGCGGTCGCCGGGGGAGAGATCGCCGACCTCGGAACCGGTCTCCTCCACGATGCCCATCGGCTCGTGACCGAGAATGTCCCCGGGCGTCATGTACGGCGCCAGAACCTCGTACAGGTGCAGGTCGGAGCCGCACAGGCCGGTCGAGGTGATCCGCACCACCGCATCCGTCGGCTTCTCGATCCGCGGGTCGGGCACCGTCTCGACCCTCACGTCACGCTTTCCGTGCCACACGGTCGCGCGCATGACCGATCACTCCTTTCGAACGTGAACGTCCGGCAGGACAGAAGACTCGGGTACCCGATGGGCGGCCGGTGAACCACCGGCGGACCGCCGCCCCCGGAATGTGGGGCACAGAGTCAGGGTGCCCCCTCAGCCGGCGGCGCGGCCGCCCGGGCCGAGGAGCCCTGGGGAGGTGTTCTCGGGACGGGGCCCCTCGCTCCCCAGGATCCGCCCGGCCCGCCGGGCGACCAGACCGGGCAGAAGGGAGCGGGCGGCCTGCACGCCGCGTACCCAGGGCTGGACGTACACGGAGGAGGAGCGCCGTTCGATGCCGCGCACCAGGCGCTCCGCCGTGGGCTCGACCGCATGGGTGCGGTTGGCCGGCCATGGCATCAGCGCCCGCACCTCGCGCAGCGCTCCGTGGCGCCAGGCGTCCTGGATCATCGCCGTGTCCGTCCAGCTGAGGTAGGCGACTCCTACGCCCACCCCTCGGCCCGCGACCTCGGTGCGCAGGCCGTGGGCAAGCGTCTCCACCCCCGATTTGGACGCGCAGTACGCGGACATCAGCGGGGCGGCGCCGAGGGCGGCCAAGGACGAGATCTGCAGGTAGTAGCCGCGGGTCGCGATGAGTCCGGGGAGGAAGGCGCGCGCGGTCAGCGCGCTTCCGATGAGGTTGACCTCCACGACCCGCCGCCAGACCGCCATGTCCGACTCCTCGAACGGTCCCACCGTGGCCACACCGGCATTGGCCACGACCACGGACGCCGGGCCGAACCGCCGCGTCACCCGGTCGGCCGCACGCCGTAGGGCCGACTCGTCCGTGACATCGACGTGCCATGCCTCACCCGAGCCCGTACCGGCCGCCGCTGCGGCTGTCAGTGCGTCCCGCTCGAGTCCCAGCAGCGCGACGTTCATCCCGCGAGCCATCAGGGCGTGGGCCACGGCCTGCCCGATGCCGCGTGCGGCGCCGGTCACCACGGCGGTGCGGCCCGCCAGAACCGATCCGGAGCCTGCCATCAGCACCATCCCCTTCCGGATGATAAATGCGATGAAAGTGACGATAGTGACATAAGTGGCGGGCCGGCCTTCTGATATCGGCGAGTGCCGACGCACCGGCCCGGGACCGGGAGGGCGTATGGCCGTCAGACACCGGCTGGTGGCCGGCGCGCCGGAGGATGTGTGGGCCGTGCTCGCCGACGTCGACCGCTACGGGCAATGGGTCGTGGGGCCGTCGGGGTCCGAGCGGGGCGACGGCGACTGGCCCCAGGTCGGCTCCAGCATCCGGTACACCGTGGACCTCGGGCCGTTGAAGCTCAAGGGAACCACCGTCGTACGGATCTGCCGGCCCGGGCGGCAACTCGAACTCGAAGCCATGAGCGGATGGCTCGGCAGCGCCCGCATCGCCCTCGAGCTGCGGCCCTGGGCCGAGGACACCCTCGTCATCGTCGACGAGCATCCGCTGCGCGGTCCGGGCGGCATGCTGCACAACTCCCTGCTCGACGCGTTCCTGCAACTGCGGCATCGCAGCATGCTCAACAGACTGGCGCACATGGTCGAGGAGGGCGCGGACCGGACCGTGCCCCGTGCATGAGCGGTGTCAACGAGTACACGGGTCCACGGGTTCACCGGTTCACGGGTCCACAAGTCCACGCGGGAGGCGGTCGCATGCCGGACGCGGTGGTGATCGGCGCGGGCCCCAACGGCCTTGTCGCCGCGAACCTCTTGGCCGACGCCGGATGGGCCGTGGAGGTCCTCGAGGCCCAGGACGAGCCCGGCGGCGGGGTCCGCTCCGACCGGGCCGTCCACCCCGACTTCGTCCACGACCTGTTCAGCTCCTTCTATCCGCTGGCCGCTGCCTCGCCGGTCATCCGCCGGCTCGAACTGGAACGAGAAGGCCTGCGCTGGTGCCACGCCCCGGCCGTGGTCGCGCATCCGCTGCTCGACGGCCGCTGCGCCGTGCTCCACCGGAACCCGGGCGACACCGCCGCACTCCTCGACCAGGACGCCCCGGGCGACGGTGAGGCCTGGCTGCGGCTGTGCGCTCTGTGGGACCGGGTCGGGGACGACATCGTCGAGGCGCTGTTCACGCCCTTTCCGCCGGTGCGGGCCGGACTCCGCCTGGCCGCCCGGCTGCGCGCCGCGGGGGGACTTCGCCTGGCCCGCACCTTGGTCCTGCCGGTGCGCAGGCTGGGGGAGGAGGAGTTCCGCGGCGCGCTGGGCCCCCTGCTTCTGGCCGGCAACGCCCTGCACGCCGACCTGGCACCCGAGGCCGCCGGCAGCGGTGGATTCGGCTGGCTCATGGCGATGCTCGGGCAGGCGTACGGGTTTCCGGTCCCCGTGGGCGGCGCGCAGTCCTTGGTCACCGCCCTGGTGGACCGGCTGCGGCGCAACGGCGGGACGGTGCGCTGTGGGGCCCGTGCCACGTCGGTGGTGGTCCGCTCCGGGCGGGCCGTCGGTGTCCGTTTGGCGGACGGCGAGGTCGTCCCCGCGGGCCGCGCCGTCCTGGCCGACGTGTCCGCGCCCGCGCTCTACACGCGGCTGCTGGACCCGGCCGACCTGCCGGAGCGCGTCCTGGAGGACCTGCGGCGATTCCAGTGGGACTTCGCGACCTTCAAGGTCGACTGGGCGCTCGACGGCCCGGTGCCGTGGTCCGCCGACGCCGCGCGGCGCGCGGGCACGGTCCACCTCGCGGAGGGCGTCGACGGACTGACGCGCTTCGCCGCGCAGATCGCCATGGGCGAGGTGCCCGAGCGGCCCTTCCTACTGTTCGGGCAGATGACCACGGCCGACGGCACGCGTTCACCGTCCGGAACGGAGTCGGCCTGGGCCTACACCCACCTGCCCCACCAGATCCGCGGCGACGCGGGCGAGGGAGGAATCACGGGGGCGTGGCACACGGGCGACCGGGAGCGGATGGCCGACCGTGTCGAGGAACAGGTCGAGCGGTACGCCCCCGGATTCCGTGCCCTGATCCGCGCCCGTCGTGCCCTGGCCCCACCCGACATCGAAGCGGCCGATGCCAATCTGCACGACGGCGCGATCAACGGCGGCACCGCCGCCTTGCACCAGCAGCTGGTGTTCAGGCCCGTTCCGGGCACCGGGCGCCCGGAAACGCCGGTCGCCGGGCTCTTCCTGGCCTCCGCGGCGGCTCATCCCGGTGGTGGCGTCCACGGGGCGCCGGGCGCCAACGCGGCCCATGCCGCGCTGCGCTCCCGGTCACCGAGCCGGCTCCTCAGCGGCGCGCAGCGTGCCCTCACCCGCCGCAATCGCTTCGGGGAACGCACCTGAGACGCGGGCGTGCCGCCGCGGAGACGGCGGCCGCACCTTCGTGTCGGCGTGGACGCCGGTGCCGTGCCAGCATGGGCCGTAGGCGGTGGACCGAGGCAGGAACGCCGGGTCGGGTGGCCGACAGCCCTGGCAGGTACGGGGCAGGGGGCGCCGACAGCAGGGAGAGCGTTGTGGCCCACGAGCAGCTCCGACTCGGCGAGGTTCTCGCGGCGGCCGAGGCGGCCGGGCCGGTGGAGTCCGTCGCGGTCATCGCCCGCAATCTGCGGGACCGGTTCGGGGCGAGCTCCGTGTCGTTCCTCACCGCCGACGTCATCGGTCAGAAGGTGGTGCGGATCGGTGATCAAGGCATGTCGCGTGCGGGCCACGGCCTGGAACAGATCCCGTTGGCCGGCACCTTGTACGAGGAGGCGTTGCGCGGCCAGCGGCTCGTACAGGAGCCGGACGCCGGGCAAGGCCTGCGGGTGATCGTGCCGGTCGCCAATCGGGGCGACGCCATCGGCCTGCTGGAACTGACCCTTCCCGAAGCCACGCGAGAAGTCCTGGAGCAGGTCGGCGAGGCCGCCCACGCGCTCGCGTACCTCATCGTCACGGACCGGCGTTTCACCGACCTCTACCACTGGGTCGAGCGCACCACGTCCGTCAGCCTCGCCGCCGAGATCCAGCGTGGACTGCTCCCTTCGGCCGCCACTTGCGAAGGGGAGCGGTTCACGCTGGCCGGTGCGCTCGTGCCCGCGGACTCCATCGGGGGAGACACCTACGACTACGCGGTCGACGACGACACCTTGCACCTGTCCATCACCGACGCGATGGGGCACGACGTCGATTCCGCCCTGCTGGCCACTCTCACGGTCAACGCCTCCCGCGGCGCCCGCCGGGCCGGCTGCGATCTGGCCGAGCAGGCGCACCGGGTGCACAGGACGCTCCTGGACCACGGCCGCAACGGCTTCACCACCGGTCAGCTCATGCGTATCGGCATGGACGGAGCCGGCATCCAGGTCGTCAACGCCGGCCACCCGTGGCCGCTGCGCCTGCGCGGCGGCGCGGTCGAGGAGGTCCGCGTCGACGTCCACCTGCCCTTCGGCGTCCCCTCGCGCACGCCCTTCCGCGTCCAGCCGATGGACCTGCGGGCCGGTGACCGATTGATCCTCTACACCGACGGCATGCAGGAACGCCGGGCCGGCGCCGTGGACTTGGCGGCCCTGATCCGTGAAACCGCCTCGGAGCACCCCCGCGAAGTGGTCCGCGCGGCCACCGCCGCGGTGTTCGAGGCGTGCCTCGGGCATCTGCAGGACGACGCCACGATCGTGTGCCTGGACTGGCGGGGACCGTGCACGGGAGAGCGCCGCGCGCGGTGACACCGATCAGGGGGCGGCACGCCCTCGCTGCCGGGCACCTGGACAGACGACACGAACGAGACATCTGCACCGACGTAGGGGTATTCGCTGGCCAAGGCATCGGATCATCGGGTATGCAAGGGGCGGCAACCCGGAATCGGGGGTTTGCCGGCGCGCCGGTGGCGCGCCGCAGCAGCAGCATGTGAAGGACGAACACAGTGGCATCTGGCGTTGTGAAGTGGTTCAACTCGGAAAAGGGCTTCGGCTTCATCGCTCAGGACGGGGGAGGGCCGGACGTGTTCGCCCACTACTCCAACATTTCCGGCAACGGCTACCGCGAGCTCCAGGAGGGTGAGCACGTCACCTTCGAGGTGACGCAGGGCCAGAAGGGCCCGCAGGCGGAGAACATCGTCCGCGGCTGATCTCCGGCCGGCCTGCCGCACCGGCAGGGACCGTTTCAAGCGGGGTCGCTCCCTTCGGTAGGGAGCGACCCCGTCGCGTCTCACGGTGTCACGCCGGGCCCTGCCGCCCTCGGGCCGCGGTCTCAGGTACGTGCCGCCTCAGGATGGGGCTTTCTCCCGATGAGGTGACCCGGCTCGTGACCCACGCTCTCTGAATGACCGGAAAAGCCGGTCGGTGAGCAGCGGTGGGAGTGGTGGGACGGTGGCGGTCGCGCGGTGGACGGGAAGGGCCATGTTCGGCGGGTTGCCCCGGGGCTTCTGGTGGCTGTGGTCGAGCACGCTCGTGAACCGGCTGGGCACCTTCGTCTATCCGTTCCTGACCCTCTACCTCACGCTCGACCGTGGCTTCTCCGCCACCGCGGCCGGACTGGTCGTCTCGTGCTTCGGCCTGGGCTCGGTCGCGGGCTCGCTGGCCGGCGGCGAGCTGAGCGACCGGCTGGGACGGCGGGCGACCATGGCCGGGTCCTACGTCGTGACCGCGGCCGTCACGGCCGCGCTGGCCGTGACCACGCAGGTGGCCGCCATCGCCGTGCTGACGTTCCTCTTCGGCGCCGGCAGCTCCGCACCGCGCCCCGCGCTCTCGGCCATGATCTCGGACCTCGTGGGCCCGGAGGACCGGCAGCGTGCCTTCTCGCTGAACTACTGGGCGGTGAACATCGGCTTCGGTCTGTCCTCCGTGATGGCCGGGTTCCTCGTGCGGGCCGACTTCGTGTGGATCTTCATCGGCGACGCGGCGACGACGCTGGCCTGCGGACTCATGGCGTGGCTGCTGCTGCCGGAGACGCGTCCGGCGGCGAAGGACGCGGGGGCGGCGCCGGCGGACGATGCGGGCTCGGCGCCGGCGGGCGGAACCGCTGCCGGGCGCGGCCTCGCCCCGGCCCTCCGCGATGGGCGGCTGCTCGCCCTGACCGCCGTGGCCTTCGCACTGTGGACGTTGTTCCACCAGGGTGTGACCACCCTGCCGGTGGCCATGGAGGCCCAGGGGCTCAGCACCCGCACGTACGGCCTGGTGATCAGCCTCAACGGCCTGGTGGTCGTGCTGCTGCAGATCCCGCTGACGCGGTGGCTGCGTGGCCGGCGCCCCGGCCGGCTGCTCGCCGGGGCCGCCCTCCTGTTCGCCGCCGGGTTCGGGGTGACGGCCTTCGCCGGGGAAGCCGCACTGGTCTACGGGCCCGGTGTGGTGGTCTGGACGGTCGGCGAGATGGTGTTCGCGCCCACCTCCGCGGCCGCGGTCGCCGACATGTCCCCGTCGCATCTCAGAGGCCGCTATCAAGGCGTCTTCGGCTTCGGAACGGCTGCCGCGTCCTTCGTCGCGCCGATCGCGGGCGGCATCGTGCTCGACCGCGCCGGCGGCACGGTGCTCTGGGCGGGTTGTGCGGCCGTCGGTCTGCTGGCGGGCTGCGCCTTCCTCGTGCTCAGGCTCGGCGGCGGTCCCGGGAGCCGTCAGGCGCGCCCGGAGGACGACGCCGGGCGTCCACGGGCGACCCGCCTGCGCGGCACCGTCGGCACCTGAGCCGGGCACGCGCGGCCGCGCGCCCCATTCCTGCTCCGTCCTCGTTCCATCCCCCTGGAGGTTCCCTTGTCGATCATCGCCGCCGTCGAAGCGCTCAACTTCGGTCTCGACCACCTGGCCGCGGCCGCCCGGCGCCGCGGCCATGAACTGGTACTGCTCACCGCCGACCGGTCCCGCTATCTGCACGAGCTGGCACAGGCCGAGCCGGGCACGGTCACGGTGGTCGACGTGGACACCGAGGACGCCGGCCGCGTGCTGGCGGAGCTCCGCGCCATGCCCGGCGTGGCCGGGGTGCTGCGGATGGTGGACACCGTCAGCGACCAGGCGATACAGGTCGCACGCCAACTCGGGCTGCCGCACTCCGACCCCGCCGCGGTGGCGCTGCTGCGCGACAAGGGCGGCTTCCGCGACCATCTGCGCCGCCACGGCCTGACCCGGGCGCGCAGCCACGTCTTCGACCCTGCCACGGCGACGACGGACGACCTGGTCCCGTCGCTGGACTTCCCGTGCGTCGTGAAGGACGTGGCGGGGGCCGGCAGCCGCGATGTGTGGCTGGTCCGGGACAAGGAGGAGCTCACCGACGTGCTGGCGGCGGCCCGGCGGTCCACGTCCCTGGGCGGCCGGCATCTGATGGCCGAGACGTACCTGATCGGCCCCATGTACAGCGCGGAGACCCTGACCTGGGACGGGCAGACGCGCCTGCTCGGTGTCAGCAGTCGCACGCTGTCCCCTGAGCCCCACTTCCGTGAGGAGTCGGGCTCGTTCCCCGTCGCACTGCCGGACGCGCTGGAGGCGGAGATCAGGGACCACGTGTCGCGGGTGCTGGCCTCGGTGGGCTACGGGCACGGTTTCACCCACACGGAGTTCATCAGGACCGCCGGCGGAGTGGAGATCGTGGAGGTCAACCCCCGTCTCGGCGGCGTGGTGATCGGGGAACTCATGCGCCGCGCCGCCGGACTGGACGTCCACCAGGCGCTCGTGGAGATGGCGCTGGGCGAGCGCCCCGCCCTCATGGACCTGGTCCCGTCGCCGCCCACCGGCGCGGCGGCCGTGGCCCTGTACGCACCGGAGCCCGGTGTCGTCGCGTCCGTCGAGGGGGCGGCGACCCTGGCGAGCCACCCCGGGAGCCCCCAGCTGTACCCCGTCCAGGACCGGGGGGCGCGGATCGCGACGACCGCCGACCAGCGCGGGCTGGTCTCCATCGTCCTGGCCGAGGGGGAGACGGCCGAACTGGCCCTGCACCACGCGTGGTCGGCCGCGGGCAAGATCCGGGTGCGGATGGAGACCGGGGGAGGCACCGCCTGAGGATCGGCCGCCACCAGGCCGCCACCTGGCCACACGAGCAGGCCGCGCGGGCCGCGCGGGCCGCAAGGGATCCTGCCGCGCCATCGGTGGGTCACCGGGCCCGCCCCATGCCCCGTGCGATGATCGATTGTGTGAAGGATGTCATGGTCAGCCCCGTTTTCATCGGTCGCGACGAGGAGATGGCCACGCTCACGCGGGCGCTCGTCGACGCGGCCGCGGGCGAGCCCCGGATGGTGCTCATCGGCGGTGAGGCCGGGGTGGGGAAGTCACGGCTGGCCGACGAACTGGGGGAGGCGGCCCGGAGCCGCGGGGCCCTCGTCGCGGTGGGCGGCTGCATGGAGATGGACGCGGAGGAGGTGCCGTTCGCCGCGCCTCTGGCGGCGCTGCGGTCCGCACTGCGCCAGGCGTCCGGGGGGCCCGCCGACGAGGGCGGCGCGTTCCCGCCGGCCGACCTGCCGGCCGAACTGTCCGGGATCTTTCCCGAACTGGGGTCAGGGGTCCCGCGCGGGCACGACGGCGGCGCGCCGCCCCCAGCGCCGCACGGCGCTGTCCGGCTGTTCGAGCTCGCGCTCGGGCTGCTGGAGCGGCTGTCGGCGGAACGCGTTCTGGTCCTGATCCTGGAGGACCTGCAGTGGGCGGACGCCTCGACCCGGCAGCTGCTGCTGTATCTGTTCCGGTCGCTGCGGTCCGGCCGGGTGCTGATCGTCGGCACCTACCGCTCCGACGACGTGCACCGCCGCCACCCGCTGCGCCCGTTCCTCGCCGAGGCCGCTCGGCTGCGCCACCTGATCCGCATCGACCTGCCGGCCTTCACGCGGAACGAGGTGAGCGCACTGGTGGCGGCGCTCCAGGGCGCGCCGGCGGATCCGCCGGTGGTGGACCGGATCTTCGAGCGGTCGGACGGCAACGCCTTCTTCGTGGAGGAACTCGTGCACGCCGCGCAGACGGGGCCGGGCCCCCGGCTGAGCGAGTCCCTGCGGGATCTGCTGCTCGACCGGGTGCACGCGCTGCCGGACGCGGCGCAGGAGGTCGTGCGGATCGCCGCGGTCGGCGGCGGTGCCGTGCCGCACGCGCTGCTGGCGGCCGTCGCCGGACTGCCGGAGGAGGAGCTGATCGAGGTGGTGCGCGTGGCCGTCGACGCCCAGCTCTTCCAGCCCACGGCGGACGGCTACCGGTTCCGCCATGCCCTGGTGCGTGAGGCGGTGACCGACGAGGTGCTGCCCGGCGAACGCGTCCGCTGGAACCGCCGCTGCGCCGAGGTCCTGGAGGCCGATCCCTCACTGGTGCCGCCGGAGGAGTACAGCGCCCGCCTCGCGGGCTGCTGGGCCGGGGCGCACGAGCCGGCGAGGGCGTTCACCCACTACGTGACAGCGGCCGCCGAGGCCAGGGGGCGCTACGCCTACTCGGAGCAACTGCGCCTGCTCACCCGGGCGATGGAGCTGTGGCAGACGGTTCCGCCGGAGGCCAGGGACACCCTGCGGATCCCCGGAACCCCGTTCACGCAGAACCCCGCGGTCGCCGCCGGGGCGAGCGGTTACGTCTACGCCGATCTGCTGGCCGAGGCGGCGGTGGCCGCACGGCTCGGCGGTGACCGCGAGCGGGCGATGGCCATCTGCAAGGAGGCGGGAGCCCTTCCCGGCCCGCAGGTCGACCCCCTGCGCCGCGCCTGGTTCTGGACCGAGCGGGCCCAGCTCGTACAGGACCTCGGGCTCGGCGACGGCAAGAGCGAACTCGACCGTGCCCAGGACCTGGTGCGGGATCTGCCGCCGTCCGCCGTGCACGCCGAGATCCTGGGCAGCATCGCCGCCTGGGGGGCGCGGCATCAGCCGGGCCCGGACAGCATGCGGGCCGCGGAACGCGCGGTCGGCTACGCCCAGGAGGTCGGCGACGCGTACGGCGAACTCGATGCCCGGGTCACACGCGCCTGGCTGCTCACCGGCACCGACCGGTTCGAGGAGAGCGTCACCGAACTGTGCCACGTGCTGCGCCGGGCGCGGGAACTGGGCGATGTCGCGGTGATCGGCCGGGCGTGCATCATGCTGCCGTCGGTGCTGGAGGGGCTGGGCCGGTCCGTTGAGGCGCTGGCCGCGGGGGACGAGAGCGCTCGGCTCTGCCGCGGTCTGGGCCTGACCAACGTCGAGGCGTGGGTGCACAGCAACCGCGCGCTGTCGCTGTTCTCGCTCGGACGCTGGCCCGAAGCGGCGGCCGCGACCGACGAGGCGGCGCGGCTGGCCCGGTCCCGCAAGGCCCGCGGACTGGTCGCGGCGCTCAGGGCGGAGCTGGGGTCCGTGTCCGGCGACCTCGGGTCGGCGTCGTGCCAACTGGCGGCCGCGCGCGAGCTGTTCGGCACGCAGGACCCGCAGCCGCAACTGGTGATCGGACTGGCCACCGTGGCTGTCCGCATCGCCGCCAGGGAAGGCCGATTGGCCGATGTCCGGCGGGAGCTGTTCACCGTGCTGTCCGGCGGCCTTCCGCCCGCCACCGAGCGGTACTCCCTGCGGCTGCTGTACGTCGCGGCCGCCGCCGAGGCGGACGCCTGGGCGCCGGGCACGGACGCCGAACGCGATCGGGTCCTGGCCGCCCTCCGCGCGCAGACGGACGCGATTCCCCCGAGGGTCCCGGTGTGGCGGGCCCACCGGCTCATGATCGAGGCCGAACTCGCCCGGGCCGCGGGAGACGCGGGCCCCGAGGCCTGGGCGCGGGCCCTGGAGGCGCTGGCCGGTCTGGAGCGCCCGTACGAACTCGCCGTGGCCCGCAGCCGGTGGGCCGCCCGCGCGCTGGCCGTCCGCACCCCGCGCCCGAACGTCGTACCCGTACTGGACCAGGCGTGGGAGAGCGCCCGGTCACTGGGTGCCCGGCATCTGCTGGGCGACATCGAGGCCCTGGCCGGACGCGCCGGCATCACGCTGCAGCGGGGCGAGGGGCCGCCGGATACCGCGAGTCCCGCCGCCGCCTCACCCGGCACCGATGCCGCACCGGCCACCGGTCTGGAGGGACTCACGGCCCGGGAGGCGGAGGTCCTGCGGCTGGTCGCCCGCGGCTACAGCAACGGCCGTATCGCGGAGACCCTGTTCATCTCGGCGAAGACCGTGAGCACGCACGTGTCGAACATCCTCGCCAAGCTCGGCGTCACGAGCCGCACCGAGGCCGCCGCCCTCGCCCACCGCGTCGGCTTCGTCGACCCCTGAGGGCCCCGTCCGCGAACCGACCGCGGGGCGGCAGGGCAGTGACGGGCAGGGGTGGGGGTGTGACGGCAGGGGGCTCGTGTCCCACGGGCGTCACGGTTGGGCAACCGCCGCGTCGGCGAGGCCGGGGCGGCCGGGTGAGGGTCCGCATCATGGTGCCGGAGGGGACGGCAAAGGGGGGACGCAATGGAGTTCACGGTCGAGCGGTCATTGAGGAGACGCGGGACGTGGTGGATGGGCTGGGGCCTTGTCGCGCTGACGGGCGCGCTCGTGTGGCTCATCGGGTCCCTGGGCGGCGACGTCTCCGGCCCGGCGGGGGTGGCGGCGGTATCCGCGTGGGCGGTCTGGCACGGGTGGAGGGAACTCCACAAGGCGCGGCGGCCGTTCCGGCTGCGGATCGACAGGTACGGGATCACGCTGCACGACGCCGCACTGTCCTGGGAGCAGATCGACGCGGTCGCCCTGTGGCACGCCGCGGTGGACAGCGACACCACGCCGCCCGCGCCGCGGCTGGTGCTCTGGACGGCGCCGGGCGTGATGCTGCCGCGCAAACAGGAACGCACCTACGACGGCCGGAACCGCTACACCCTCGTGGACTGCGCGGACCTGGACCAAGGTGTCCCGCAGCTCACAGCCGCGCTCGCCGACCATGCCGGCGCCCGCTTCGAGACCGCGCCGCGCGCCGTACGGCTGCCGATCCCGGTGACCGTCGCCGGGCCCGAATCGAGCTTCCCCGGCGGGGAGCGTACCTTCACGGCCGACGAGGGCGCCGGCCGGCGAATGGCCGTGTGGACGATGCTTGCGCTGCTGTGCAGCGCCGTGTTCACGTCACTCTACGTGTACCTGCTCTCCCATCCCGAGAAGGCCGACTACGAAGCCGGAACGGGGATCCCCCTCACGGTGTTGGTGCTTGCCGCGGTGGTCTTCTGGATCCAGGCGCGTTCCTCCTACGTCCGCTGGCGCAAGCCCTTGCGGCTGAGGATCGGGGCCGCAGGCATCGGCATGCGCGAGGTGGCCGGTGAGGAGCGGTACTTCCAGTGGGCGCACATAGCCGACGTCACGGTCCGGCGGCAGCCGCTCAGCCCGGGCCTTCAGCCCCGCCTCACGGTGTGGCCGCTGCCGGGCACGCACGCCGGCGACCATCCCAGCCACCTGTCCGACGGCCACCGCGCCTACGTCCTGGACCGGCTGGACCGGCTGCCGGGGGGCATGGAAGCGGTCGTGCCGGTGCTGCGGGCGTACGCGGGGGAGCGGTACGCCGAGACGGCGTGAGGCGTGGGCCGCCGGTGAAGGGGTTGCTGCCGCCGACTGATGGCGGCAGGAACGTGCGGTATCCGCCCGAGTCAATTCCCCGCGTGGCCGTCAGGCTTCGGGCAGAGCCGCCAGGCCGTACTTCTTGAAGAGGTCGAGCATCGGGCCCTGGAAGCGCTCCGGTCCCCATGCCGGCACCTGGATGCCCGGCTCAGGGATGTCGCCGCCCTCCAGGAACAGCCCTTCGGAGCCACCCGGAGTGTAGAAGAACAGCATATGGGCCGTATGGAAACCAGTGTTCTTGAATCGGTGACGCGTCTCCCGCGGGCAATGGACCAGGTCGCCGGGACCTGCGGTGAAGACGCTGTCCCCATTGAGAAATTCAAGTTCGCCGGAGATGAGGAAGAACGTCTCGTCCTGGTCGGCGTGGGTGTGAGCCACCGGTCCACCGCCTGGCGGAACCCAAGCCTCAACCACTCCCAAGGAACCGGCAGTTTGATCGGCCGTCAGTTTTATCGAATACACATCCCCCGAGAACCACTTGACGACGCCGTCCGCGGACGGCACGTGTATCCCGCCCGCCTTGGCGTCACTTGACGGGCTCTGCGTAATTTCGAACGTCATGGCACCTACTCATAGAGATTACCGTTGACCTGCGTACGGGCCGCCTGTCTGCACAGCGTCCACTCTGGGCCAACCCGCCGGAGACGTCTTTCATGGCAGCGCACGCTTCTTGTCCGCTGACGCGCGGTCCGGCCGGCTCGCCCGCGGCAGGCCGAACTACGGGCAGCGGCTCCTTGAAGCGGTGGATCACGGGGCGGTGATCGCGTAGTGCATCGATCCGTCGCCCATTCGGCGCATCAAGGGGCGCCGATCTGCCGACCGGCCACCAGACGCCCTCGGCCCTGGCCGGCGAGGCGCCGGTTGATCAGCCGAACCCTGTTGGTGACCGGATCGGTTCGGTAAGTGGTCGGCAAGGCGAGGTCGGGGACGAGCGCATCGGGCCGGCGCCTTGCTTGCTGCGGGCTGCGCCGATCCGCGTGGCGGCGTACTGGCAGGGCGGTGAGACTGGGGAAAGCAGCGCCTGAAGAGGGTGGGCCATGACAACCGTCGAAGAAGTCATCGAGATCGCGGTCCCGGTGCGTACCGCGTACAACCAGTGGACGCAGTTCAAGAGCTTTCCGCGGTTCATGCCGGTGGTGAAGCGGGTCGAGCAGATCAATCCCGCGGTCACCCGCTGGGTCATCGGGTTGGGCCCGGTGCGCCGCGAATTCAAGGCGGAGATCGTGGAGCAGGAGCCGGACTCGCACCTGGTCTGGCAGAGCCTGGAGCGCAGCCCCTACCACCGGGGCAAAGTGTCGTTCCGCTCCATGGCGCCGGACCGTACCGAAGTGACCGTGCGGATCCAGGCCGCGCGGCGCGGGCTCACGGACACCGTCACGGATGCCTTCGGCGTCACCCGTCGTGTCCTGCGCACTGAGCTCCGCAACTTCAAGGAGTACATCGAGGGCGTGGGGGAGGAGAGCGGGGCCTGGCGGGCGTCCATCCACAACGGGCATGTCCAGCCGGTCGAATCGGAACCCCCGCGGAGCCGGGTCCCTCGGTGGCCCGTCGGTTGAGTGATCCGCGTACGAGAGAACGAGAGACGCACGTCATGAAGAAGGCACCCCGGGAAGAGCCGGATGAACAGCTCAGTGTCACGCCGCCCAAGAAATGGGCCGCGGGGCTGCCCGCGGTGCGGCACGCGCTGGAGTACTCCCTCGAGGAGACCTCCGTCGCACGTACCGGGGTGACGCTGCTGACCATGAACCAGGTGGACGGTATCGATTGCCCCGGATGCGCCTGGGCGGACCCGGCTCCCGGCCACAGGCACCGCAACGAGTACTGCGAGAACGGCGCCAAGCACATCAACGACGAGGCGACCAAGCGCCGCATCACCGCCGGCTTCTTCCGCGAGCATTCGGTCTCCGAGCTGGGACGGCGGTCGGATCTGTGGCTGAACCAGCAGGGCCGGCTCACCGAACCGATGGTCAAGCGACCGGATTCGGACTACTACGAACCGATCAGCTGGCGGGACGCCTTCGAGCTGGTCGCCACGGAGCTCAAGTCGCTCGACTCGCCCGACGAGGCGGCCTTCTACACCTCGGGCCGGGCCAGCAACGAGGCCGCCTTCGTCCTGCAGCTCTTCGCCAGGGCCTTCGGCACCAACAACCTGCCCGACTGCAGCAACATGTGCCACGAGTCCAGCGGCACCGCCCTGCACGAGACCCTCGGCACGGGCAAGGGAACGGTGAGCCTGGACGACCTGCACCACGCCGATCTGATCTTCCTGGTGGGGCAGAATCCGGCAACCAACCATCCGCGGCAGCTCTCCGCACTGGAGGAGGCCAAGCGCAACGACGCCCGCATCATCGCGGTGAACACGCTGCCGGAAGCCGGATTGCTGCGGTTCAAGAACCCGCAGAAGCCAAGCGGCGTGATCGGACGCGGCACCCAGATCGCCGACCGGTTCCTGCACATCCGCAGCGGCGGCGACCTCGCCCTGTTCCAGGGCCTGAACCGGCTGCTGCTGGAGGCGGAGGACGCCCAGCCGGGCCGCGTACTCGACCACGACTTCATCCGCTCCAGCACCAGCGGATTCGAGGAGTTCTCCCGGCACGCCCGCACCGTCACCTGGGAGCAGGTCCTCAGCGCCACCGGACTGACCCGCGAGGAGATCGAGGACGTCCGGGACGAGGTTTTGCGCAGCAAGCGCGTCATCGTCTGCTGGGCCATGGGAGTGACGCAGCATCGGCACGCCGTCCCCACCATCCGGGAGATCGTCAACTTCCTGATGCTGCGCGGCAACCTCGGCAGGGCCGGAGCCGGCGCCTGCCCGGTGCGCGGGCACAGCAATGTGCAGGGCGACCGCACGATGGGCATCTGGGAGAAGATGCCGGACTCGTTCCTGGACGCGCTGCAGAAGGAGTTCGGTTTCGACCCGCCGCGTGCCCACGGCCTGGACTCGGTGAACACGATCAAGGCCATGCGGGAAGGCCGCATCAAGGTCTTCCTCGCTCTCGCAGGCAACTTCGTCCGGGCGGCGCCGGACAGCGCGGTCACCGAGGACGCCATGCGGCGATGCCGCCTCACCGTCCATATCTCCACCAAACTCAACAGGTCCCATGCGGTCTGCGGCCGGACGGCACTGATCCTGCCGACCCTGGGCCGCACCGAACGGGACGTCCAGCCCTGCGGCGAGCAGTTCGTCACCGTCGAGAACTCGATGAGTGAGGTGCACACCTCCCGCGGGCGTCTGGAACCGGCCTCCAAACTGCTGCTCAGCGAGATCGCCATCCTGTGCCGGCTCGCCCGCCGCACCCTCGACGGCAAGGGTGACATCCCGTGGAAGCAGTTCGAGACCGACTACGGGACCATCCGGCACCGGATCGCGCACATCCTGCCGGGACTGCACGACTTCAACCGGCGAGTGGTCCGCCCGGGCGGCATCAGGCTGCCGAACCCGGTCAACGAGGGGGTCTTCGCCACCGCCACCGGCAAGGCCATGTTCACCAGCAACGCCTGGGACATGCCCCGGGCCCCCGAGGGTCACCTGCTGCTGCAGACGTTGCGCTCCCACGACCAGTGGAACACCATCCCCTACACGGACAACGACCGCTACCGGGGAATCCATGGAAGCCGTCGGGTGGTGCTGGTCAACCCCGCGGACCTGACCGAACTCGGACTTGCCGAAGGGCAGTCGGTCGACCTCGTCAGCGTGTGGGCCGACGACGTGGTGCGCCGCGCCGAGGGCTTCCAGGTGGTCCCCTATCCCACGTCGCTGGGCTGCGCCGCCGCGTACTATCCCGAAACCCAGGTCCTGGTCCCGCTGGAAAGCGTGGCCGAGTTCAGCAACCAGCCGACCTCGAAGAGCATCGTCGTCCGTCTGGAGCCCGCCGGCCTCCGCCCGGCCCCCTCACCACAGTGATCCGGCGCGGTTCGGCCAGGGCGGACGTCGAGCGTCGCCCGACGCCGAACCGTCAAGCGGGTCGCGGCTCATGGCGTCCCAGCGGCAACGTCGTCCAGCTCGCCGTCCGCCTGCGCCTGCGACTCGTACCACCGGATCTTCCCGTGCAGGTGCTGCTGCTGGTCGAGATGTCGTAGAGCAGGCCGATGCGCTCGTGGGCAGCCCTGAGTGGCTCGCCGCCATCGACGGTATCCGCGATGTCCTCACCAGCGGCGGCCGTACCCTCTCCCAGGGCGCGCTGGCCTGGCTGTGGGCGCGCAGCCGGGCGACGATCCCGATCCCCGGTTTGCGGACCGTCGCCCAGGTCGAGGAGAACGCGGCGGCCCTCGCCCATGGCCCGCTGACCTCGGACGAGTTCGCGCAGGTGGAGAAGCTGCTCGCCGGCGTCCGGTAGCCCGGTGTCCCGGTCCGCCCATTCCTCGCCGTGAATGGGTGGAATACGGCGTAAGCGAGTCGGGTGACGCGGAGAGCGGGGCGGAGAGGGGGCCGTTAGCCTGAGCTGACCAGGAGCCCGGCGACATCAGGAGCTATACGTGGCGAGGCTGGGAGCGTGGAAGTCGGTGGGGAAGTGGAGCCGCCTGCTGCCTGCCGTCCTGCTTCTGCTCGCCGCGTTGATCGACCTCAGTACACCCCCCACCGTCAGCGCTGCGGCTCTCTATGCGGCTGCGATCTTGTCGGCCGCTCCTCTGCTGTCTCTGCGAGGCACTGTTCTCACCGGGGTGTTTGCGCTCTTCGTCGACTGGATGATGTTCCGGTATTTCGGCTATCGCTGGAGTGCCATCGCGATCAGTGAGCTGATCATGGTTGCGACAGTGACCGTGATCGCGGGCTTCCTCAATCGCGTTTTGTACCACCGGAAAATGCAGCTGGAGTCCGCACGTGACATTGCGGCGGCAGTCCAGCGTGCTGTCCTGCCACGCCCTCCGGACAGAATCGGCCCTCTGCGCTTTGCCGCACGCTACGAGGCTGCTCGGCTGGATGCGCAGATCGGCGGGGACCTCTACGCAGTGGTCGATACTCCGTTCGGCGTGCGCTGCGTGATCGGTGACGTCCGTGGCAAGGGGATGGGGGCGGTCAGGGCGGTGACGGTCGGCATCGGGACTTTTCGAGAGGCGGCCCGGCACGAGCCCACCCTGTCCGGTCTTCTGGAACGGCTGGAGCAAGCCGTCGTCCTGGAGGCTCAGCAGTCGGGGAACCTGACGGAGCTCGAGGGGTTCATCACATGCGTACTGGTCGAGTTCCCTTGGCGGAGCAACGAAGTGCGGTTGATCAACCGCGGCCACCCAGCGCCGTTGCTGATCCTGGGAGACACGGTGCAGTACGTCGAGCCCAGTAGACGAGGTTTACCCCTGGGCTTGGGGGCACTCGACGCCGGCTCTGGGTGCATCGATTCGATGACGTTCCCCGACGGGGCCACTCTGCTGCTCTACACCGATGGACTCACCGAAGCACGGGACGAGACGGGCACCTTCTACGACCCCACCAGCACGTGCACCGAACACCGCTACGACGGCCCGGATGATCTTCTTGATGCTCTCCTTGCCGACCACAGCAGGCACACCGGCGGCCAGAGGGCAGATGACACGGCGCTACTGGTCATCACCCATGCGCCCAACAATTCATGACCCAGACCCTCCGCAGCCGGCCACTCGCGCGTTGCCGCGGCTGCCTGGTGACGGGTGTCGGTCACCGGGCAGCCGTGGCGGTGGGCCTTCAGCCGGCAGCGTGCCGCTGACTGGCGCGGCGTCAGAGCCTGCCGCTCAGCATTTGTTCCTCGTTGGGGATCGCGCCGCCGAAGCGGCGGTCGCGGGAGACGTACTCCATGCAGGCCCGCCACAGGTCGCGGCGGTCGAAGTCCGGCCACAACACGTCCTGGAACACCATCTCGGCGTAACTGCTCTGCCAGAGGAGGTAGTTGGAGGTGCGCTGCTCGCCGCTGGGCCGCAGGAAGAGGTCGACGTCCGGCATGTCCGGGTAGTACAGGTACTTGGCGAAGGTCTTCTCGTTGACCTTGTCCGGGTCGAGTTTGCCGGCCGCGATGTCCCGGGCCAGTGCCTGGGCGGCGTCGGCGATCTCGGCCCGGCCGCCGTAGTTGACGCAGAAGTACAGCGTCATGGCGTCGTTGTCGACCGTCTGCTCCTGGGCGATCTGGAGCTCCTGCACGACTGACTTCCACATCTTCGGCATCCGCCCGACCCAGCGGATCCGGATGCCCAGTTCGTTCATCTCGTCGCGGCGGCGGTGGATGACGTCCCGGTTGAAGTTCATCAGGAAGCGCACCTCGTCCGGCGACCGCTTCCAGTTCTCGGTCGAGAACGCGTAGAGCGAGAGGTTCTTGACGCCGATCTCCAGGCAGCCCTTGAGGACGTCCAACACCACGCCCTCGCCGACCTTGTGCCCCTCGGTGCGGGGCAGGTTCCGCTCCTTGGCCCAACGGCCGTTGCCGTCCATCACGATCGCGACGTGCTTGGGGATGAGCTCGCCGGGAAGTTTCGGTGCCCGGGAGCCCGACGGGTGGGGGTCCGGAGTCCGGTACGAGGTTCGGTTACGGGCCGTGATCCCGCGGGGTGTTGGTGCCATTGTCTGTCGATCCTTGCTGTGTTGTCTGCTGCTGCTGCGCTGCGGGTCTGGGTGTTGAGCGGCGTGGGCGTGGGCGCGGCCGGCCGGGTGCGGTCGGTGGAGGACGTACTTCAGGGGATGAGGAAGGCCAGTGCGGTGGCCGCGCCCAGGGTTGCGCCGGCGAGCGTCTGGGCGGTGGTGTGGTAGGTCAGCACGACCCGGGACCAGCACACCGCGGCTACGAGGAGGTAGGCGCATGTCCACCATGGCGAGTGCACGACCGAGAGGATCGCCACGACCGAGGAGGCCACCGCCGCGTCCACGCTGATCTTCCAGACGGTGTTGACGGCCAGGAGGACGACCGTCATGGCCCATGCGGCGATCATGGCCGTGATGACGTCGGGCGGTGCGTGGCCGAGTGACATCACGATGATTCCCACGCCGATCGAGCTGAGGATCACGAAGAAGATCGGCGCGCGTTGCGTACGGTCCACGACGTGCCGGTCGCCCCAGGTGCCCCGCTTGCGGTGCCACTCGACGTACGAGGCAGGGATGATGCCCGCACACAGTCCCCCGAGCAGGCCCCACGGGATTCCCGTCCAATTGCCGGCGGCGGCCTGGCTGACCGCGACCATGCCGACCATCAGCACATTGCGGGGCTGTAGAACGTTGGTGACGGTTCGTGCTGCCCGGGTGACGGTTCCAGGCGGCCGGTGAGGCGCGGCGCTCCGCGTTGTGTCCACGGGTTCGTGGTTGCTGGCAGCCGCGGGTGCCGGGTCCGCTGCGGGAGTGTCCGTGGGCATGGGGCTCTTCTCCGGTGATGAGGTGTCTTCGATCGTCACCCGCCTCACGCGCACCGCCGGGTCCGCCGTGACAAGCACGGCGCGTGTCGGGTTGAGGCGGGACGGTGAACCGTCGCGGTTGGCCTCCGCGCCCCTGGGCCACCCCTGCGGCAGCCGTTGTGCTGTGAGGTACAGCGGCTGCTGCCAGTTCGGGCAGGGAGCCACGGTCGGTTTGCCGACCTCGTCGAGCTCCCTCAGATCATCTTTGGTGTGTCGATCAGATTTGGCTCGCTGTCCAGGGCGAGTCCGATCAGTTTCTCGGATTCCTTATAGCCGAGACCCCCGAGGAAGCTCCACGGCGGTTTTCCGGCACCGCCGAAGGTCATGGTATCGAGAGCGACACGGGAGACGAATACACCGGTGGAGCCGAGTTGGCTGTATTGCACGCGTTACCCCTTCAGGTTTTCCGAGGTTCCGGAATGCGTCAACCGTACACCATGTTCGACAGCGTGTATGATCGGCACCGGAACGACGGAGAGCCGGAAGATCAGTAAGGGTGGACCGCGTGGCACGGCGGGTGGGCCTGGCATCCAATGGCGCGACGGCTGCGTGCCGCGGGGCGCCACGCACTGCCTCTGACACCGCCCGGACTGGACGGGTGCGGCGAGCCGTCAACCTTCCGGATGGCCGACGCGGTCCGTCACATCGTCGACGAGATCGTCAGGCGCGACCCTTAACAACGTGACCCCGGCGGCGCACAGTTGGGGCGGATATCCCGTGACGGGTGCGGCCCACCGACTAGCCGGCCGCCTCTCCAGAAAGAATCTACGTCAATGCTCTCGCGGCTCGCCGGATTTCTCCGTGCCCTTCCCCTTGGAGATGGTGCGGCAGATCCCCGTGCACGATGCCTCCGAGGAGCCGCAGAATCCGGTGAGCGATCTGTTGGTCCCTCGGCCCGGGCACTGCATTCTGGATCCGCACGACCTGCCGTCACTTACCGGTCCCGACATTCCGGCGGTCTACATCATCTCCGATGACGACCGCGGCATTCCCCGGCCCGGAGAAGTGGTCGCCCGGCGGCTGAATGTCGAGCCCGTCATGATTCCGGGCGCCACGATGCCATGCCTACCCGGCCCCGCGACATCCTCGGGTGTCAGCCGACCGGCGGTGGCTCCTGACGCACTGAAGCTCTGCCACGGTCCAGGCGCGGACGGCTCGCGATGTCGGGTTGGACGTCACGCGCTCGGTGGTGACCGCTGTCAGGCAAGCCGCTGGCTCGGGCCGCGTCGTCTGCTGGAACGCCGTGCACTCTGATTTGGAGCACCACAACACCCGCAGCCTGCCGACCAGTTCGGTCACCGACTGCGGCGAGGTCGCGCCGGTGGTTGCCCGCCCGGCCGAACAGTCCAAGAACTACCGCTACTCCACCAACCACCAGGTCGTCATCGACGCCGGCAGCCGCCTGGTTGTCGCGGTTGGCCGACCGCTGCCGGGCAACCGGCACGACAGCCGGGCCTGGGCCGAGTCCGGCGCCAAGGCCGCCGTCGGCAACACCACCACGATCGCCGACGGCGGCTACGCGGGCACCGGCCTGGTGATGCCGCACCGCCGCCGCCCGGGCGAGGCGCTTCCCGACTGGAAGCAGGCCCACAACAAATCGCACAAGCAGGTCCGCGCCCGCGTCGAGCACTGCTTCGCCCGCATGAAGACGTGGAAGATCCTCCGCGACTGCCGCCTGCGCGGCGACGGCGTCCACCACGCCATGCTCGGTATCGCCCGCCTACACAACCTTGCTCTCACGGGATAGCTCCTGCCGCATATGGGACCTGAGAGGTCCACGGGCGACGGCTCCCCACGTCGCAGCCTGGAGGAGATTCAGGCGAGGCAGAACTCGTTGCCCTCGATGTCCTGCATCGTGATGCACGACTCGTTGACGCCATCGGCGCGCTGCGTCAGCACGTGTTTCGCGCCGAGAGCCATCAGCCGTGCGCATTCGGCCTCGAGTGTGGCCAGGCGCTCGTCACCCACGAGCCCGGCGCCGGCCCGCACACAGAGATGCACCCGGTTCTTGACGACCTTGCCTTCGGGAACTCGCTGGAAGAGCAGGCGTGGACCCACACCGGAGGGATCAGTGCACGCGAAGTAGATCTCATCCTCAGGCGGCAGCGAGCGGTGGTACTCCTCCCACGTGGCAAAGCCCTCCGGGACCGTCGGTACGACGTACCCCAGCACCTCGCACCAGAAAGCGGCGAGGCGCGCAGGTTCCGCGCAGTCGAAGGTCACTTGGAACTGTTTGATCGTTGACATCGGCGCACGATAACAGAGGCCCTGCTCATCTCCCTGGGTGGGTAGGTCCGCACGTTGTCGGGAGGAGGGCCCCCGCTGTCCGCTGCTGTGTCGTGCGGTCCCAGGGGTGAACCAAGGCCGGTGCCTCCCCCAAAACGGGGGATCTGGGATGCGATCCCGGCCAGCCACTCTCGTGCTGCCAAAGATCAGTTACGGGACAACCCTTAGGACAGCGGCAGACCACCAAGGCCCGTCCGTCCGACGCCGCGAGGCGAGAACGTCATCGGTCCCAGCCATCCCTGGCGGACGAGGGCGACCTGGGAGGGCAGCGGTGACACCGGGTCGATTGCCCTCCCGCGGGCCCAGTTCTCAAACAGCCCCTCGGTCGTCTCGACGGCTGACACCACCATGGTCACCTTCAGGTCCCCGTTGCCCCAGGTGTTCCACAGTGCCCAGCCCTCCGACCTGGGTTCGACGCCGATCCGTGCACACACGTCCTCGTACGCTTCGTCCATCCCGGCGGGCATGGCCCCGGGCTTCAACACCGAGGCTCCGACGAGGCGGACCCGAGGCCGGTCCTCCTCCAAGCAGCCATCGCCCTCGAAGTGGTAACGGCGTAGAGCCCGAGCTAGCGCGTTCACGCTGCGCTGGAGTGGTGTCGCCTCTTCCGGGTCCGACTGGAACGAGAGCCATCCTTCGTTGGATGCTTCCACGCTGACGCGGTTGGCGAGGCGCTCGATCTCCCGGAGATAGTCCAGGTCGCTGAGCTCGGGTGAGGCCATGACCCGAAGTTTCGCACCATGCAGCCGGCGCCGACACAGGTTATCGATCTGGCGTGCAGCACCCCGCGCACCGCACTTCCAAGTGACACGCTCCAGCACCGGCCGCAGACATCCGGCGCGGGCACGGCCGGCTGTGACAAGGGCACCCGCGCGGTGTCCGGCTCAGGTACCGCGACGGCTTCCGTTGGATCGCATGCGCGGGGACCCGGTGCTGCCAGGTCCCCGCTGAGCCTGGGACCGTTACGGCATGGTCAGGGTGGCGAGGGGGTGTTGGTGGGCGTCGAGGAGGGTGACGCTGTGGAAGTAGGAGTGGGGCGGCACCGGGAGGGGCCGGGGAACGGAGGTCGTGGCGTACCAGGCGCCCCAGCCCGGATGTCCCGGCAGCCGCACGACGGTGCCGGTGACCGTGCCGTCGTCGGTGACGACCTTGACCGTGGCCGCGCTGTTCGGGCCGACGTACACCCCGGACAGGAAGTACTGGTCGCCCACCGTTTCGGCCTGCAGCGACACGTTGGGCTCGCTGAGATCGATGTTGCCGTCCACCACGCTGCGGAACTGGCCCTCGGGCATATCAGGCGTGGTCCAGTGCTTACCGTCCTTGGTCAGCCACAGCTCCACACCGGGCGCTGCCTGAATCCGCTCACCGGGCCTGACGATCCGGGCGGTCGCGGGCTTGGTGGCGAGAGCGTGGGCGGTGACGCTGGTGTGAGCCGCCTTGGCCGGTGCCTTGGTCGGTGCCTTGACCGAAGCCTGAGTGGGCGTCAGCGCGTGTGCCATGGTCGGCGCCCCTATCAGTGCCGCCGCCGCCACCGTGGCGGCCAGGTACTTCTTCGTTCGGGTCATCGTGGAGGTTCCTCGCAGTCAGGTCGATGTCCAGCACGGGAGGCGTATCGCGCCCCTCCACACCCCCAGACCACCATCTGTCACGGATCAGTTGTCAGACCCCGTGGTTCTCCAAAACGTCCTGGCGATCCGCGTCGCCCGGCCACGCGATCGGCCACCCCCAGGTCCGTAGGGGAGTCAGCCTGCCGACTTGGGCTGGAGTGCGGCTGAGACGGTGTCGAAGATGCCCCAGTAGCCGGAGGCCCAGTTGCCGTCCGGCAGCCCCGTTCGGGTGCGCACGTGGGTGAAGGCCTCGACATCCACCCAACCCTGGAAGTCGCCGTGGTCGTCGATGACCTGAAGCATCGGGCGGGGGTGTGAGTTGTACCTGTAGCAGGGCTGACCCTGAGCCAGATACCGGCACCAGTACTCCTCCGTGTTGCGTCGCCCCCCGCCCAGCTCCCCGATGTAGCGCACTCGGTCCTTGTCCGTGCCGGCGCAGCTGGTGTCGCGCTGGAGCCATCCCATGCACGGGCTGCCGGCGCAGAGCCTCCACGGGTTCGAGGCGGCACCGAAAAGCCAGGCGCCACCCGATCCCTCACGTCCCACGATGCCCGTCCGGGTGTCCGGGTCGGCCGATGACGCCTTGGCCACGACGAAGGCGCCCCTGTACGGCTGCGCGTTGTAGCGCGGATCGGTGACCAGCTGGTTCATCGTGGCCCGGCTCGTGCCTTCCAGCGATGCGTTGCTGCCATAACCGATGCCAAAGTTGGCCGTGTAGCTGGAGAAGGTGCCAGGGGCGGGGATCTCCACGTCGTTTCCGTAGGCCCCGTAGTACGTCGGGCTGGTGATACGGGCCGCTCTCCCGCCGACAAGTCCGGTCCGCAGGTTCCAGTACTCGGTGAGCGGCTGTGCGAGCGGGGTCCCGGTGGCGTCCTTGGCCCAGGTCACGGCGAGCCGTCCGTCGTCCGTGTAGCCGAAGTTGCCCTGGAGGCAGCCCGGCGGGTCACCGGCGAACCCGTCGACCGTCCGTACGGCGCACGTGGGAACATCACCGCCGCAGTCAGCGGTCATCGCAGCCACCCGCGTCGGTTGGTCCCGCTGGTGCCACGTCCAGTGGCTGCTGGTCACCGTGCCGTTCGTTCTGAAGACGTAGTACCCGAGCCGTACCCAGTTGCGGTGGTCGTTCCTCGACGCCAGATCCATGTACCCGACGGAGACCACCCAGTTCGCCTTGCCCCCGGGTAGGGGCGTCACCTCCTTCGCGGGGATGGCCGGGCTCGTGTCCCACGGACACGTCACCTCCCGCGTCGAGTGCGCCGTATCGCCCTTCTGGGGGTAGGCGGCGGCGCCCGTCACCCGGTGCGGCGATCGCCAGGGCGCCATCCCCTCGCGTGCAGGCTTCCGCATCGCGACCGGTCGCGCTCCATCGGCCTCCGACGCCGTTCCGGCCGCGGGCACGAGCAGCGCCAGCAGCACGACGGCGCCGGTCAGGCGGAGAACGGATTTGTTGCGGACTTCCGGCATCGGGCACCTCAGGGGGGCGAGCAGCGCAATCGCAGCGTCACCCCGATTCCCCCCGGCCCGCAGGTTCTGCTGCGCCGATCGGGCCCGGTCAGCGAGGAGTCCTACGCCCGGCGATCCTCCTGGGCCAACGCGCCGCCACCGTCTTCGGCTGCCGCCATCGCCTCGTCGGCGAGTCGCAGCAGCTCGGCCAGGGGCAGTGACCCGGCCGGCCGCCGCTCGCGCGCGAAGGTGGTGGCGAGCCGTTGCAGCAGCTCGTTCAGCGGGGTCGGGACGCCGTGCAGCCGGCCGAGCAGGGCGATCTCGCCGTTGAGGTAGTCGGCCTCGATCGTGCCCGTGCCGCGGGTGAGGGACTGCCAGGAGGATCCACCGCCCCCGTCGTTCCATCGCACCTTGTCGCCGCGCACCTCCTGCTGTTCTTGTGCGCTTGTGTACGGGATCCCGGCGGCCCTGAGCACCGACTCGCCCTCCGCGCGCACCCGCTCGTACAGCCGCCACGCCTGCTGCCCGGCGACCGGCCAGCTCAACGCGTTGATCGCGTTGCCGAGGTTGCCCAGCAGCTTGGCGTACTGCCAGCGCGCCACGTCCGGAACCACCGGAGCCTCGAAGCGGGCGGTCTCCAGGTCGGCGGCGATCCGGCGGGCGGTGTCGTCCACGCCGTGGGGGTGGCGCCCGAGGTGCAGGATGCCGGTGAGCGGCGCGCCGGACGCGGAGACGACACCCGGTTCGACGAAGGTGGACGGCAGCCAGACGCAGACGCCGTACACACGGCGGAAGCGGCGCAGGGCGATCCGCTGGCTCTCCACGCCGTTCTGCGCGCACACCACCGGCAGCCGTTCCCCGGCCGTGCCGCCGCCCGCCACGGGCGCCAGGCCCCAGGTGTCCAGCGCCGCCTGGCAGTCCTGTGTCTTGACGGCCAGCACGAGCACGTCGTCCGCGCGCAACTCGCCCAGCGCGTCCGGGCCTTCGACGACAGACAGCCGGTGGACGCGTTCGCCGTCCGGCGTGCGGAAGCGCAGTCCGGACGCCTCCAGCGCGGCACGGTGCTCGCCCCGCGCGACCAGGACCACCTCGTGCCCCGCCTCAGCCAGCCGCGCCCCGATGGAACCGCCGATCGCTCCCGCGCCGATGATGATGTAGCGCGTACCGCGGCCTGCGCCGGTGTGGGAGCCGTCCAGATCTCGAAGAGTGGTGTGCTTCATGATCGCTTTCTCGGGGTCGGGGATGGGCCGTCCCCAGCAAACGTCGTTTCGCCGGCCCGTGGCAGTGCCTGGTCTTCCAGGTAACGCCAGTACCTGCCTCGTCCCAGGCACCCCGCCGCGGAACGTCCGCTCAGCGGACCGAGCGCGCCGCCTTCTCGATGATGTCGGCGACGTCACCCGGGTGGGACACGCTCGGGGCGTGGGACGAGTGGAGCTCGACCACGTGGGACTGGGCGCGTTCGGCCATGAAGAGCTGGGCCGCACGGGGGATGTTGAGGTCCTCCCCGGTCACCAGGGCCCAGGAGGGGATCGTCCGCCACGCGGGCTCGCCGGAAGCCTCCTCGAGCGCGGCGGCGGCGACGGGGCGCTGGGTGGCCGCCATGAGGTGAGTGGTGTAGGGGTGGACGTCGGCGGCGAACTGGTGGTGGAACTTCTCCTGGTCGATGTAGAGGTCGACGCCCTGGGAGCCGTCGGGCAGGGTGAACGGCACAGGCCGCAGCGCGTCGCCGAGCGAACTGCCCGGGAACTTGCCCGACAGCTCGATGGCGCTCTCACCCTTGTCCGGCATGAAGGCCGCGATGTACACCAGCGCCTTGACGTTGTCGGAACCGTAGGCGGCATTGGTGATCACCGACCCGCCGTAGGAATGTCCGACGAGGATCACCGGCCCGTCGATGCTCGCCAGCAGGCTCTTGACGGAGGCGGCGTCACTGGCCAGTCCGCGCAGCGGGTTCGCCGCGGCCACCACGGGGTAGCCGTCCCGCTGCAGCTTCTTGATGACGTCGTTCCAGCTGGAGGAGTCGGCGAACGCACCGTGGACGAGGACCACGGTCGGCTTGCGGTCGTGCGAGGAGCTCGCGCCCTTGGTGGCGCCCGCCGGAGCCACCGCCACGGCGAGGAGACCGGCGGCAACGGTCACCGTGGCCATGAGGGAGAGCGGGGTCCGGAGGTTCCGGTACGGGAAATGACGAGTCACAACAAGCCCTTTCGAAGTAAGTGATGGGTGTTCAGCCGTGTCCCGGCGCGAGGACAGGCAGTGGGGGCGGCAGTGCTCTGCCGCACGAAGGCGGTTCGAAGGCATCCGGGGGAGTGGCGCGTGAATGTGGCCTGCCGTCACACCAGACGCGTCTGACGCTCCGTCAAACGTGACGTCTCGCGCCCACCAGGGCACCTGCCGGACCGGGCAGGACAGGTCAGGTCAGGTCAGTCAGGTCAGGTCAGGGGTGGAGGATCCGCCGAACTTCCACCCCTGCTCGACGAAATCATCGCCGAGGCCCGGACTCGTCCCGGCACCATCAGGACGTCACCCGGACCAAGTACCTCAGTGGCCCGCCCGGTGGCGGACCGACGTCACTCGGCCCGGGCGGGAAGATGGGGCCGGAATGCCGGAAGCCGTCATGGCCGGGGGGCCCGCAGGTGTCGTCGTGCGGCCAGCTCCTCCGCGCTGACCACGGTCAGAATCGGGGTGCCCGGCGCCGCGAACATGGTCACCACCAGCTGCGACTGCGCGTCCGGCAGGTTGTTGGCGCCCTGGTAGTGGATCACGTCGCCCCCGGGCTCGAACAGGGCGTCACCGGCCTTGAGTACCCGGGGCGGCTGCCCCTCCAGCTCGAAGAGGATCTCACCCTGCGTCACGTAGCCGAAGAGCGGACCGGGGTGGCGGTGCGGCGGAGCGCCGGGGTCACCGGGCTGCAGGGTGACGCGAATGGTCCTTGCCTCGGCGCCGGCCGGGATCCGGGCCGCGGCCTCCGGCAGTGTCGCGATCATCTCGACGCCTGGGGGCAGGTGCGTGTGCTGAGCGCTCATCCATTCCTCCAAACAGGGGTTGTCCAGAGTGAGGACAAGACGGCCTTCTCGTTTGTGACAGCCCTGGGCGACGGCGAACTGCTCAGGGCCGGACCGCCTCACCCGGGGTATGAGTTCAGGTCAACTCCGTGGCTTGCTCGCGTCGGTCGCGACCTCCAGCCCCGACAGGGCCCCCGTGCCGCGCTAACGTCTGGCGCTGGCAAAAGCGCGTCATACGAGGCGGTCTGACGGAGAGAGTGCATCCCGGTGCCCGACCTCGGCGCGGGCTTCGGCCGGTCTTCCGGGCGTGTCACAGAACGGGGAGGGGCCCGGTCGATCGCAGCGGAGCAGTGCGCACCGCGGGCCCTCCGCCCGTGTGTCGCTCCTCTCATGCTCCCCGACCAGATGACAACAGAGAGAACCGAATGCGCCTCACCATAGCGAGCACGATGCTCGCGAGCACCGCCGTGGTCGCCACCCTGGCCGCAAGCCCGGCCGTCGCCGCGACACCGTCGCTGCCCACACCGGACATCGCGGGCATTCTCGCCGTACAGAAGCAGGCCATGGCGGAAGGCGCCCCGGGCGCACTCACCCGCTTCGACTCCGGCAACGTGTCCTACCGCATCTCCAGGGGGCAGGCGGACACCGCCGCAGGCACCGCCATGGACGCGGACCGCCGGTTCCGCGTCGGCAGCGTCAGCAAGTCCTTCACCACCGTGGTGCTGATGCAGCTCGTCGCCGAGGGGCGCATCGACCTCGACGCCCCGGCCAACACCTACCTGCCTCAGCCGCTGCCGGACGACCGCATCACCGTGCGGCACCTGCTCAGCCACCGCAGCGGCCTGTGGGACTACACCAACGACATGTTCTACTACACCGTTCCGGGCTTCGAGTCCGTCCGGAACAAGGTGTTCAGCTACCAGGAGCTCATCGACCTGTCGACGGCCCACGCGCCGACCAATGCGCCGGGCGCGGCCTACAGCTACTCCAACACCAACTTCGTGGTGCTGGGGGAGCTGATCGAGCACCTCACCGGTGTGCCCATGGCCACCCAGTACCAGGAGCGGATCTTCCGGCCGCTCAACCTGAAGAACACCTCCTACGTGCACCCGACCACCGCCATCTCCGGCTCCTACGCCCGCGGTTACCTGCGCCAGGACGACACCACGCTGCCGCTGGTGGACTCCACCGAGCAGACCGTCTCGTGGGCGCAGTCCGCCGGCGCGGTCATCTCCAACGCGGCGGACCTGAACCGCTTCTTCTCCGCGCTGGTCTCCGGCAGGCTCGTCCCCCAGGCGCAGCTCGAGCAGATGATGACGATGGTTCCGGTCAACGCGGACGGCACGCAGTTCTACGGGCTGGGCCTGCGGGCCAGGAAGCTCTCGTGCGGTGTGACGGTGTACGGCCACACGGGCACGGTCCAGGGCTACTACACCTATGCGTTCACCACGGCCGACGGCAAGCGCAGCATGACGTCCATGGCGAACACCTCCAACAACGGAACGGTCAACACCGTCCTCGGCGGCACGCTGGAGGCCGCCTTCTGCGGCACCGGAGGCGCCAAGGCAGGCCTGGCCAAGTCCTCCGAGGGCGAGACGTTCACCGAGGACATCGCCCCGCAGGTCGTCCGTTCCAGCCGGTAGTCCGGTAGTCCGGTAGTCACACGCTCCCGCTCCGGTCGACCAGCCTCGCCGTCGCGCACCGGCATTTCTCCCGGTAGGTGCGCGACGGCGCTTGGCCCCCGGGTGGCAGCCGGGTGGCGTGGTGATCGTGGGGCGTTCAGAAAACGAATGTTCGTCTTGACGTAGGTCGACCCATACCGCAGGATGGGCCCTCGCGAAAGAGAATGGTCGTTCCCGGAAGGGGAGGGGGCGGTATGGGAACCGTGCAGAGCCGAGGACCGGCAAAGTCCGCGCCGCCCGAGACCGTGGCGCGATGCCGGGTCCACATCGAAGGCCCGGTACGCCTACCGCCGGACCGGCCGATGCCGCGGTGAGCGGTTCACGCGGGCCCGAGGCCGGCAGGACATCCGATCCGGGCGCGGGCGCGGACGGCCGGACGGAGCACATCCACCGGACCGGCGGGTTGACGGCCCGGCTGCGATTGCGCCCACGTACCGCGCTGATCGCAGGCGTCGTCGTGGTGGTGCTGGGCGCCGAATCGGTGGTGATCGCGCCCTACGTGCACCGGGCGGAAGGGCACCTGGCCCATGCCCACTTCAGGTGGCTTCTGCTGGCGCTTGCCGGCGAGATGGTCTCGATGGTGATGTTCGCGCGCCTGCAACGGCACGCGCTCGGCACCGGCGGCCTGCGCGTCAGGCTCGGCTCTGCCGTCGCCACGGTGTTCGCCGGCAACGCTGTCGGTGCGACCTTGCCCGGCGGGAGCCTGCTCGCTGTCACCTACCGGACTCGCCGCATGCGTTCCTGGGGTGCCAGCGTGTCCCAGATCGGTTTCGCCCATGTGGCGACCGGTGTTCTGAGCACGATCGCGCTCGCCGTGCTCGCCGGCTTCGGTCACGTTCTCACAGGGGACGCCACGGAGCTGCTCCCGATCGTCGTCCAGGTCGGTGCGATCTGTGCCTTCGTCAGCGTCGTGCTCGCCCTGGTCCGCCACCCCGCCGTGCTGCGCCGGCCCGTGCGTGCCCTTTTCCGCCTGACGCACCGGCTGCGCCGGGGCGCCGTGGAGCAGGGGTCGGCCGACCGACTGCTCGACGAGTTGTGTGCCATGCGCCCATCACGCCGATTCTGGGGGAGGGGACTCGGCCTGGCCCTGTGCAATTGGGGTGCCGACTTCGCGTGCCTGCTCGCCGTGTGCCATGCGGTCGGGGCCCGGCCCGCGTTGGGCACAGCGGTGTTCGCTTACGTCGCCGGGATGACGGCCGTGTCGGCGATGCCACTGCTGCCCGCGGGGATCGGATCCCTGGACGCGGCCGTGGTGCTCACCCTGCATCATGGCGGGGTACCCGCGAGTGTCGCCACGGCCGCCGATCTCCTCTACCGGACGATCACCCCGGGGCTGGTCAGCGTCGCCGGATGGGTCCTGCTGCTCCGGCAACGCCGGCAGTCGGCCCGCCCCCGGCGTCCACACGACTCAGGCTCCGGCGACAGTACGGTGGCGGCGATTCCCAGCGTGACCGCGGGAACACGTACGGCCACCGGGAAGACATAGGCAGACGCGACCGGGTCGGCCCGGCGCCGCCACCTCGGCTGGACCGGAGCCCATCTGCGGGCGCAAGCGCCTGGGCCGCCGCCTGGCGTCGGCGCGGACATTCACGCCGGGGCCGGCAAGGAAAAAACGAACGTTCTTGTTCGTGTGTAGACTCAACAAAACGAACATTCGTCTTTACGAGGAGAGATCGTGGAGAACTCGCCGGCCGGACTCCGGTCATGGCATCGGACCGTCATCGCGACAGTGGCGTTGCCGCTGGTGATCTCGCTGGCCGTGATGGCGTACGCATGGCCCGCATCGCGTATCGCGCCACGTGATCTGTCCGTAGGGGTCGTGGGCACGAGCGCGGCCAGCCAGAAGGCGGTCGAGGCTCTGGATCACGGCAAGCCGGGCGGATTCGACTTCCACCTGTATCCCGACCAGGCGTCGGCGCGTTCCGCGATCAAGTCCCGGGAGATCTACGGCGCCTTCGTCGTCACCCCCGGCACGGTCACCGTGCTGGAGACCACTGCGGCCAGTACGTCGGTGGCCCAGTTGCTGACCACCTCCGGACAGCGTCTCGCCGCCCAGGCGGCGAAGTTGTCATCGCAGGACGCCGGGCCGTCGCTCAGTACACACGGTGGGTCCACCACCTCGAAGGACACCACCTCGAAGGCCGCCGCCAAGAAGGCCGCGGCGCGGAAGGCGGCCGCCAAAAAGGCGGCCAAGGTCAAGTTCAAGACCTTCGACGTCGTCCCGATCTCGGCGAACGACCCGCGGGGAGTCGTCTTCAGTTCGGCGCTTCTCCCTCTCACCATGTGCAGCATCGCCATCGCGGCGCTCATCGCCCTGTCGGGTGGCCGGATCCCGGTGTGGCGACGGCTGATCGACCTGTTCGCCGCGTGCGCCGTGACAGGGCTCGCCGCCTACCTGATCGCTCAGGGCCTCCTCGGCGCCCTGCCGCACGAGCACGTGGCCACCTGGGCCGCACTGTCCCTCACCATGCTCGCCATCAGCGCCACCAGCGTCGGTCTGATCACACTCCTCGGCAACGCCGGGCTCGGACTCAGCGCGGTGCTCATGGTGTTCGTGGGAAACCCGTTCTCCGGCAGCACGTCCGCACCTGAACTGCTGCCCAAGGCGGTTGCCGACATCGGCCAGTGGCTGCCGCCCGGCGCCGGCGCGAACCTTCTGCGCAGCACCGCCTACTTCGAAGGCAACGGATCCGGAAGCCATGTCGCCGTTCTCGTCCTGTGGAGCGCGCTGGGGCTGACGACCATCGTCCTCGGCCGCCGGTCTCCCGCCGTCGTGGACGGCCCCTCCGCGCAGGACGTCGCCGGGGACGACGGCACGAGCACGGAATCTCCGGCCGTCAACGAGACCGCGACGGCCCTGACGTTCTCGCCGGCGGTGAACCGCCCGCACGCGCACGCCCGGCACGCGGCCCACGAATGACCCAGAGGTTCCTCCTCGTGTCCCACCCATGAGGCCGCGGTGTCCGGCCGACGTAGCGCCAGCAAGGAACGAGAACCATGCCGTCGAAGTCCGCGGAGCACACCGAGGACCTCCGGGAAGCCGAGGCGACGTTCCATGACGCCCGCAGCCTCATGTTCGGGATCGCCTACCGGATGCTCGGCAGCGTCGGCGAGGCCGACGACGTCCTCCAGGAAGCCTGGATCCGCTGGCAGACCTGCGACCGGGCACAGGTGAAGAACCCACAGGCCTTCCTCACGACGATGGTGAGCAGGCTTGCGATCAACGTCCTGCAGTCCGCGAGAGTCCGCCGGGAGACCTACGTCGGCCCGTGGCTGCCGGAGCAGGTCGACACCATGAGCGACCCCGCGCTGGGCGCCATGAACGGGGAGGCACTGGAGGTCGCGGTGCTGATGCTCATGGAAAGACTCACGCCGGCGGAGCGGGCGGCGTACGTACTCCGGGAGGCGTTCGACTACTCGTACAAGGAGATCGCCGAGATCATCGGCCAGTCCCAGGCCAACGCGCGGCAACTCGTCAGCCGGGCCCGCAAGCACTTGGCGGCGGAGAAACGTGCCCGGGTCACGGCCGCCGACCACCGGCGGCTCCTGACGGCATTCGTGGCGGCCGCCCAGGGCGGGAACGTGGCCGTACTGGAAAAGGTCTTCATGGAAGACGTGGTATCCGGCTCCGACCCTCGAAGCGTCGTGCGGGCTTCGTAGTTCCCCGTCGGGGCCGCGGTCATCCTGCCGCCAACCTGCGTCAGGGCGTGGTCGAATCGGGCCACAGCGCTCGCAGGGAGTCGGGAACCCCCTCCAGCTTCTTGGAGTCGCCCATGGCCAATTGGAGGATGTAGCCCGGCAGGATGCACATGAATGTGGCGGCGATCGCCTCGGGGGACACCTCGCGCGTGAGCCTGCCGCTCTCCTGGTGCTCCCGGATGACATCGGCGAGAGCGGAGCGCATCTGCGCCATCAGGTCGTCGAACTGCTCGGCCAGCGAGGGGTTCCGCAGGGATTCGGACCAGGCGAGCACGGACAGTCCGGCGATGTTCTGCTCGGATGTCTTGGTCTTCACGATTTCGAGGACGTCGGCCATGAGAGCCCCGATCGACCTGCTGGGCCGATTCCTGGCGACGGTGTGGACCATCGCGAGGACGTCACGCATGCTCTCCTCGACGATCGCCGTGATCATCTCGTTCTTGCTGGCGAAGTGCCGGTACACCGCGCCGGCCGAGAGGCCCGACTCGGCGAACAGATCCTGCATGGACGTCGAGTGGAATCCGTCGCGCAGGAAGCATCGGCGCGCCGCGTCCAAGATCTGCTCACGGCGGGCCTCCATGTACTCATGGGTGACCTTGGGCATGGACCGTCCTATTCGCAAAAAAACGAACCTTCATGTTAATTTAGCACGCCGAGCTCTCAACCGGGCCTGTTCTGCTCCCCGTGAGTGCTGTGTCGGCGGCCATCGGCGGCCGGCCTGCGCAGTCCTCGATCGCGTCGCCGGCGCGCGACGGACGTTCCACCCATGGCGCGTGACCCGCTCCGCCGTGCCGGTGAGCCCGTCCGGCACTTCATGGATCTGATGTGGTGTCAGCGGGCCTGCGGTGGACGCCCGTCGGGCGGCCTCGGTGCGCAGGCCGTCGAGCAGGAAGGCGACGCCGGGACTTCGGCCGCCGCGGCCCGCAGCTTGTCCGCGTTTCGTTGCGCGTCGGCCCGCATCCGATGGTTCCTCCTGGTCCGCGAGTGCCGGCCTCCATGGTCGCATCACCCGGCGGGATCACCTCGACCCCTGGGTCAAGGAGCGGCTGGACGCCTTTGCCGCGCAGCTCGCGCCCGGACCACCTCGCCGAGTGCCACTGGGGCCTGTACACCCGGCGCGACCGGGTCGAGCGGCTCCATCCCGAGGGGCGCTGACCCCGCAGACCGACGCCGCGTAACCGCCTGAAGGCCGTGCCGCGGGCGCGGCCGGTACGGATCTCTCGCTGCGAGGTGGTGGCGGCTTGTCACAAATAGCCCCCATTTGCTGTCGACTATGCGAGAACAAATGGAGGTGGGCCGTTGTGGACATCTATGAGGCAGTCGCAAGCCGACGGGCAGTGCGCGCGTTCACCGACCGGCAGGTCCCCTGCGAGGTACTGGAGCGTGTGCTGTGCGGCGCGGCCCGGGCGCCGTCCGCGTCGAACCTCCAGCCGTGGCACGTCTTCGTGCTGACCGGCGGGCCGCTGGCCGAGCTCAAGAAGCGCGCCGGCGAACGGGTGGCCTCGGGTGACCCCTGGGACGAACCCGAGTACACGCAGTACCCGGCGGCACTGAAGTCGCCGTACTACGAGCGCCGAGCCGCCTTCGGCGAGCAGCGGTACGGCGCACTCGGAATCCCCCGCGGGGACCTGGAGGCCCGCCAGAGGGCCGCCGCCGCCAACTGGGACTGCTTCGGCGCCCCCGTCGCCCTCTTCTGCTACATCGACCGCGACATGGGCCCGGCCCAGTGGTCCGACGTCGGAATGTATCTGCAGACCGTCATGCTGCTGCTGCGTGCCGAAGGGCTGCACAGCTGCGCGCAGATGGCGTGGGCGAAGTACCGCACGACCGTCGCGGAGATCCTGAAACCCCCGGACGAGCTGATCCTCTTCTGCGGCATGGCGATCGGATTCGACGACGCCACAGCGGGTCACCCCCGTACCGGGCGGGCGCCGCTCAGGGAGACGGTGACCTTCGTCCAGGACGAGCAAGCCGCGGCAGCCGCGTGAGCCGGCAAGCGGACCGGGCCGTGCCCGACAGGCATGGCTGTGTGTATCGAGGCAGAAGCACTATGTGACTGCCGTGTGGGGCCGAGTGCCACCACGGCTCGGCTCGGACCCCCGTCGCTTGCCGCAGACAGATCGCCTTCGTTGGAGGACCAGAGTCGAATGCCCAGTACCGGAGAAATGGCCTTGAGCGGGCATGTGAACGCGCGTGAGATCACGGACTCTGCGATCGCGATGCTCGACGACCACGGAACGGTGGTCGGATGGACGCAGGCTGCGGAGCGCCTCATCGGTTACTCCGCGCAGGACGTGGTGGGCCGCTCCGCAGCCCTGGTGGTGCCGCCCTCCGAGGAAGCGCCGACGATCTCGGCCTACGTCGAACGTTGCCGTACCCGGAACGGACGGTCGGGCACGACGGCGGTGCGCAGCCGGGACGGCCGCATTCTCCACGTCAGCCGGCGGATCTCGATGTTGCGAGGGCGGCACGGTGCGGTCCGATGGCTTGTGTCCGTGACCGACATCATCGATCCGCCTGCCAGGCACGCGGTGAGCGGCCGGCCGCGGGATTCGCTTGTCACCCGCGCGCCGGTCGGCATCGCCGTGCGGGACCGGCAGCTGCGTTGCACCTGGGTGAACGACGCGATGGAGAGCCACGACGGCCTTTCCCGCACGCGACGGCTCGGACGTCGCCCCATCGACACGCAGCCCGGTTTCGAGACCGAGGCAGTCGAGGCGGTGATGCGGCAGGTGCTGCGGAGCGGCACCGCCAGGGTCCGTGAGCACCGGGTCTGGCTGCCGACGAACCCGCGCCGGGAGCGCACACTCGCGGTTTCGTTCTTCTGCCTCAAGGACGCCGACGGCCGGCCGGTGGGGGTCTGCACCATCAGCGTCGATGTGTCGGAGAGCCGGCAGGCCCGCGAGCGCCTCGCCCTCTTGAGCGAGGCCAGTACGCGCCTCGGCAGCACCCTGGACGTCATGCAGGCCGGTCAGGAACTGGCCGACCTCGGCGTGCCCTTGCTCGCGGACTTCGTGGCCGTGGATCTTGAGCAGTCGGTTCCGTTCGGCGAGGGGCCGCCGGTCCGTATCGGCTCGGCGGGGGAGCGCCTGCCCCGGCTGCGACGTGCCGGCCTGGCCTCGGTCCGCCAAGGCGTCCCGGAATCCGCGTGGTTGCACGGCGAGCCGGTTCCCGTGTCGCCCGCCTCACCCTTCGCCCACGTGCTGCGGACGGGATGGGCCCACATCGAGCGGACCCTCGACCCCGCTCCGGGCACATGGACCGACCACGACCCGGCTCGAGCGCGGAAGATCCACGAGAACGGCATGCACTCCCTGATGATCGTTCCCATCCGTGCGCGCCACACCCTGCTCGGCATCGCGGTGTTCGTCCGCACGAAGCACCCGGTGCCGTTCCAGGAGAGCGATCTGCTGCTGGCGGAAGAACTCGTCAGCCGTGCCGCGCTGTCGCTGGACAACGCGCGCCAGTACGCCCGCCGGCACGCCGCGGCCCTCGCACTCCAGCGCAATCTGCTTCCCCGTCGTTTGCGGGGCGGAGCGGCGGTCGAGACGGCCTCTCGCTATCTGCCCGCCGACATGGAGCACGGAGTCGGCGGCGACTGGTTCGACGTGATCCCGCTCTCCGGCGGCCGCGTGGCCCTCGTCGTCGGCGACGTGGTGGGACACGGCATCAACGCGGCGGCGGGCATGGGCCGGCTGCGCACCGCCGTGCGCACGCTCGCCGACCTGGAAATGCCCCCCGACGAACTGCTGGCCCATCTCGACGACACGGTCCAGCGACTGGCCGAGGAAGACTCCGACACCGCGGAACAGACACTCGCGGTCGAGGGCGCCACCTGCCTGTACGCCGTCTACGACCCCCTCACCCGCCGGTGCACCATGGCAGGGGCCGGGCACCCCCCGCCCGCGATCATCGACCCTCAGGGCCGGGTCACCTTCCCCGACCTCCCCACCGGGACCCCCCTCGGCATCGGCCTGGGGGAACCCTTCGAGTCCGTGGAGATGGAGCTGCCCGAGGGAAGTCTCCTCGCCCTGTACACCGACGGCCTGATCGAGACCCGCGACCAGGACATCGAGGAAGGCATGCGCCGCCTCGGTGCCGCCCTGGCACAACCGGGCCGGTCCCTGGAAGAGCTCTGCGACCTCGCGACGGCGTCCTTCCCGGCACAGTCGCCGTGCGACGACGTCACCCTGCTCCTCGTGCGCACCCGCTCCCTCAAGCCCACCCAGGTCGCCTCCTGGACACTGCCCGGCGATCAGACCGCCGTCGGCACTGCCCGGGACCTGGTCGCCGGTCAACTGACGCAATGGGGCCTGGAAGGTCTTCAGGACCCCACGAAGCTGATCGTCAGCGAACTGGTCACCAACGCCGTCCGCCACGGCACCGGGCCCATCGGCCTGCGCCTGATCCGGCACGCAGCCCTGACCTGCGAAGTGTCCGACAGCGACGCCTTCTCCCCGCATCTGCGCCGCGCACGCACCGCCGACGAGAACGGCCGCGGCCTCTTCCTGGTCGCCCAGATGTCCCGCAGGTGGGGATACCGCCTGATCCCTGAAGGAAAGGTCGTCTGGGCCGAGCAAGCACTGCCTGCCGCACCCGCACGCGCCCGCGATGCGCCACGCCGCGTCCGATGACCTCGGTGCCGCCCCGGGGCACCGCTGGGAGCCGGCCGGCCCGGTGTGGCGCGGCACTTGGTTGCGGGCATCCTGCAATGCCCCGTGAGCGGCGTTCTATGCGTCGACACCAGGGCATGCCACTCGATCGGGTGAGCCACCCATCGGTGCCCGCCGGGGCGACGAATCACCGGTGTGAGCAACTTCGACAGGCACCAACTGACGCGCGGCGCCTTGGGGGCGTTGTCCGGACTGCTTGCCGCCGGTGCCGCTCTGGCGGCCGCCGAGTCGGCGGCGGGGGCGGTACGGCCGCAGGCCGGCCCGGTGGTCGCGGTGGGCGGTGCGGCGATCGACCGGACACCGGCGGCCGTCAAGGACTGGGCGATCCGCTCGTTCGGCACGAACGACAAGCTGGTGCTGCAACTTGGCATTCTCGTCGTGCTGGGCATGCTGGCGGTCGCGCTGGGGCTGCTGGCCCTGCGGCACCGTCGCACCGGGGCGGCGGGCGTGCTCGTCTTCGGCGCGGTGGGAGCGGCGGCCGCGCTGAGCAGGCCGGACTCCGCCGGTGTCCTCGACGCGCTGCCGTCCCTGGTGGGCGCCCTTGCCGGCGCGGCCTTGCTGTGGATTCTGGCCGGGCGCCTGACGCCCGCCGGCGCGCCCAGCGCCGAGTCCGAGTCCGAGTCGGATTCGGCCTGGGACCGCCGCGGCTTCCTGGCCGCTGCCGCCTCGGCTGCCGCCGCGTCCGCCGCGGCCGGGGCACTGGGACGTGCGCTCACCTCCTCCGCCGGCAAGGAGGCGGTGGCGTCCCGGGCCGCCGTCCGGCTGCCGCTGCCGGGGTCGCCCGCACGGCCCGTGCCGCGCGGTGCGGCCCTGCGCGTCGCCGAGATCAGCCCCTTCGTCACGTCGAACGCCGACTTCTACCGGGTGGACACCGCCCTGGTGGTCCCGAAGATCGACGCGACACGGTGGCGGCTGCGCGTCCACGGACGCGGCGTCACCCGCCCGTTGGACCTCGGCTTCCAGGATCTGCTGCGCCGTGAGCTGATCGAGCGGGACATCACCCTGACCTGCGTCTCCAACGAGGTCGGCGGCCCCTACGCGGGCAATGCCCGCTGGCTGGGTGTGCGTCTCGCCGACGTGTTGCGCGAGGCCGGCGTACGGCCGCCCTCACGGGGCGGTCCGGCGGACCAGCTGGTCTCCCGGTCCGTGGACGGCATGACGCTCGGGACGCCCGTGGAGGAGGTCATGGACGGGCGGGACGCGCTGCTCGCGGTCGGTATGAACGGCGAGCCCTTGCCGCTGGAGCACGGTTTCCCGGTACGCATGGTCGTCCCCGGCCTGTACGGCTACGTCTCGGCCTGCAAGTGGATCGAGGACCTCGAGCTCACGACCTTCGACGCCTACGACCCGTACTGGGTCCGACGCAAGTGGGCACGCCAGGCACCGATCAAGACGCAGTCCCGCATCGACACGCCCAAGCCCTTCGCCCGCCCGAAGGCCGGGACCGTGATGATCGCGGGCGTCGCGTGGGCCCAGCACCGGGGGATCGAACGGGTCGAGGTGCGCGTCGACGACGGCCCGTGGCGGGACGCCGACCTCGCGGTCCAGGCCGGCACCGACACTTGGCGCCAGTGGTCCTTGCCCTGGGAGGCCACCCCCGGGCCGCACACCCTGACCGTACGGGCCACCGACGGCACCGGCGCGGTCCAGACCGCCCGGCGTACACGGACCATCCCCGACGGCGCCAGCGGCCGGCACTCGGTGGTGATCACCGTGGACTGACCCGGCCCGCCGCCCGGACCCCGAACCAGCGCATCGCAAGGCATGGCTCCCCGAGCCGGCCTTCCCTCGAAGAGAAGCAATCAAGGAGACTCCCTGATGAAGACCCTGCGTTTTCGCCGTGCCGCTGTCGCCGTCGCCACCGCCGCGGTCCTGCCCCTCGCGCTGACCGCCTGCGGCGACGACGGCAAGGACAAGGCTTCTGACGCCTCGTCCACGACACCGTCCGCGGGCCAGGGTCCGGGGGATGCGATGGCGATGAACGGGCCGTTCGGTGCGGCGTGTTCGGCGGTGCCCAAGGACGGGTCGGGCAGTTTCGACGGGATGGCTCAGGACCCGGTGGCGACGGCGGCGTCGAACAACCCGGTGCTGTCCACGCTGGTGGCCGCGGTGAAGAAGGCCGGTCTGGTCGACACCCTCAACGGCGCCCAGAACATCACGGTGTTCGCGCCGACGAACGACGCGTTCGCGAAGATCCCGAAGGCCGATCTGGACAAGGTCCTGAACGACAAGGCCACCCTCACCAAGATCCTCACGTACCACGTGGTGGGGCAGCGGCTGACGCCCGCGCAGCTGGCGAACGGTTCGTTCAGCACGCTGGAGAAGGGCAAGCTCACCACGGCCGGTTCCGGTGCGGACTACACGGTCAACGACTCCTCGCACGTGGTGTGCGGCAACGTGACCACCTCCAACGCCACCGTCTACATCGTCGACACCGTCCTCATGCCCAAGTAGACGAGCTCTCCCTGTCCGGGCCCAGCAAGCGGCGGGCCGGCTTCGCGAAAGATGACGGGTTTGTCCATCGCTGGAAGGGAGAGCCGTTCCACATGAGGCTGACGAATCTGACGAGCGAATCGCAGAACCCCGTCCTCAGCGGCGCGCTGCCCAAAGCGATGGACGCCCTCGAGGACCAGGAGCGCCTGGACGGGCTCGCCGGGGCCGTCCGCAAGGCCGTGCGCGCGATACCGCTGGGCCGGAAACGGGACGTGCTGCGCGGGCTGTGGCTCGGCCACCCCCTGCACCCGGTACTGGTTCAGGTGCCGATCGGTGCCTGGACCTGCGCGGGGATTCTCGACCTGTTCCCGGGCGAGAGCCGCGCCGCCCGCCGTCTGGTGGCGGTGGGCCTGGCCGCCGCGGGACCCGCGGCCCTCGCCGGATGGGTGGACTGGGCGGAGCAGCGCCCCCGGCAGGCCCGGGTGGGCCTGGTCCACGCCGCGGCCAACCTCGTGGCCGTCACCGTGTACGCCGGCTCCCTGGCGGCCCGGATCAAGGGCCGCCCCATGCTCGGCCGCGCCCTGGGCTTCGGGGGCATGACCGTCGCGACGGTCGGCGGTGTGCTCGGCGGCCACCTCGCCTACCGGCAGGGCGCCGGCGTCAACCACGCGGAGGCGGTGTCCGTACTGGTGGAGCCCGGCTGGCACCGGATCGGGGTGCCGGAGGACTTCCCGTTCGGTGAGCCGGTGCGGCGGATGGCCGACGAGGTCGCGGTGGTCGTGGTCCGGGCCGACGACGGGCGGTTCTACGCCCTGGCCGATCGCTGCAGCCACATGGACGGCCCCCTCCACGAGGGCAAGGTCCTCGAGGGCTGCCTCGAATGCCCCTGGCACGGCAGCGCTTTCCGGCTTTCGGACGGCGTGAACGTCCAGGGCCCCGCGACCGCGCCGCAACCCACGTTCGACTGCCGGATCTCCCCGGACGGACAGGTCGAGATCCGCCTCGAGCAGACCTGAGCCGAACAGTGCGGACGGTCAGGACAGGATCTCGACGTACCCGTCGGTTCCGTGCACGCGGATCCGCTGACCGTCCAGGATCAGGCGGGTGGCCTGCTGCACGCCCACGACGGCCGGCAATCCGTACTCCCTGGCGATCACTGCGCCATGGGTCATCAGGCCGCCGACCTCCGTCACCAGGCCCGCGATTCCGACGAACAACGGCGACCAGCTGGGGTCCGTGAAGGTCGTGACCAGGATGTCGCCCGCTTCGAGATCGGCCTCCGCGATGTCGAGGATGACACGGGCCCTTCCCTCGACGGTCCCCGCGGAGACCGGCAGTCCGATCAGGGCGCCGGCCGGCACGTCGTCGCGCCGGTAGGACCCGTTGACGGCCTCACCGTCCGAGGTGAGGACCCGGGGCGGTGTGAGCGCCTGGTACGACCGGAACGCGTCCTTGCGCTGCCGGATGAGCCGGTCGTCCACCTGGTTCGAGCGCACGACGCCGTGGAGTTCCTGGAACGTGAGGTGGAAGATGTCCTCCTTCTCAGGGAGCACGCCGGCCCGCACGAGGCGCTCGGCCTCCTCCAGCAGGGCCTTCTTGTAGACGAAGTAGCGGCTGACGATGCCGTACTTCGGGTACTCCCGGTACCCGATGAAGCTTCTGACCCGGTCGATCATGCGCTTGGTCTCGTCGGCCTTCCGGTCCCCGTCCGGCAGGGCCCGCAAGCGGGACAGCACCTCCTGTTCCTTCTTCTCCGCCTTCTGGCGCCCCTGCTCGAAGCGCCGCCCGGCGGCGCCCGGCTCGAAGTTCCTGACGTTGTCGAGGATCACGGGCACGAGCGTGGTGGGGCGCTCACGCCAACGTGGCCTCGTGATGTCGATCTCCCCGACGCAGCGCATGCCGTACCGGTCGAGGTAGGCCTCGATGGCGTCGCGCGCTTCGGTCCCGCCCGGGAGTTTGGCCAGTTCGTCCAGGAAGGCGTCGTCCTCGACGTCCGCGACGCTCTGCAGGAACGCCACCACCTCCGGCCGCGGGCGGATCACGTCCGCGACGTCGAGCAGCGCCAGTCCCATCTCCGACGTGATGTTGTCGGGGGCGGACAGCGTGAGCGTGTCAGCCGCGTTCTTCTCGCCCAGCCACTCCTGCAGCTTGTCGTTGAGCCACCATGTGGCCTCCATCCCGGCCATGATCGCCTGCATGTTCAGCGGATCACCGAGTGCGCGCTTGTGCTCCTCGAAGGCCTCCAGCAGGAAGTCGAAGAGGGCCGGGCCGGTCTTCGTCCGGATGTCGCGCTCCAGGGCGGCGACGGACGCCTGGCTGCGCTCGGTCAGCTCGGTGACGATGGCCGGATCGGGCTCGATCGGGGCGGACGCACCGCCTGCCGGCGGCCCGCCGGGACCCGCGTCAGGGAGCGACGGGACGAAGTCGTCGCGGTCGAGGACGGTCTCCAGCGCGTCCCTGACCAGCGGATCGCCTCTCCCCATGACGTCCAGGAGAGCGGCGCGGCTCGCGGGCGAGGCCAGGCGCCGGGTGGCGTCGACGAACAGCCTCCCGCCGGCCGCGTGCATCGGCACCATGGCCGTCAGCTGCCACATGGAGAGCCCGAGAGGCTTCATGGGGTCGGTCATCATCTGCTGATGGCCGACGGAGACGTAGACGTGATTCTCCTCGTCGACGGCCTCGGGAATCGGGAAGAGCGTCGTGATCGGCCGGCTCTGAACGATCCGGAAGCCGTCGTCGACGAGGCACCATTCGATGTCCTGCGGACGGCCGAAGTGCGCCTCGATCCGGCGCCCGAGCTGCACGAGCCGCACGACCTGAGCATCCGTCAGCGCCGGCTGCTCCTGCCGCTGTGCGTCGACCGCCACTTCCTGCGTACCGCCGGCCGGCAGGGCGTGAACGGCGCGCTGTTTGGCGGCGATCGCCTTGGCGACGACCTCGCCGTCCCGCACCTTGAAGACATCCGGGTTCACCAGGCCGGAGACCAGGGCCTCGCCGAGGCCGAATCCGGCGTCCACGGTGGCGACCTTCCGGTTGCCCGTGACGGGGTCGGCTGTGAAGAGGATGCCGGCCGCATGTGGGAAGACCATCTGCTGCACGACCACGGCCATGTGGACCGTACGGTGGTCGATGCCGTTCCGCTGCCGGTAGGTCACGGCCCGCTCGGTGAACAGCGAGGCCCAGCACCGGCTGACGTGCTGCAGGATCGCCGTCGGCCCCACCACGTTCAGATACGTGTCCTGCTGGCCGGCGAAGGAGGCCGTCGGCAGGTCCTCTGCCGTCGCGCTGGATCGGACGGCGTAGGCGGCTTCCTCGCCGAGCCGGCCGAGCGCGCGGGTGATCGCCGCCGCGAGATCATCTGGGATGCTGATCCCTTCGATGGTCCGGCGAATCTGCGCGCTGAGCGTGCGGACTGACTCCCGGTCGTCCGGGTTCAGGCGCGACAGGTGATCGAGCAGATCACCGATCGACGGCGCTTCCGCCATGATCCGCCGGAAGGCGTCCGTCGTCACGCAAAAGCCGGCCGGCACGCGGATACTGTCGATCCGCGACAGCCCGCCCAAGTGCGCGCCCTTGCCGCCGACGACCGCGACCTGCGTCTCGTCAACCTCTTGAAGATCCAACACGTACTGCTCGATCATTGCGACACCTCAGACTCAGCCGTGCTCCATTGCCCCCCGGCGGCCGGCCGATCCGCCCAGTCGGGCGGCGTGCCGAGCAGTTGCGACCGCACTGCCGGTCCCACCGCTGGTTCGACGTCACTGCGTCCCCCAGGCATCGACGACATACGCACTCCGTGCTCCCATTTCCGCAGGTTGTGGCCTCGGCCGACGATTCTGCGCCGTGACCGGGGCCTTGCCGCAAGCCCCCCAGTGCGCTATAAGTTAAGAGTGGCAAGGAGAGAGGTCGATCTCCTTGCCTTTCCTATTGCCGTCCGCTGAAACCGGCAGGCTTCCCGCGAAGCGGTGGCGTGCCGCGTATGGGTGCGCGCGGTCGCCCAGCAGGACGGGCAGATCGAGCTGCCGAAGCCGTCTCAGCCGACCGGTCCCGTCATCGCGTGCGGCCGTACCGCCGGTTCGAGCAGCGACAACGTCCGCTGCTGCGCATCGAGCGCGACCCGGATGCCGACCGGCATCGGCAGATTCGGGCCGGCATGTCCGAACTCGACGTTGCCCAGGACAGGGATGTCACGGTCGCCGAGGACGTCGAGGACCATCTCGGGCAGCGTCGGGGACGCGCCGGGCGAGTCGAGCCCGTCGATCGCGTACGGGACGCCCACGACCATGCCGGAGATCCGATCGAGGATGCCGCAGTGCCGCAGTACCTGCAGATAGCTCCATACGTATGATGCCTGGCCGCCCATCTCCTCCCAGAACAGCACCGCTCCGTCGAACCGTTCGAGCGGTAGCGCGTAAGGCGTCGCCTGCGCGAGCACGATGCGATTGATCACCCCGCCGATCAGCCGTCCTTCGGCGCGGCCGGCGCGCCAGCACTCCCACGACGGGGTGGTCGGCAGCGCACCGATCGCCTCGTTGCCGCTCAGCAGCGTCGAGTAGAGCCTTTCAAGTTCCGCTCTGCGTGCTGCGGGAGCGGCCTGCCAGTGCCCGCCGAGTCCAGGGGTGGCCAAGTCGGCATGGAAGCCGACCAGACCCGTGCGCGCGTAGAGCACCAGATGCAGCAGCGAGATGTCGCTGTAGCCGAGGATCGGCTTGGGGTCGGCAGTGATCGCCTCGAAGTCGATCAGGTCGAGGTATCCGAGCGCCGTCTGGCCGCCGTCATGCGCGATGATCGCGCGTACTTCCGGATCACGCAGTAGTCCGTTGAACTCCTCGGCGATCTCCGCCGGCCGAGCCGCGCTCCACCAATGGTGCCGCCCTGCTTCGAGGAGCGGTGCCCGACGCACGCGGAATCCCATCCGCTCGAGCACGACCACCGCCTGCTTGAGGTCGGGCTCGTAAGCGGCATGGAGCGGCCCGGACAGCGATGCGACAACGACGAGATCTCCGGGCCTCAGGGCACGGGGGCGAAGCAGTTGAGGCAGCGCGGTACCGGTCATCGACGCAGTGTCCCAACGCGCACAACGGACACGCTACGCATTTGCCGATCGACCGCTCAGCAGGCGCAAGACAGTGGTTTGGCCTCCGTAACCGTGCAGTCGGCGAAGGGCACGCCGGACAGAAGTCGCAGATGCTCCGGCCGACTTCCACCTTCACTGACTCGGCAGACTTCGAAGAGCGCAACCCGGTGCGCCGGGCGCCACCAGCCGCCCGGCACCACCACGGAGTGCCGCCCATGATCGACGAACGAGAACTCGACGGCATCGACTGGTCGTCCATGCACCACGCGTATGGCCCGGCGGACGAGGTTCCGACGTGGCTGAGGGCCATGACCCCTCCGGACGCCGAGACCCGCGAAGAAGCTCTCGGGGACGTCTACGCCAGCACCACGGCGAGCCTGCCCTTCATCTTCGCTCTGGCCGACGAACCCACCACGCCTGGCCGGGCCTCGATCGTCAAGTTGCCGGTCGGCATCGGGCGCCACGCGGTCGAACGCTGCGGATACGACTACGCCGACGGGCCTGACTGCAAGGGCAGCGCGGTTGTCGGTGCTCGGACCTAGTATGCGGAGCATGACGCGGTATGTTGACGAGGATCTGAACGGTGCGGAGTTCCGCGAGTGCGACCTGACCGGGGCACGCCTGATCGGCGTCGTCATGCAGGATGCCGTGATCGACGGGCTCATCACCAACCTCGTGGTGAACGGGGTCGAGGTCACCGAGTACGTCGAGGCAGAGCTCGACCGGCGTCATCCCGTGCGGGTGCTGATCCGTTCCGAGGACCCAGCCGATCTGCGCGAGGCATCGCGTCAGCTCCATGCCGGCTGGGCCGCCACGATCGAGCGAATCCGCCGTACGCCCGGCATCGAGCGCCGCAGCGTGAACGACGAGTGGTCGGCGGTGCAGACGATGCGCCACCTGGTCTTCGTCCACGACTCGTGGTTCCGCCGCTGCTGCCTGGGCTCGACGGAGCTGTTCACGCCGATGGGCATCGGGACGACCGTCGAGCCCTACCGTGCAGCGCACGGGCTTGACCTCTCGCTCGATCCGGCCCTCGACGAGATCGTGAGCGTGCGTGACGCACAGGCCGCCGAGCTCGAGGCCTGGCTCGACGAGGTCACCGCTGAGCAGCTCGCAGCGCGAGCGCCGGTGCCCGACGACGATGTCTGGCCGCCGTACGCCAGGGGCCGCTCGGTGCGGCAGTGCCTCGGCACGGTGCTCAACGAGACCTTCGAACACCACGGCTTCTGCGTCCGCGACCTTGACCTGATCGAGGCACAGGACGCCGAGTAGGGCGGTGCCGAGCCGCTGGGCCCAGAGCTGGACGTTGACGGATACTCGAGAAGTATCGCCTCGGAGGGGCGCAAGGCCTGCCGCGGGGAGCCGGCCGGCGGCCGTGGACAGTTGGGCGTCACTGTCGCCGTCGCCGCTCGCGTCGTGTTCCGATTCCGCGGAATCTCCGGCTCCGACCGTCGGGCGACAGTCTCACCGGCCCAACGGCCCTACCCTGGGACGGTGTTCTCACCCGAAGGGCCCTCGCTGCGCGAGCTGGCCGTCCAGGCTCTGTCTTCTGTCGAGCGCGGCTATGACCTGCTTGCACCGAGGTTCGACCACACGCCGTTCCGCACCTCGAACCGGATCCTCGACGCGACCGCCGCCGCCCTGCGCCCGTTCGGCCCCTTCGGTGACGGGCTGGACGTGTGCTGCGGCACGGGAGCGGGCCTGCGCGTCCTGCGGCCACTGTGCCGGGACCGGGTCGCGGGAGTGGACTTCAGCGCGGGCATGCTCGCCGAGGCGCGCCGGGCCCACCCGGACGGGGAATGGATACGCGCGGACGCGCGGAAGCCGCCCTTCGCCGCGGAGTTCGACGTGGCCGTGAGTTTCGGCGCCTTCGGGCACTTCCTGGCGACCGAGCGGCCGGCCCTCTTCACCGGGGTGCACCGCGCCCTGCGGCCCGGTGGGATCTTCGCCTTCCCGGTCTTCGCACCGCCTCGCGTCGCCTCCCGGAGCTACTGGATGCCGGCCGGGTTCGACGCGGCAATGCGGATACGGAACGCGGTCTGGCGGCCGCCTTTCGTCATGTACTACCGCACCTTCCCGCTCCGCGCGGTACGCGCAGAGCTGGCCGCGGCGGGCTTCACCGTGCGGACCGCCGTGCTGCCCGACTTCGGCCGCCGCACGGACGGTGCCCCGTACTGCCGCCTGGTCCTGGCCCGCAAGGCGTGACGGCGGGCCCCTGTGCGGGGCGGGGTCCGGCCGGCCAGGTGCGCCAAGAGACATCACCCGGGCTGTCGGCACGGTTGTCTTCCGCAGTCCTACTCCGACGGTGCGGCGGTGTCTGCACGGCGGAACTCCGGTCCCGCTGACGACGGCAGGAGGTTCCGGGCGAGCACATCCAGCGCCCGCGAGACCTCCCTCAGCCGCTGCGGGTCATCGGATCCCAGTGCGTTGGTGAGAGCATCCGCGATGCCGGCGGCGCGGACCTGCGCCACCCGCTCGGACACCTCGGCGGCCTGACGCACCAGCACCCTGCGCCGGTCGACGGGATCCGGAGCCGTCTGCACCGAACCGGCTTCCTTGAGCCGGGCGATGGCGGAGGACACCTGGCTCTGCGGCAGACCGGTGCGGGCGGCGATCTCACCGACGGCGGTGTCGGGATGGGCGGCGATGTCACTCGCCACGATCAGCACCAGCCGAGCGCTGCCGGCATAACGCCCGGCGCCGCCCGGAGGCTCGGGCAGGGCCTCCTCGCCGATTTTCATCAGGGTGCGTCCCAGGAGGAACAGCTCGACTCCGTTCACACGCCCAACATACATCGAACCAGATGCATCGAGATTGATGTATCTAGTTAGATGGATTATGTTGGTCGACAGGCGCGGCGGAGGGCCCGCCATCCTTGAGGGGGATCCGTCATGCTCGAGACCACCGGCACGCTCGCCGTTCCTGGCGCAGTTCTGCACTACCAGGTCCGCGGGACCGGCCCGCTGCTGCTCATCTCGCAGAGCGGCGAGGGTGACGCCGACCGCACCGCCGACCTGCTCACCCACCTCACCGATTCCTACACCGTGGTGACCTACGACCGCCGCGGCCTGTCCCGCAGCCGGCTCGACACCCCCGGGCAAGGCGCGACGCTGGCCGAGCACGCCGACGACGTCCACCGCTTGCTGGCCTCTCTCACCGACACCTCCGCGCTCATGCTCGGCTGCAGTCTCGGAGCCGTCATCGGCATGCACGCAGCCATCCGGCATCCCGGGCAGATCCGCACCCTCATCGCCCACGAGCCCGTCGCCCCACGCCTGCTGCCGGACGGCGAACGCGCCTGTCACGAGCGTGAACTCGCCGCGCTTCAGGACTTCTACCTCCGCGAGGGTCTGGCCGCGGCACTCCCGGAGATCGCCAGGACCCTGGGCATCGACCTCGCCGCCAAGGACGCGGAACCCGATCTGACGCCCCAGCCGATCAACGCGCTGCGCGCCGCGAACTTCGACTACTTCTTCCGGCACGACTTCACCGCTGTCATTCACGACACTCTCGACATCACGGCGCTGAAGGATGCGGCCACACGCATCGTGCCCGCTGCCGGGCGCACCACCGCGCGGAACGTCTTCGACTACCAGGCCGCTACAGCCCTGGCCGCGCTGCTCGGCCGTGAAGTGCAGGAACTGCCCGGCGGTCACAACGGAAACACCACCCACCCGCGGGCCTACGCATCACGCATCCGGGAGATCCTGAACGCCGAACACGCACCATGCGCGAGCGGGTGACCTCGGCCGCCCGTCACGACCCGAGGCACACGAAAGCCTCAGTAGTGCGGTTGTCAGGGGGCGGGGGCGGGGACGGCGGTGGGGTCGACGGAGTGTGAGAGGCGCTGGTAGCGGCGGGCTTGGTCGGTGTCGCCGAGTTGGTCGTGGGCCCAGCCGAGGAAGTACGCGGCGGCGGCGACAGGGTGTCCACCGAGGGGGAGGATCTGCTGCCAGGCGTGGATGGCCGCGCTGAGGTCGCCGGTGTGGGCCAGCGCGTGTCCGCGGACGGCCCAGGTCCGGTGGTCGTGAGGGTTGATCTCGATGAGCCTGGCCGTCGAGTCCAGTGCCTGGGTGAACTGCCCGTAGCCGAGGAGGGTTTTGGACAGGGTTTCGAACATGGGGAAGGCGTGGTCGCGCCAGGACAGGTGGTCCAACGTGCCTGGGGCGGGGCGGGCCTTGTCCAGGGCGCGGGCGGCCAGATCGAGGTATTCCAGGGTCTGTTCCCGGTCGCCGCGCAGGTACGGTTCGAAGGCGATCGCGCGGTAAAGGGTGTGTTCGGCCAGGTGGTTCGCCATCCCGGTCCCGGGCATGTCCTGCACCGCGCGGCGCGCGAGTTGTACGGCCTGGTGGAACTGCGGTGTCGCGGCGCCGCGTTTGCCGTCGAGGACCACGATGTAGTTGGCGAGCCTGAGGCGGACGGCGGGCGCCAGAGCGGGGTCGGCCGCCGCCTGCAGGGCTCGGCCTTCAAGAGCGGACCGTGCTTGCGGGCGCAGTCGCATGAAGGTCTGGAGTTCGGCGCGGACCATGCCGGGCCGGAAGGTGTGGGTGGCGATGTCCGCGTCGAGGAGGCCGAGGATCTCGCCGGCTTTGAGGGGGAATCCCAGGCGCAGCAGGAGTTCGGCGGCGGCAGCGCGTTCGGCGGGGGCGAGGGGCACGCCGTGGTGGCAGACGTCGGCGACCTGCGCCCACAGGCTGCTGGTGAGGTCCGCGGGCATGTCGGCGAAGTCGGCGGTCATGGCGTCGACGCGGTCCCAGCTGGCCGCGGTCAGTACGCGTAGTGCCGGGTGCGGCACGCTGTTGAAGGGGGGAAGCTCGTCCGCCGTCCCTTCGGCCAGGTGCCGCGCGATGGTGTGGGTGATGTGCGCGTCGTTGTTGGACAGCGCGACGGGATCACCGAGGCCGACGTGGACCGGGCAGGCCGCCGGCTGCCGCGCTTGCGTGAGTGCCAGCAGCCTTTGGGCGAGCGCCGGACCGTCGTCCACCGTCCGGTATCGGGGGAGTTCCATGATTGTTGAGCGCCTTCATTCCAGCGGGGCGTCCGGCCCCTCCTGAATCGCGTGATGGTGCCGCCGTCACCGGCAGGGCCCGCGCGATGCCCAGGTTCCACGAGAAATTCCAGAGAAGATGTCCTGCTTGCACGCGAGCGCGTCCGCCGGCCGCATGGGGCGTGGGTCCCGGGGCGCCTGTCGCCACGCCTTTGTTTGCGGTGCGGCCCGGCTGCCGTCGATCGCCGTCGCAGGGCTCGGGTCGTGCGGGGACGGTGCCCGCCGGAGACCGGCGGGCACCATTGATCAGGCAGCGCCGATCACAGGTAGTGCAGCTGGCAGCCCTCGGTGGCCGAGCAGTAGCCGGCCTCGTTCTTCTGCGGGCCCTCGGTCGCGGCGGCGGGCGCGAGGATCGCGCCGCCGACGACAGCGGCGGCCGCGATGGCGATCGCGACACGCTTGGCGTCGGAAACCTTCTTGAGAGCCTCGGGGAGTTCCATTTTCACCTCTTGTGTAGCCGAGCCAGGCTCGGTAAGACGGGCGGTCGTCTCAGACCGTGGGAGGAGCTTGGCAGCCGCTTCCGCGGCTTGCGGGCTTCCTTGTCGCGTCTTTGTCACTCCCGGAACGCATCCCTGACCCCAGGGGGCAGCGGAAGGGCGTGAGCTTCATCGGGCCGACAGCGGCTTCCACGCGGGCTCTGACCTTGCCGGTGCGGGTCGATCTGTCGTGCGGAAGGCCGGCCTTCACTGCCACTACGGATGTGGGCCACTCGCATCCGAACAAGGCGGCCGCCCGCCTGCTGTTCCGGATCTTCACGAGGACTGCGAGACGACCGCGGGTGTCACCGGTCTCCGCCGGGCCCATCGCCGACAGGTCATCGAGCAGCAACGCCCGACCGCAACACCGAGGTGCCGGCGTCATCGGTCACGCATCGCCCTGGATGAAGGCGTCGACCCGGATGTCCAGCCACGCCAGACATACCCACGCGAGCCCGAAAAGCGCGACCGCGGCCGCCCCGCCCGGCACGACCATCCGTACGCCTCTCCCGGCCCGGCGGCGGAACACGGCGCTCGCCAAAGCCCAGACCAGCAGGGTGAGCGCCGGCACCCCGAGCAGCATGAAAGGCAACTCCACGTACAGCAGGCTCCAGTCCCGCCGGCTTTCAAAACTCCCCTGAAGAGCGGGCCGGGCACCCTGCAACCAGACCCCGAACCCGACGCACGCACTGACGGCCGCCACGAAGCAGCCGACGGCACTCGCGGGTTTTCCACGCTCTCGCATGCCTCTACCGACGCACCCGGCGCAATCGCAGTTCCCGGCACCGCGGACGTGCCGCCGTCGAGCCCGAACTGACACATCGGCAGGCTGCCCAGCGAGTGAACTGTGCCGTGCGGGCCCGGACATCACGCGGATGTCCGGGCCGTGTGGCCCGCTACTTGCTGACGGCGAAGCGCATCAGGGCGTGCTCGTCGCCCTGTTTGATCTTCCCCGTCGTGTTGATCACCTCGAGCTTCCAACTGTTGCCGACGCGAATCGCCTTGGCCACGGCACAGGCGTTGTCAGCGGTAAGCAGGCTCGGCCAGATGTCGGCGACCTGCTGGGAAGTGCCCCCTGTGGCGTCGTACACCTTGAAGCTGATGTTGCGCGCCTTCTGGAAGGAACTGCCCTTCTTGTAGGCGGCTGCGACGAACACGATCGACGTGATGTTCTGCGGGATCCGCGCGAACTCGACCGTCACGGTCTCGTCGTCGCCGTCCCCGCGGCCGGTCTGGTTGTCGCCGCTGTGAGTCAGTGAGCCGTTGCCCATCGGGTCGAGGGAGTCGAGGCCCGCCAGACGCACCGGATCCGCGCCCTGCATCGCGACGGCGATCAGGTCGAGGTCGGTGCCGGATTTGCGGCGCAGGACGCCCATCACCCCGCCGCTGCTCCCCGCCGTGGGGTCCCAGGAGACTCCGATGGACAGATGGGTCACCCCGTCCAGGTCCGCCGGGCCGTCTTCCTTCTTAAGCGTGATCATGCGTAGACCGTCCTCGTGGTGGCGGGGCTGCGACACGTAAAGTGTGCCTGGAGCTCTCGTCGTTCTACACACCCGGTCGACCACTTGCGGTTTCGTCCCAGCCGCTCCGAAGGACAGACGGGCCCTGGTCGAGAGCGTGTACGCCCCGTTGGGGACGTTTTCGACACCTTTCCGGCAGCGAGTGACGCAGCGGATTCCGGCGGCTTCGCGGGAAGCCGCCGGAATCCGACGCCGCCCACGGGTAGGGGGAGCGGCCGAGGTCAGGCCTGCCGCTCCCGCAGGTCGATCCTGTGGCTGATCTTCTCTGCTGCGGTGCGCAGGCTGTTGAGCTCGGCCGGGTCGAGAGCGTCGTAGACGAGGTCGCGTACCTGGGCCACGTGTCCTGGGGCGGCTTCCGCGAGTTGGGCCTGGCCGGCTTCGGTCAGGATCGCTTGGGTGTAGCGGCCGTTGGTGGGGTCGGGCTCGCGGCGGACGAGACCCCGGCGTTCCAGCCTGCTGATCATGTGGGAGAGGCGCGACTGCTCGGAGTTGGCGAGGACGGCCAGGTCGCTCATGCGCATGCGCTGTCCCGGCTGGTCGGACAGTCCGGCGAGGACGTAGTACTCGATGTAGCTGAGGTGCGCGTCCTGCTGTAGCTGCGCTTCCAGGGCGGTGGACAGTCTGTGCAGCATGAGGCCGAACTGCCGCCATGTCTCCTGCTCTGCCGGGGTCAGCCAGCGGGGCTGATCGTCCGGGCGCGGAGGGTGTTCGGGCATGCCCGGAGTCTATCGAGCATGAACGTTCACGAGTCGCGACTCGGACTTGAAGTTTCATGTGTCATCGTCTTAGGGTTTGACATGAAACTTCAAGTGAGGGCCCTGGCCGCGCATCGGCGGCCCGTCAAGGAGAAGACCGCATGAGTGACCTGAAGATCGCCATCATCCTCGGCAGCACCCGGCCCGGCCGCAACGGCAAGGCTGTCGCCGACTGGGTGGTGGACCGGTCCGGCGCCCGTCCCGGCGTCCACTACGAGCTGGTCGACCTCGCCGACCACCCGCTGCCCCACCTGGACGAGGCCATTCCGCCGGCCATGGGCCAGTACCAGGGTGAGCACACCAAGGCCTGGGCGGCCAAGATCGCCGAGTTCGACGGGTACATCTTCGTGTCCCCCGAGTACAACCACTCGACCTCCGGCGTACTGAAGAACGCGATCGACCACCTCTATGGCGAGTGGAACAACAAGGCCGCCGCCTTCGTCTCCTACGGTTCCCTCGGCGGCGTTCGGGCCATCGAGCACCTGCGCGCCGTGGCCAGCGAACTGCAACTGGCCCACGTGCGTCAGCAGCTGTCCTTCTCGCTGTCCACCGACTTCGAGAACTTCTCCGTCTTCAAGCCGGGCGCGCAGCACGACGCTGCCGCGACCACCCTGTTCGACCAGCTGGAGTCGTGGGCCCGCGCCCTGCGGACGGTACGGGGCTGACGCCTCGCCCTTCTGCGCGTCCCCGTGTGCCGCGTCGGACGGGAGAGAGGAACAAAGACCGTGACGAGTGAACTGACAGAGGAGGAGGCGGAAGCGTATGTGTACGGCGTGTGCTTCAAGACCGGCCCGCCCGAGCGGACCGGGGTGGAGACGGAGTGGCTGGTCCAGGACCGCCGCGGCCCCGGACTGCCGGTATCCGTCGACCGGTTGAACGCCGCCCTCGCGCCGGTCGAAGCCGCCGGCGCCCTTCCCGGGGGCAGCAGGATCACCCGCGAGCCAGGTGGGCAGGTGGAGCTGAGTTCGCTTCCGGCCCTGTCCCTGACCGCGTGCGTCGAGGCGATGGCCGCGGATCTCACGGTACTGCGCGAAGCGGTCGAGAGGTCCGGCCTGACACTGGTCGGCCAGGGAATCGACCCGTACCGCGAACCGCCTCGCATCCTCGACCATCCCCGCTACCGGGCCATGGAGAGGTTCTTCGACCGCGAGGGCCCCGCGGGCCGCGTCATGATGCGGCGCACGGCCTCCGTCCAGATCAACCTGGACGGCGGGGACGAGTCCCACACTGTATCCGGCTATCGCTACCGCTGGGAACTCGCCCACCGGATCGGCCCCGTCCTGGTGGCCGCCTTCGCCAACTCCCCGATCGTGGACGGCCGGCCCGGCGGATGGCTGTCCACGCGGCAGGCCGTCTGGTCCCGGATGGACGCCGGCCGCACCCGTCAGCCGCGCCACCACTCCGACCCTCGGCTCGCCTGGACCCGCTACGCGCTCGACGCGAAGGTGATGTGCATACCGGGCGACGACAACGGCGACTGGTCCGCGCCGGCGGAGCTGACCTTCCGTGACTGGCTGCGCGGCACACCGGGACTTCGGCGACCGGCCCAAGCCGACCTGGACTACCACCTCAGCACCCTGTTCCCGCCGGTCAGACCGCGCGGCTGGCTCGAACTGCGGATGACCGACGCACAGGACGGCGACGACTGGATCGTGCCGACGGTGCTGGCCGCGACCCTGCTCAACGACCCCGCTGCCGCCGATGCCGCCTATGCGGCAACGGAGCCGCTCTGCCGCGACATGCAGCCCGTCCCCTCCGACGACTTCTGGCAGCGGGCGGCGCGCATCGGCCCGGCCGACCCCGACATCGCCAAGGCGGCCAGCGCCTGCTTCGCCGCGGCCGACAGCGCCCTGGCGCGCCCCGGGACCTCCGCGGTCCTGCGGCATGCGCTGGCCGATTTCGCCGAGCGCTACCCGCACCGTGGCCGATGCCCGGCCCACGACCGACTGGACGCGCTCCGCCGCATCTGACCCACCGAGAAGGCATGCCGTGACGAACTCTCACACCGAGCCGAGTACGGCCCGGAACGGGGCCACCCCCGAGCCCGCCGCCGCACCACCCCCAAACTCACCCGCCTCCCCAGCCGAGGCGCCAGCCGTACGAGCGGCCGGGACCCCGTCGGCCGCCGCTCGCACCGCGCTGGAGACCGCACGGCGCCGGACCCTGAGCCTCACCGACCCACTCACCGGCAAGGACCTCACCGCCCAGCACTCACCGCTGATGTCCCCCCTGGTGTGGGACCTCGCCCACATCGCCAACCAGGAGGACCTGTGGCTGGTGCGTACTGCCGGCCGCCGCCCCGGACTGCGCCCCGACCTCGACCCGCTCTACGACGCCGTCCGGCACCCCCGTGCCGACCGCCCGGCTCTGCCCCTGCTCGACCCGGCCGCCGCCCGCGACTACCTGGACACGGTCCGCACCGAGACCTGGGACGTGCTGGCAGGCGTGGACACCTCACCCGGCAACCCCGATCCGCTGCTCGCCGACGGCTTCGTGTTCGGCATGCTCGCCCAGCACGAACAGCAGCATGACGAGACGATGCTCGCCACGCTTCAACTCCGCGAGGGAGCCCCCGTCCTGCATGCGTCCGCACCGCCCCGCGCACCCGCGGACGCCGCCCGGCTGCCCCGCGAAGTGCTCGTCCCCGGCGGCCCGTTCACCATGGGCACCAGCACCGAGCCGTGGGCCCTGGACAACGAACGCCCACACCACACCGTGGACGTCCCCGCCTTCTGGCTTGACACCGTGCCCGTCACCAACGCCGCATATCAGGAGTTCATCGCGGCCGACGGCTACCGCGACGCCCAATGGTGGACGCCCCGGGGGTGGCAGCACGTCCAGGAGACCGGGCTCGAGGCGCCGCTGTTCTGGCACCGGGAGCACGGGAGATGGCTGCGCCGCCGGTTCGGGATCATCGAGGAAGTCCCCGCCGACGAACCCGTACTGCACGTGTGCTGGTACGAGGCCGACGCGTACGCCCGCTGGGCGGGCAGGCGGCTGCCGACCGAGGCCGAGTGGGAGAAGGCGGCACGGCACGACCCCGCGACGGGCCGCTCCCGGCGCTATCCCTGGGGCGACGCCGCGCCCGGCCCTGAGCAGGCCAACCTCGGGCAGCGACACCTCCAGCCCGCCCCGGCCGGCAGCTACCCGGCAGGGGCCGCGCCCAGCGGCGCCCGGCAGCTGATCGGCGACGTCTGGGAGTGGACCGCCTCGGACTTCGCCCCCTACCCCCACTTCACCGCCTTCCCCTACAAGGAGTACTCCGAGGTCTTCTTCGGCCCCGCGTACAAGGTGCTGCGCGGCGGCGCCTTCTCCGTCGACCCGGTCGCCTGCCGGGGCACCTTCCGCAACTGGGACCACCCGATCCGGCGGCAGATCTTCGCCGGCTTCCGCACCGCCCGGGACACCTCCGGGGACGAGCGCGACTGATGTGCCGTCACCTCGCCTACCTGGGCCCGCCCGTGACACTGGCGCGGCTCGTCACCGAGCCACCGCACAGCCTGTACGAGCAGTCCTGGCAGCCGGCCGTACAGCGCCACGGGACGGTCAACGCCGACGGATTCGGCATCGGCTGGTACCCGGAGGAGCCGGACACCACCACCGGTGACGCCGGGTTCCCCCGGCCCGCCCGCTACCGGCGTGCGGTGCCCATCTGGGCCGACGCGAACCTCCCCGAGCTGACCGGCACCATCCGCAGCCGCGCGGTGCTGGCCGCGGTCCGCTCGGCCACCGAGGGCACCACCCGGGACGAGACGGCGGCCGCGCCCTTCCGCGACGACCGCTGGCTGTTCAGCCACAACGGCGCCGTCCCCGACTGGACACGACTGCCCACCGGCCTCACCCCCGCGGAGATGCTGGCGCTCGACGCGCACAGTGACTCGGCCCTGCTGTGGGCCATGATCGTGCGACGCCTGCGGCAGGGCGAACCGCCCGCCGGCGCCCTGGCCGCGGTGGTGCGTCAGGTCGCCGCGGCCAGGCCCACCGCCCGGCTGAACTTCCTGCTCACCGACGGCCACACCATCGCCGCCACCGCCTGGGGCGACACCCTGTGGTACCGCACCGGACCCGCCACGGCGCTCGTCGCATCCGAGCCCGACGACACGCCCGGTGACTGGCGGGAAGTCCCCGACCGCTCCCTGCTCCTGGCCACCACAGCGGGCGTCCGGATCCTGCCCCTGCACACGCCACGCCCACACCGCAAGGAATCACAGCCGATGACCGACGGCGCCTTCACCCTCGACGACCGGCTGCCCGCCGGCTACCTCACCTCCAGGCTCCATGCCGACGCGCGCGAGGGCCTGGGCAGCGCGCCGCGCACACTGCCGCCCAAGTGGTTCTACGACAAACGCGGCAGCGAGCTGTTCGAGCAGATCACCAGGCTGCCGGAGTACTACCCCACCCGGGCCGAGCAGGAGATCCTCACCCGCCGCGCCCCGGAGATCGCCGCGCTGACCCGGGCCGCCACCCTGATCGAGCTGGGCTCCGGCTCCTCCCGCAAGACCCGTCTGCTGCTCGACGCCCTCACCGCCACCGGCACACTGCGCCGCTACGCGCCGCTGGACGTCAGCGCCCCCGCGCTGGAAGAGGCAGGCCGCGCGATCAGCCGCGACTACCCGGGGCTCACCGTCTCCGCCACCGTCGCCGACTTCGAAACCGGCCTCGCCCTGTCCGACGAGCCCGGCCCGCGCCTGCTGGCATTCCTCGGCAGCACCATCGGCAACTTCGACGCGGCGCAGCGCGCCACCTTCTACGGCACCCTGGCCCACGCGCTGAGCAGCGACGACATCCTCCTGCTCGGCGCCGACCTGGTCAAAGACCCCGAGGTCCTGGTCCGCGCCTACGACGACGCGGCCGGTGTCACCGCCGACTTCAACAAGAACGTACTGCACGTCCTCAACCGCGAGCTCGGCGCCGACTTCGACCCCGACCTCTTCGCACACGTCGCCCTGTGGAATCCCGAGTTCGAGCGCATCGAGATGAGGCTGCGCTCCCGCACCACCCAGACCGTCGAGATCCCCGACCTCGACCTCACCCTCGGCCTGGCCGCAGGTGAGGACCTGCGCACCGAACTGTCGTGCAAGTTCCGCCGCGACGTTCTCACCGCCGAACTCAAGGAGGGCGGCTTCACCGTCCGTCACTGGTGGACCGACCCGGGCGCCCGCTTCGCCCTCGTCATGGCAGTGCCCAACTGAAGCCCGCCGGCCCCGGAACCGGCCTTGCCACAGGTGCTGTCCCTGTCATGCGACGAGAGATCATGAGCGAGTGACCCGCCTACTGACTCGAAGTGACCTGCAGTCCGTGCTGGAGCCGGTGGCCTGCATCGCCGCGCTGCGCGACGGCTTCCGCGCCGCCGCCTCACCGGTGGCCGGGCAGCGGGTCCGCACTGACCTGCCATTTCCCGGAACGGCCACGGCCTTGATCCCGGGTGTACTGCCCGGCATCGACGCGTACACCGTGAAGGTCAACGCCAAATTCCCGGGGGCCCGACCGGCTCTGCGCGGAGTGATCTGCCTTCACAGCGGTCACGACGGTGAGCTCCTCGCGCTGATCGATTCCGCCACCGTCACCGCATGGCGCACCGGACTGGCCGCGGCCCTGGGAACCCACGTGCTGGCCGGCCCCGACAGCACGGAAGACGCGGTACTCGGAGTGGTCGGCGCGGGCGCACAGGCCGAGCTCGTGATGCTCGGTCTCACCACCCTGCGGCGTCGTCACGAAGTCGTCGTCCACGACTCGGATCCGGATCGGGCCGGCGCTTTCGCCTCACGCCACGGCGGCCGTCTTCTGTCGTCTGCCGCGGAGGTCGCCTCCGCCGCCGACATCGTCGTGCTCGCCACCTGGTCACGCTCACCGCTGCTCCGGCTGGCCGACACGCGACCAGGGCAGCACATCACCAGCCTGGGAGCCGATGAACCCGGCAAACAGGAACTCTCCGCCGACCTCCTGGAATCCGCACTGCTCGTCGTCGACGACCGAGACCTCGCCGCTGCCACGGGCGCTCTGGCCGCCGCCGGTCTCGCGCCCTCCGCAGCCGAGGCCACACTCGGGGAGGTTCTCACCGGAGCCCATCCGGGACGCACCAGCGCGACGGCCCGCTCCGTCTACGCGCCTGTCGGACTTCCCTGGCAAGACCTTGCCCTGGCGTGGATCGCCTACCAGCAGGCAGAACACCATGACATCGGACAGAAGATCGACCTGCTCTCCTGAGCGAGTCACTCCTGTGATCGTCTGTTCCGTAGAGGGCCCTACGATTGGCCCATGTCCAACATGCCGTCACGGGTCGAACTCTGCCCGCTCACCCTGGCCGACCAGGACGAGTTCTGCGAGCTCGTGAGAGCCAGCGTCGAGCTCCATATGCCGTGGATGCAGCTGCCCGGGACCGCGGAGGACTTCCAGGGGTGGATGCGCCGCTTCGACGACGGCAGCAACCTGGGCTTCGTGATCCGCGTTCGGGAGACCGGTGAAGCCGCCGGCACGGTCAACATCAACTCGATCATCCGCGGCCGCTACCAGGGCGCGTCCCTCGGCTACGCGGCCTTCGCCCCGTCAGCGGGGCGGGGCTACATGACCGAAGGGCTCACCATCGCCCTGCAGTACGCCTTCGACGACCTGCGGCTGCACCGGCTGGAGGCGAACATTCAGCCGGCGAACAAGGCCTCTTTGGCCGTGGTCCAGCGCTTGGGCTTTCGCTACGAAGGACTGTCACCCGCCTACCTCTACATCGACGGGGCCTGGCGTGACCACGAACGTTGGTCCATCAGCGCACCATCTGCCTGGACGCCCGATCCTTCCCTTCCCGCGGTCTAGGCACGTCAGCGGCGCGTGCCCGGCGCGCGCCCCGACGGATGCGTCGCGTCACCTGACGTGAAGCCATGCCCGCCCCCCCCACGCGACCACCAACCCCAGCCACCTCCACCGGGCGGCGGGCCAGTGGAGTGATCTAAGGCCACAACGGCATCCCCGGGCGGCGCGGGGTACCGGGAAACGGTGCGGCAGCCGCGTTCAATCGCGCAAGAGAAGCGGAGGGCCGTCGACGCAGGAACGCTCACGGGTACGGACCTCCGGGCCACACCGCACGGCGTCAGAGGGAGAACACGATGAGCGGCGTACCGGGCCTGCCGACACCGACCGGTCCCTACTTGGACGGCGGGCTGCTGCCCGCAGACTTCTACGCCTTCGAGGAACTGCTCTCGGACAGGGAGCGGGAGAAGATCGCGTCCATCCGCGACTTCCTCCGTACGCAGGTCGCCCCGATCGTCGACGGCTACTGGGCCAAGGCCGAGTTCCCCTTCCAGCTGGTCGAGGGCTTCGCGAAGCTGGGCCTGGTGGACTGGGCCGACCCGGACTCCTCGGAATCGCGGCCGAGCAATCTCCTGGCCGGCTTCGTCGCCATGGAGCTCGCGCACGCGGACGCGTCCTTGGCCACCTTCTTCGGCGTGCACACGGGTCTGGCCATGGGCACCATCCTCAGCTGCGGCTCGGACGAGCAGAAGCGACGCTGGCTGCCGGCGATGAGCCGCTTCGAGAAGATCGGCGCCTTCGGTCTGACGGAGCCGCACGGCGGCTCCGACGTGGCCGGCGGTCTGCAGACGACCGCCCGCCGGGACGGCGACGGCTGGATCCTCGACGGCGCCAAGCGGTGGATCGGCAACGCGACGTTCGCCGACCTGATCGTCATCTGGGCCCGTGACGTCGAGACGAAGCACGTGCTGGGCTTCGTCGTGGAGAAGGACACCCCCGGGTTCACCGCGACGAAGATCGAGAACAAGATGGCGCTGCGCATCGTGCAGAACGCCGACATCGTGCTCGACGGCTGCCGTGTTCCGGAGGCGAACCGGCTGCAGAACGCGAACTCGTTCAAGGACACCGCCGAGATCCTGCGCCGGACCCGCAGCGGGGTGGCGTGGCAGGCGGTGGGGATCATGTTCGGCGCCTACGAGATCGCCCTGCAGTACGCGAAGGAGCGCGAACAGTTCGGGCGCCCGATCGGGGGCTTCCAGCTGGTGCAGGACCTGCTGGTGAAGATGCTCGGCAACGCAACGGCCTCGTGCGGGATGGTGACGCGCCTGGCCCAGCTGCAGGATGCCGGGGTGTACCAGGACGAGCAGTCCTCGCTGGCGAAGGCCTACTGCACCGTGCGGATGCGCGAGAGCGTGGGCTGGGGGCGGGAGATCCTGGCCGGCAACGGCATCGTGCTCGACTACAACATCGGGCGATTCGTCGCCGACGCCGAGGCCATTTACTCCTACGAGGGCACGCGCGAGATCCAGACCCTCATCGTCGGACGCGCCGTGACCGGCGGTCTGAGCGCCTTCGTGAAGTGATGGCCATGACCACCGAATCCGTGTTCACGGGACTGAAGGTGCTCGACGCGTCGAGCTTCATCGCCGGACCTGCCGCGGCGACCATGCTCTCCGACTTCGGAGCGGACGTCGTCAAGATCGAGCCGCCGGGGCGTGGCGACCCCCAGCGGGGGCTCGCCTCCGTGCCTCCCAGCCCCAAGGCGGAGGCCAACTACAGCTGGCACCTGGCCAACCGCAACAAGCGCGGCATGGTGCTCGACCTGAAGTCGCCGTCGGCCCTGCCGGTACTGCGGCGCCTGGTCGAGTGGGCCGACGTGGTGATCACCAACTTCCCGCACGGGACACGCGAGAAGCTGCACCTCGGCTACGAAGAGATCTCGGCCTGGAACCCGCGCCTCGTGTACGCCGACCTCACCGGCTTCGGCGACACCGGCCCCGACGCCGGTCAACCCGGCTTCGACCTGAGCGCCTATTGGTCGCGCAGCGGACTGCTCGCCTCGACCCGCGACGCGGGTGCCCCGCCGACGGTGCCGGTCTGGGGCAGCGGTGACTACACGTCAGCGGTCGCCATCTACGCCGCGATCGCGACGGCCCTGTACCGCCGTGAACGAACGGGACAAGGGGCCAGTGTCGGGACGTCGCTGCTCGCAACCGGCGTCTGGGCCACCGGCACGCTGGTGGCCGGCGCACTCGCGAACGGCACGCCGTTCGAGCTGCACGACCGGGCGGCACCGGCGAATCCGCTGATCAACCCCTACCGGACCGAGGACGACGAGTGGTTCATGCTGGTCGCCGCACCCCCGCACTGGCCAGGGCTGACCCGGGCCCTCGGGCGCCCGGAGCTGCTTGAGGACCCCCGGTACGCGGACTTCGAGAGCATCCTCGAGAACTCCGCCGCGCTGACCGACCTGCTCGACGCCGAGTTCCGTTCGCAACCCTTCGCCCACTGGAGGGACGCCCTGTCGCGGGAACGCGTCACCTACAGCCTCATCCAGACCCCGGAGGAGGCCGCGCTGGACCCGCAACTGCGGGCGAACGACATCATCGTGCCGATCGAAGGGGTCGACGCGCTGGAGTACACCGTCAACAGCCCGGTCATCCTGCGGAACGTCGACAAGGTCCCGGCGAAGCGGGCACCGGAGCTGGGCGAGCACAACGACGAGATCCTCGGAGAGCTGGGTTTCGACCCCGCCGCGATCGCGGAGTTGCGTACGCAGGGCGCGATCCCCGCTTCGGCGTAGGGGAACTGCCCGCCGGCATCGATACGTTCGCCCGCGGCGCGGACCGCGCCCGCGCCGCGGGAGCCTCCCGTCAGCCGTGTGGGTCGTCGATGCGACGCTACCGACGACGGCTCAACACACGTGGCAGGGAAAGGGCGTCCGTCTATACGCGGCCCTGCATGGCCTTTGCCAGTCGCAGTGCGGTCTCCTCGCGGCCATCCGAGCTCGCGGTTCTCACCTTGACACCGCAATAGTCGCCTTCACGGCAGGGGAACCACAGCTCGCCGTGCATCGTGGCGTAGGTGGCGCCCTCGACGAATCCGCTCACCGGCTCCCCGGTCTCTGCCACGGCCTCATACTGGTCCTTGGGCAGCACCGACGCGTAAATCGCCTCACTGAAGCCGTCCTTGGCGCTGGAGGCGACCCAGACGCACCCGCCGAACGTGTAGTCGTGCTTACCGCCGTCATTCGGGCCGATCGCCGAGGCGACCTCCTCCTGGGTGAGGAACTTGCAGCTTTCGTCGCTGCCGGGGTCCTCCCCGCCGGCGTTCACGGTGGGAAGGCCTATCGCACTCGGGTGATCCGCAGGGCTGGAAACGTCCGAGTTGCCGCTTCCGCAAGCCGCGACGAAAGCCAGCACAGTTCCTAGAATCGCAGCGTGCGTAAACCTTCTGAGGGTCTTCACGGACGGTCCTTTCGTATACGGGTGCAAAAGTAAAGAAATCGCGTCATCGCAGAGCTGCATGCCGGCCGTATTGGTGTCGGACCGGCGCGGTCGTGGGGGAATTCCCGGACAAACTCAAGGACGTACCCCGTGCCAAGCGCAGTTGCGACCGGACGTGCCAGGTGCGTCCGGGAACCGTCACCGCGGCGCTACAGCGGGATGTCCATTTGTCTTGGCCTGCCAGGTTGGGCCACCCAAGGTCCCAGCGTCTCCGACCTCCCAAGCACTAACATCCAGCTGCGGGGGTTTGAGCGCGTGATCGAAGGAGCTGGCAAGACTATGTTCGGACAGTTGGCAGGCGGCAACGATCTCGGCCTGCCTTCTCCCGCACCGGGTCCCGGGGCTCCCGCAAGTCTGGCACTGCGTTCAGGGGCCACTGTCATCGACCTTGCGATCGCCGTGCCTGTCATCCTTGTGCCGCTACTGGCCTTCGAGAGGATCGTCCTTGCCGGGGTCGGGGACGAAGGCGCCAACATCTGGCGACTGGTTGCAGTCCTGTGGGTTGTCGCCTTTTTGCTGACATATTCGCCCTTCAGTACCTACCGCTGGGGCCGCACACTGGGCAAGCGAGTCATGGGACTGAAGGTGGTCAGAGTCGGCAGCGACAGCCGGCTTGGCTACGGGCGGGCGCTGATACGTCACCTCGCCAACGTAGGGATAGGGCTTGTCCCGGTGATCCTGATCGCGAACATCTCCTTGATCGGCACGGACGCGCAGCTGCGGGGGATGCACGACCGGCTCGCCCGCAGCGCAGTTGTGCGCACCCGCTGAATCGTGCGGCGGGTGTGCCTCGACGGCGCCGTCAGCCCAGGAGGCGGCGTCCGTGGGGGCGGGCGTGCCAATGACGTCGGTGAACTCGCGGCAACAGGGCGTGAGTTGCTCGCGGTCCCGTTCGCCCGCGACGCCACCGCTGCCCTCGGGGGAGCGGACGCGGGGGCGTGAGCGTACCGAGGCGGTACAACTGCCGCTGGTGGGGCGTCGGCGTCGGGCCCGTGTACCGGTGCCAGGCGTCGGCGAAGGCGGTGGCGGGGTCGGCGCTGACGCCCGGAAGGCAGTGGCCGAGGCCTGCCAGCCGGGTTCGAAGGGTCTCGGTCACCGTCAGCGGGAGGGTGTGGAGTGCCGGGCGCGCGTGCAGGAAGCCACCCCCTCCGGCGAGAAGGCGGTCGAGGTCTTCCGTGAGGTGCCAGTCATCCGGGCGCATGCTTCATGATTGCTCGTGATGCCGCCGCGCGCCCGTGATTTTCCGCCGGGGAGACGGCAGGCGGTTCAGCAACGGGAGACGGCACGCTCCGAGTTGCCAACGCGCCGAGGGCACATCCCGTTCAAGAAAAACGAACGTTCGTCTAGACGTTGGCTGATCGATACCGGAGGATGGGCACGCGAAACGGAACGATCGTTCGCGGAAGGGGAGGTGGCATGGATGCCGTACGAGCCGGGGTCACCGATGGCCTCGTGCCGGGCTCCGCGGGATGCGGGGCGTTGGCGGTGTCCGCGGCAGGCGGACCGGGCGCCGTCGGGCCCGGCGCCGGCGGCCCCACCGCGGCCCGAGTGCCGAGGGGCCGGAAAACCGGAAAACCCGTTAACGGGACTGCTCGATGGCATCGCTGACGGCACCTCATCGCGATTAACGCCCCACTAACATCTCCTGGCTAAGCTCGAGGAAATCAACGGCCGAGCGAGTGTCCGCGCCACGGCAAGATCGGCAAGATATGCCTTCGTCCATTCGGATCGGGAACTTCGATCGGCGAATCCACCGTGACGCCGGCGTCCCGGATTCCGAGGCGTCGAAGGCAGGTTCACAAACGGGTCCTCGGTGATTCCCGGGCGGCGTGCTGCCGATCGGGAATTCGGGACGGCCCGGCAAGAACAGTCCATGCACGACGGTACTTGGGTGAAGCGGGAAGGTGGCATTTGATGCGAACTGGCGACCAGTACTTGGAGTCCCTCAGGGACGGACGCGTTGTCTGGGTCGGAGGCGATCGGATCGACGACGTCACGAAGCACCCGAAGACCAGGGCAGCGGCCAAGAGTTTCGCGAAGTTCTACGACCTGCATCACGCGCCCGAGATGCAGGACGTCATGACCTTCGTCGACGACGACGGAGTGCGTCGTTCGATGATGTGGTTCAAGCACGGGGACGCCGAGGGGTTGCGGCGCAAGCGTGTGTACCTGGAGAGCGTGATCCGGGAGCTCGACGGCGGATCGATCGGACGGACCCCGTGCGCGAACAACTACGGCCTGGTCACCTACGAGGAGGACCCGCAGCCGTGGAGTGACCAGTCCGTGGGCACCGGCGGGCGTGACCTGACCGGGGGCATCCGGAAGTTCCTGGATCTGGTGAAGGAGGGCGACCTCAACTGCGCCTTCGCCTTCATCGACCCTCAGATCGACCGGTCCAAGCAGCACGCGGCCAAGACCGCGCTGCGTGTCGTGGAGACCCGCGACGACGGCATCGTGGTCCACGGTGTCAAAGCCGTGGTCACCGGTGCACCGTTCGCCGACTACCTCCACATCGGCGTCTTCTACCGCCCGGGCATCGAGAGCGAGCAGGTCATCTACGGCGCCTGCCCGGCGAACGCGCCGGGCGTCACGATCGTCTCCCGCGAGGCGACGGTGCGGGACGACCCCGAGAACCACCCGATCTCTTCGGCCGGTGACGAGCTCGAATGCACCGTCATCTTCGACAACGTGTTCATTCCGTGGGACCTGGTATTCCACCTCGGAAGTCCCGAGCACGCTTCGCTGTACCCGCAGCGCATCTTCGACTGGACGCACTACGAGTCGCTGATCCGGCAGATGGTCCGGGCCGAACTCATGGTCGGGCTCGCGATGCTGATGACCGAGCACCTCGGCACCTACCAGATTCCGCCGGTACAGGCGCGCCTGGCGCGTCTCGTCGAGTTCTACCAGACGATGCGAGCCCACGTGATCGCGTCCGAGACGGAAGGGTTCATCTCGCCCTCGGGGCTCTACAAGCCGAACGTCCTGCTCTTCGACTTCGGCCGGTCGTACTACCTGGAGAAGTTCGCGGAGATGAGGAACGAGGTGGTCGACCTCGCCGGCCGCGCCTCGCTCCTGTTCCCCACCGAGGACCAGTGGAACAACCCCGAACTGCACGACTGGCTGGAGCCGTTGCAGGCGGGTGCGGTCGGCGAGCCCTACGACCGCGTGCGCATCTCGCGCGTCATCCGTGACCTGTTCCTCTCCGACTTCGGCGACCGGGTGAGCACCTTCGAGCAGTTCAACGGGACCCCGATTCTCGGCACTCGGATGCACACGATGAAGCGCTCGGAGCTGTCACCCTCCGGGCCGCTCACCCACCTCGCCCGGAAGGTCTGTGGCCTTCAGGAGGCCGACGCCCCCGAGGTGACGGCGTACACCGAGCAGCCCGAATATGCCCGGCGCCTCGACGGCGCACGGCTCGAGGGTTCGCAGGCCCGCTGAGCCCGGCAGCGGCACAGGGGCGGTGCAGGGGCGGTTCGCGGCGGCTGTCGGCCGCGAACCGCCCGCCCATACCGCCCTGGGCAAAGGCCCGATGAGGATCAGCAGCAACCAGCGGGGGATGCCGGCCCTGGCGTCCCTCGCGTGTGAAAGGAGAGAAGGACATGGCTTACTACATCGCACGTGCGGCGGACCGGAAGTTCTCCGATGTCGAGGGCGTCCCAGGACTTCGGCAGTCGCTCCTGGTCGGACATGAGCAGGGCGCTGCTCACCTGGAAGTGAGCCTGTACGAGCTGGCTCCCGGGGCGACGACGGGCTGGGCGCGCTGTCCGTTCGAGGAGTCGTGGGTCATCACCGGCGGATCCGGCGAGGCCTCCTTTGCCGGGCTGCGCTACGAGGTCGCCTCCGGTGACTACGGTGTCGCGCCCGTCGGCATCGCCCACTCACTGTCCGCGGGTGACGCGGGACTGACGTGGCTCGGGGTCCGCGCACCGAAGCCGCCGACGTTCGACGGAGCCCGCAGCAGCATCGCCGCCAAGCCCTCTCCGGGGGAGAATCTCGGCCGCCCGTCCGAGACGGACCCCCGGCATCGCTTCGTCGGGCACTTCGAGGACTCGGACATGGCCCCCTACGCGCAGTTGTCGATGCCCGGCTACCACGGTCCCAACGTGAAGAACATCAGCCTCAGGATGATGGTCGACCAGCTCCTGGGAGCACAGCACCACACCGTCTTCGTGTGCGAGATCGCGCCGAAGTCCGGCCCGGGTCAGGCCGCCAAGGTCCACTACCACCCGTTCGAGGAGATCTACTACTTCACCTCCGGCGGAATGCGGGGGACCCTCGACGGCAACGACGAAGTCGTCCAGACCGGGGACCTGGTGTGGGCCGGCACCAACGGCACGCACGGTTTCGTCAACGAACGCGACGAGCCGGCCCGGTGGATCGAAGTGCAGTCGCCGATCCCGCCGACCTCGGACGGGTTCTTCTTCCCGGACGACTGGCGCAAACTCCCGGCGGAGCACTAAGGACCACGGGGGCGCGACGACCGATGGGTGACTCCGATTCCGACCGGCCGAGCGGCTCGAAGGCGCCAGGTCGGCACCCTCGTGCGATCATCCGGCGGAAACTGGCGACGCCGGAGCCGTCGAAGGACATAGTCGTCCGCGAGAGGCTCAATCAACGGTTGCGGGACATGCTCGACCGCCACACCGTGGTGAATGTCTTCGCGACAGCCGGGGCCGGCAAGACCACGGCGGTGGCTCTGGCCGTGAGCGGCCTCGACAGGCCCGTCGCCTGGCTGTCGCTGGACGGCACGGAGCGCGCGGCGGGACGCCTGCTCGTCTACCTCGAGGCGGCTGTCGAGGGTGCCGTCCCCTGCGCCGCCGATGTGGCCTCCGACGCACTGAGCAGCAGCCTTCACATCGGTGAGGCAGCGGGGCTGCTGGCCGAGAGCCTCCAGGGGAGCCGGCTCATCCTCGTGTGCGACAACGTGGAACGCATCGCCTCCGACGAGGGGTGCATCGCGGTGCTGTCGTCCTTCGCGCGCTATCTGCCGTCCGACGTGAACCTCGTGCTGATCTCGCGCGTCGACGTCCGCCTCGACTCGGGCCCGACGAGCGAGCGTGACCGGGTGGGCGAGCTGGTCGAGAGCGATCTCGCCTTCGACGCCCAGGAAGCCGGCGCGGCACTTCGCACCGTCGGCCACATCGACGTGCATCCGGCGCAGGCGGTGGCGGCGACAGGGGGCTGGGTCACGGGCGTCCTGTTCGAGGGCTGGCGTCACGCACGGTCTCGCGAGCTGGATCCGGACTCGCTGCGGTCCTATGTCGCGGCGAACGTCTTCAACTCACTTTCCCTGGTCGAGAGGACGTTCCTGCTGCACACCAGTCTGCTGGAGGAGATATCGGTCGAGGGCGCCCGCGCCATGGGCCAGGAGAACGCGGCACAGGTCATGACGGACCTGCGCGCCCGGCATCTTCCGGTGACATGGTGCTCGGACGGTTCGCGCATGACGCCGCACCCGGTGTTCCGCGACTTTCTGCGCGCGGCTCTGGGACGGCAGGACGCCGGGACGCTCTCCCAGGTCCGTCGCAGGCACGCCGAGCTCCTGATCGCCCGCGGCGAGCGCGAGGAAGCCGTCGATGAGTTGCTGCGGCTCGGGGACCTGGAGGCGGCCGGAAGGCTGGCCGCCGTGGTCCTTCCCAGCCTCGTCGCGCGGATGGACTTCGCGCCGGCGGCACGCTGGCTCGACGCACTGGGGGCGTCGGTCCGGACTCCGACCTCGGAGATCGGATCGGTCATCCTGCGTGTGGCGTTCGCACTCGAGCAGTGTGATCGCGGAGTGGAACTCGTCGATCGTCATGGATACGCGTGGCTCCCGGAGCCGGGGGCTCCCGATTTCGAGGAGGCCCACGTCCTGGCCTGCTGGTGCCTTTGGCACTCCGGGCGGCTCGAGGAGGCGCGGTCCGTCGCCGATCACCTGCCGGCGGGCCGGAACCGGCTCATCGCGTTCACGTTGATCGCGCTGGCCACCGGCGAGAAGCCACCACCGTTTCCCGAGCACTCGACCACGCCGTCCGGACCACTCGACGGTCTGCTGATGCGGCTGGCCTTCTTGCGCGGTCGCCTCGAAGGACTCGACGATCCGGGTTCGTTCGATCCGTGGCGAACGATACTGGGCGGCCCCTGGGTCGTCGCCGCACTGCGCGCCACCGGGCGACTCGATGCCGCGATGTCGATGTTCGAGCCGCGCAGCGGTTCGTCGCAGCCGGTCTGGCTGCACGCCGTCGACGCCGTCGACCTCATGCTCGACCTCGGCCGCGGAGAGGAAGCCTGTGCGTCCATGAGGCGCGGGAGAGAGCTCATCGCGGCAACCGGCTCGAAGGTGTACAAGAACATGAGCCTGCTTGTCGAAGCCAAGCTGTGGCTGCGGCTCGAGGGCGACACACAACGTGCCGACCGCGTGCTGGCGGAGGCGGCCGCCAACGGAGCCTCGGAGTACGTCCTCACACGGGAGACGTCGCAGATCTGGTCGGGTCTGTCGTTGCTTCTGCAGGACAAGGACGCCGAGGCGTACGAACTGCTGGCGGCATGCGTCCTGAGCATGCAGAAGGGAGACCGGCACCTCGATCTCCCGACGGCCGCCGTGTACCTGGCCGAGGCGCAATGGCGTCTCGGCCGCGAGGACGAGTCCGACGCCACGGCCGACCTCGCGATCGTCTCGGCCACGGCGCAAGGATCACAGCACCTGCTGCTGACCGCCCTGGCGGACGTGCCTTCGGTCGCGGCCAGAGCTGCGGACACGAAGTCCAGTCGGATGTCGCCCTGGCACGAGATCCTCGCCGCCCTCTCGGGCCAGCATCCCGTACGCGTGAACGTGAGCAGACCCCGCCTCGTGCTCGAGGAGTTCGGTGAGCCGGCCCTCACCGTCGACGGGAACACGGCTCAGCCCCGGTTGATGAAGAGCGTCGAGCTCCTCGGCTATCTGCTCGGGACACCCGACCGCAGTGCCACCCGCGAAGAGCTTCTCGGAGCGCTCTTCGGTGGCCGGAACGATGCCGCCGGCCGCAGCTATCTGAGGCAGGCGCTCTACCGGCTTCGTGAGGTGCTGCCCGACGACCTGGGCCCGACGCAGGAGGGCGATGTCTTCCGGCTGGTCGGCCCCGCGCTGGCCATGGGCTCGGCGCAACGGGCGGTCGACCTGGTCGCCCAGGCCGGGAGACAGGACGGGGAGACTCGTCTCCAGACGCTGTCGGACGCCCTCAGCAGTGCCGACAAAGGGCCCTACCTTGCGACGGTGTCAGGCGTGTGGGCGGCCGAGCGTCGCGTGGCCCTGGCCGAGACCTTCCTGTCGGCCCGGGTCGACGCGGCCAGGCTCGCCTATCGGATGAACCGGTATCGCCAGGCGAAGGGACTGGTCGACGCTGTGCTTCGCGAGGACCCGTACCGCGAGCAGGCCTGGCGACTGGCCATCCAGCTGGCGCATGCCAGCGGCAACGACGACGCGGTGCTCGCGCTCTACCAGCGGTACGTCGCGCGGATGCGGGAGCTCGGTGTGCCGCCGTCCGACGAGGTGCGCCGACTGGTGACGCGGCTGCGCCTGTAGGTCCGGCCGATTTCGCGCCGATAAACATGCCGCCGGTCACACTCGGGCCACTTGGTCACAGGCAACGCTCAAGCCGTCTCGTTACAGGCAACGGAGGGCAACATGGGTACATCGGGCACGCAGGGCATGGCCGCCACCTACCGCGGAGCGATGGCGCGGTTCACGACCGGGGTCACGATCGTGACCACCAGGACACCGAACGGACCGGCAGGGATGACAGCCAGCGCTGTCGCGTCCGTCTCGCTGGACCCGCTCATGCTGCTGGTGTGTGTCGGGAACAACCTCGCGACGAGGGACGCGATCTCCGGCTCCGGAGTCTTCGCCGTCAGCGTCCTCGCACGGGGCCAGGAACACCACGCGCTTCGGTTCGCGAGCCGGTGTGACGACAAGTTCGCCGGCATGGGGTTGCGACCCGGCCACGACCTCGCCGTTGTCGACGGCGCGGTCGCGTATTTCGTCTGCAACGTGAACGAAGAGGTGGCCGGGGGAGACCACACGATCTTCATCGGCGAGGTGGTCAGCTGCGGCTACTCCGCCGACGCGGACCCCATCGTCTACTTCGGCGGGCGATTCGGCAGCCTCTGCGATCCCCAGTACCATGCGCAGCTCGCCTTCGACTGGCACCTCGCCGCATCGATGTAGCCAGACGCCGCCCAGGTGCCCGGGCCGGCAGCTCGCATCACCGCGGGGTGCCGGGCCGGGTGATCACGACAACCAGGAGATGAATGTGAACGTATCCGTGCTGGGTCTGGGGCAGATGGGGTCCGCCATCGCCGAACGGCTCATCGTGGCAGGCCACCAGGTCAGTGTCTGGAATCGGTCGAAGGGCAGGGCGGACGGCCTGGTGGCCAAGGGCGCGATCGAGCTGGACGCTCCCGGTGAGGCGTGGGTCCGGTCGGAGGTCTGCATCACGATGGTCGCGGACTCCCGTGCCCTGGCCGATGTGGCGCTCGGGCCCGACGGGGGGATCGTCCATGCCGCGTCCGGCAAGGGACGGACTCTCATCGACATGAGCACCGTGTCCGCGGCGGTCTCCCGTGAGGTGGCCGACGCGGCGGCGGCCGGCGGCGTCCAGTACCTGCGCGCTCCCGTGAGCGGAAATCCGGGTGTCGTGCGCGCCGGGAATCTCACGATCATCGCCTCCGGTGAGGACGCCGTCTTCTCAGCCGTGGAGAATCTGCTGCGCGACATCGGTCCCCATGTGTTCTACGCCGGCGAGGGGGAAGCCGCCCGCATCATCAAGCTGGCCCTCAACCTCATGGTGGCGGGGACGGCCGAGCTCCTCTCCGAATGCGTCGCACTGGCCGAGGGCCACGGCGTGCAGCGTGACAAGCTGCTGGAGGTCGTCGGCGCCTCGGCGGTCGCCTCGCCGTTGGTGAAGTACAAGATCGGGCCCCTCCTGGCGGACGACTACACGTCGACGTTCAGCTCGCGGCTCATGCGCAAGGACCTGGACCTGGCCCTGGAGTCGGCCGCGGCCGCCGGGGTTCCGCTGCCGGTCACCGGCGTCGTGCAGCAACTGCTTCAGGCGTGCATCTCGACCGGCCTGGGCGAGCTGGACTTCATGGCCCTCCTCATCCGCCTGCAACGCGAGGCCGGCCGGCTTCCCGCCTGAGGGGAAGGGCGGAACGGACGAGGCTCCTCGGCGGGTGAGTGAGATGTCTGACATCTCAACTCTCCTGCCGAGGAGCCTCGTTGCTTACGCATCCTGCTCGACGTGCAGCACCTCGATCAGGGCGCGGGTCGGTTCCCTCAGAGCTGGGCTTCCACAGGTGCGGGCGCCTCCGGCATGTCCAGCTCGAAGGCCATGACACGGTGGAAGCGCGACAAGGCATTCCACACACTGATGCACATGACAAGCTCAACCAGCTCCGCCGCGTCGAAAGACCACTGCACGTCTTCGCGGACACGCGCCGAGACGCCGGTGAGGCCGTCCTCGAGGGCGACCGTCGGAAGGGAGACGGTCATCTCCTCGGCCAGCTGAAGGGCCAGCCGCTCCCGTTCGGTGAAGCCGCCGAGCTCGCCCCTCGCGACGGCCGCGAGCTCGTCGGCACCGACCCCTTTGGCCAGCGCGGACGTGCAGCGGTGACTCGCCGTGTAGCGGCAGTGGTTGAGTACGGCGACGCGTACGGCGACCAGCTCCTTCACGCGTTGCTCCAACGCGCCCGGCCCGTTGAGCTGCCCGAGGAAGGGCAGGTACGTGGCGAGCAGACCAGGGCTGTTCCCTATGCCGGCCCAGGTGTTCAGCACTCCGCCCCAGGCACTCACCCCCTGTGCGAGGGCGGGTTGGTCGGCCGACGAGAACTGATCGGATGTAAGGAGCGGTACCAGTGCCATGGGAGTCACCTTTCGACGGGTCCTGCCTGGAAACGGCAAGCTGGGGGTGGGGGTTGGACAGATTCCGGGGAAGTGGCCTCGTCCGCGGGCGCGGTCTCACGGCGCGATGCAGCGCCGGGCCTTCGGAGGCCGAGCGCGATCCCCATCGTCGCGTTGAGCCACGGCACGAGGAACGTCAGGGCGATACGAACCGTGAGTGCCCACGTGAGCGGGGCGTCCCGGACCTGGGAGTACAGGTTGACCATGAACAGAGTCGACCCGACCACCAGGGCGGCCGCGGTCGTCTGCGCCATCGCCCTGCCTCGTACGGCGCCGCGCAGCGCCACGCTCCAGGCGACAGGTGGAGTCTTGGCTCGAGGGTCCTGCTCGGGCAGGCTCATCGCGTCCTTCAACTCTGGACGACAAGCCGCCGGTCAGAGGCCGTCAGCGCCGTCCGGCCGGCGGGACCGGGACCCCGTCAGCGTGTTCCGATGAGACTGGGAGTCACGCTCGGTCGACAGCGGTCCCGAGACGGAGAAGTAGCGCCGGCCCGCGACGAGAAGCTCCTCCGCCGGGAACTTGGTGATCACCTCGCACCCGTCCGCGGTCACCACGAGTTCCTCCTCGATCCGGGCCGCGCCCCAGCCGTCCTTCGACGGCCAGTAGGTCTCCAGCGCGAACACCATGCCCTCTTCGAGCACTTCGGGGTGTTCGAGGGACACCAGCCTGGAGAACACCGGCTTCTCCCAGATCGACAGCCCGACACCATGGCCGTACTGGAGTGCGAAGGCCGCTTCCTCGTCGGCGAACCCGAACTCCTGCGCCGTCGGCCACACCGACACGATGTCCGCCGTCGTGGCCCCGGGCCGGACGAGGCTGATCGCTTCGTCCATGTACTCACGGCACCGCGTGTAGGCGTCGCGCTGGGCGGATGAGGCGCTGCCGACGGCGAACGTGCGGTAGTAGCAGGTGCGATAGCCGTTGTAGCTGTGCAGGATGTCGAAGAACGCCGGATCTCCGGGCCGCACGATGCGGTCCGAGAAGACGTGGGGGTGCGGTGCACACCGTTCCCCGGAGATCGCGTTGACCCCTTCGACGAATTCCGAGCCGAGGTCGTAGAGGGTCTTGGCCACCACACCCACGCACTCGTTCTCGCGCACGCCCGGCCGGAGGAACTCGTAGAGGTTCTCGTAGGCGGCGTCGACCATCGAACAGGCGTGGGTGAGCAGATGGATCTCGTCACGGGTCTTGATGCGCCGGGCCTCCAGGAACACCTGCTGGCCGTCGACCACCGTGATGCCCGCGTTCTGCAGGGCCATCAGGACCGGGAGTTCGATGACGTCGACGCCGAGCGGCTGGTCCAGGAGGCCGTAGAGCTCGAGCTCGTGCTTGATCTTCCGGGCGACGGAGTCGGCCATTCCGACGAGAGGGTTGATGGCACCGCGCAACGTCGAGATGCCGGCGCGGGCGCCGCTCGGGTTGCGGGGGTCGGCTCCGTGGTGGGCTCCGTGCGGATCGCCGTCCGAGTGGGCCTTGGAGTAGTCCAGCCAGGGGTTGTACAGCTGGTGGTGCTTGGCGGCTGAACCGAAGTCCCAGACGATCGGCTCACCTCCCCTGACCAGCAGGGAGAACCGGATCATCTTGTCGATCGCCCATGTGCCGATGTTGGTCGACGTCATGTAGCGGATGTTGGCGAAGTCGAAGGCGAGGACGGCGCCGAGGTCGGACTTCTCCAACGACGTGCGCAGACGGGCCAGCCGCTCGTCGCGGAGCCTGCTCATGTCGACGCGTGTTTCCCAGTCGACTGCGTTCGGTCCAAACGTGGGTATCGCCATCACAAGTCCTTTGCCGAGCGGACAGTTGTGGGTAGGGGAGACGCACGCGCACCGCCGTCACTCGATATGGCGCCCGCGTGTTCAGTCGGACTTAACACCTGTCGGGCGGGCGGCGTCAACCGTCCGGTCCGGGCGCTCGGTTCCCGGCACACCGCCGACGGTGACCACATGCCACAGGCCGCTCGCCGGCTCATCGCTCTCGTTCACGTACAAGTGGGGGACCGCGGAGTCGAAGCTGATCGACGAGCCGGGTTCGAGATGGTGGGTCTCGAACCCGAGGCGGACGGTCAGGCGCCCCGACATCAGAAAGCCGTACTCGCGTCCCTGGTGGCTCATCAGCCCCCCGTTCGTGGAGGAGCTGCTGCCCGGTGGATAGGTCACGAGCAGTGCGTCGACCAGCGGGTCAGGACTGGGCGTGAGCCGCTCCCAGGTGACGCCGCTGTCCATCACGAGCACGGCCCGGTCTTCGGGCGTCACGAGAGGCGACGCGGGGGCCGCCGACGGGCTGGGGCCGGGCTCCGTCCCCGGTCCGGCGAGGAGCTGGTCGAAGGAGATGGAGAGTTCGGACACCAGGGCGTAGAGGGTGGCGACCGAGGGTTCGCAGTGCCCGTTCTCGATCTGGGACAACATGCTCGCCGAGATGCCGGCGCGGCGACTCAGCTCGCGGACGCTGAGCTTGGCCTCGGTGCGAGCGGTGCGCAGTCGAGCGCGTGCTTCCGGTTCCACGGGTCCGTCCCCTCCTCGATGCCCGCCATGCGGCATGCGGGCGGCCGTTGATCGGCGTCGGACGTGGCCCGAGGCTGATGTGCAGTAATGCTAAACGAGACTTCCGGAAGCCGGGGAACTCCTCCCCATGAGTGTGCCGGGCACTGTTAACCGTTCGAGAGGTGCGAGGCGGCTCAACCGCCCTCGCGTGAATCACGTGTTAACCACGATTGCAGCGTCCTCAGCGCTTCGGTTCCACTCTCCGCGGAAGCACATAGGCGCTGACTGGAGGAACCGAACATGGCTGCAGGTTGGAACTTGGAGGGCCGTACGGCTTTCGTGACCGGTGGTAGTCGAGGTCTGGGCTTCGCCATCGCGCAGGCACTGCTCGAGCGCGGGGCCAAGGTGGCGATCGCGGCCAGGGACGAAGCGGCCGTCAAGGCTGCCGCCGGCCGTCTGGCCGCTGGATTCGCCGCGGGGGACGTGCTTTCCGTCGTCGCGGACGTCACCGACGCCGAGTCCGTCAACAGCGCGCTGGCAGAGGTCCAGGCGTGGCAGGGCGGCCTCGACATCCTGGTGAACAACGCCGGGCCGCAGCTCACTCCGTCCCCTCTGGCCCAGGTCGACGAGGAGGTCGTCGCGTCGGCCTTCGACACGAAGCTCATCGGGTTCCTTCGCGTCTCGCAGGCCGCTCTCCCGTTCCTGAGCGGAACCGGCAGCGGCAGCATCGTCAATGTCGTCGGCGCCACCGCACACGCGGTGATTCCCAACACCGGTGCCACGGCCATCGTGAACGCGGGCGTGGTCGCGCTCACCAGCTATCTGGCGAGCGAGGCCGCTGCCGGCAACGTCCGGGTCAACGCGATCTCCCCCGGAATGACGAAGACCGAGGGCTGGCTGACCAAGACCGAGGCCATGGCCAAGCAGCAGGGCAAGAGCGCGGAAGAGGTCCGGGCCGGCATGGTCCAGGGGCTCGGCATCCGCCTCAACCGCTGGGCCGAGCCCGCAGAGATCGGTGCCGCGGCCGCGTTCCTGGCGTCCGACGACGCCTCCTACATGACCGGTCAGGTGCTGCGCGTCGACGGCGGGTTGACGAAGCCCGTCGCCTGATCGCGGGCCCTTCGGCGGACGCCGTCCAAGGCTCCCTCACCTTGGACGGCGTTCCTGGTCCGGCTGCGTGGACGTCCGGCGAGTGCCCTGCAACATCGACAGCCTGGAGTTCTGGGAATGCTGATCGGAATCGTGAGTGAAGCCCGCCGTGGCGAGACGCGCGTTGCCGCGACTCCCTCCACAGTGGTCCAGCTGGTGAAGCTGGGGTACGACGTCGTGGTGGAGCCGGGCGCGGGTGGGTCGTCGAGCTTCCCGGACGAGGCGTATGCCGGGGCCGGTGCGCGACTCGGGGACCCGCTCGCGGCGGACGTCGTGCTCGGGGTGAACGCTCTGTCTCCGGAGCAGTTGGACGCGTTGAAGCCGGGTGCGACGGTCGTGGGCATCATGGGACCGGCGTTCGACCCCGACCTGGTGGCGGATCTCGCGGAGCGGCCGATCACGGCGCTGGCGATGGACGCGGTGCCGCGTATCTCGCGGGCGCAGTCGCTGGACGTGCTGTCGTCGATGGCGAACATCGCGGGCTACCGGGCGGTGGTGGAGGCCGCTCATGTCTTCGGCCGGTTCTTCACCGGTCAGGTGACGGCCGCGGGCAAGGTGCCGCCGGCCAAGGTGCTGGTCTGCGGCGCGGGGGTGGCGGGCCTGGCCGCGATCGGCGCGGCCGGAAGCCTGGGCGCCGTCGTGTACGCCACCGACCCGCGTCCGGAGGTCGCCGACCAGGTCAGGTCGCTGGGGGGCGAGTACCTCTCGGTCGAGGCCGGGGACGCCGGTGAGGTGGAGGTGTCGGCGACCGGTTACGCCAAGGAGATGTCCCAGGACTACAACACCCGCGCGGCCCGGCTGTACGCGGACCAGATCACGGAGACGGACATCGTGATCACGACAGCGCTGATCCCGGGCCGGCCGGCGCCGACGCTGATCACCACCGAGATGGTGGCGTCCATGAGAGCAGGCAGCGTGATCGTGGACCTGGCCGCCGCGAACGGCGGCAACGTCGAAGGCACGGTCAGGGACGAGGCGGTGGTCACGGCCAATGGTGTGACGATCATCGGCTACTCCGACCTGCCCGGCCGGCTGCCCGCGCAGGCGTCCCAGCTGTACGGCACCAACCTGGTCAACCTGATGAAGCTGCTGACCCCGGGCAAGGACGGGCGGCTGGTGCTGGACTTCGATGACGTGGTGCAGCGGTCCATGACCGTGGTGCGCGACGGCGAGTCGACCTGGCCGCCGCCCCCGGTCCAGGTGTCCGCCGCGCCGACAGCCGCTCCCGCCTCCGCGGCCCGTGCGGCGAAGCCGGCCGGCTCCCAGGCCAAGGCGCCGATGCCGGCCCGCAGGCGGTTCGCCGCGGTCGGAATGGGCGCCACGGCGCTGTTCCTGCTCGCGGCCATGTCACCGCCGGGCCTGCTGGGACACCTGACGGTGTTCGCGCTCGCGGTGGTGATCGGCTACTACGTGATCGGCCAGGTGCACCACGCCCTGCACACGCCCCTGATGAGCGTGACCAACGCGATCTCGGGGATCATCGTGGTCGGCGCCCTGATGCAGATCGGCCATGGTGACAGCCCGCACGGCGCAGCGGTCACGGTGCTCTCGACGATCGCGATCCTGCTGGCCTCCGTCAATGTCTTCGGAGGCTTCGCGGTGACCCGCCGGATGCTCTCCATGTTCTCGAGAAGCTGAAGGGCTCTGCGATGTCCGATCTGATGACTGTCGAGACCGGCGCGGCGGCCGCCTACATCGTCGCGGCCCTGCTCTTCATCCTGGCGCTGGCCGGGTTGACCCATCACGAGTCCGCCAAGGCCGGCAAGACCTTCGGCGTCGGGGGCATGGCGGTGGCCCTGGCCGCGACGATCGTGCTGGCGGTCGACCATGACATCTCCGGAGTGGGTCTGGCACTGCTGATCGGCGCCATGGCGGTCGGTGCCGCGATCGGGCTGTGGCGGGCCCGGGTGGTGGAGATGACCGGGATGCCCGAGCTGATTGCCCTGCTGCACTCCTTCGTGGGTCTGGCGGCGGTGCTGGTGGGCTGGAACGGCTATCTGCACGTGGAGGCGGCCCCGGACGGCCCGGGCGGTGCCGAGGCCGCGGCACTCCGGGCCCAGGACCTGCTCGGGATCCATTCCGCCGAGGTGTTCATCGGCGTCTTCATCGGCGCGGTCACCTTCACCGGTTCGATCGTGGCGTTCCTCAAGCTCTCGGCGCGGATCAAGTCGTCCCCGCTGATGCTGCCGGGCAAGAACCATCTCAACCTCGGTGCCCTGGCCGCCTTCGCCGTGCTCACCACGTGGTTCGTGATCGACCCGGCGCTGTGGCCGCTGATCGCCGTCACCATCGTCGCGCTGGCCCTGGGCTGGCACCTGGTCGCCTCGATCGGAGGCGGTGACATGCCGGTCGTGGTCTCGATGCTGAACTCCTACTCCGGCTGGGCGGCCGCGGCGTCGGGCTTCCTCCTGGAGAACGACCTGCTGATCATCACCGGCGCCCTGGTCGGCTCCTCGGGTGCCTACCTGTCCTCCGTCATGTGCAAGGCGATGAACCGGTCCTTCATCTCGGTGATCGCCGGCGGGTTCGGCATCGAGGCGGGCCCGGCCGACGACAAGGACTACGGCGAGCACCGCGAGATCACCGCCGAGGGGGTCGCCGAACTCCTCGGCTCGGCCGACTCGGTGGTCATCACCCCCGGCTACGGAATGGCCGTGGCCCAGGCCCAGTACGGCGTCGCCGAGCTGACCCGCAAACTCAGGGACCGGAACGTCGACGTGCGCTTCGGCATCCACCCGGTCGCGGGCCGGCTGCCGGGCCATATGAACGTCCTGCTCGCCGAGGCCAAGGTCCCCTACGACATCGTGCTGGAGATGGACGAGATCAACGACGACTTCGACGGCACCACCGTCGTCCTCGTCATCGGCGCCAACGACACCGTCAATCCCGCCGCCGCGGAGGATCCGGCCTCACCCATCGCCGGCATGCCCGTCCTCCAGGTCTGGAACGCCGAAAACGTCATCGTCTTCAAACGCTCCATGGCCTCCGGCTACGCCGGCGTCCAGAACCCGCTCTTCTACCGCGAGAACTCCGCCATGCTCTTCGGCGACGCCAAGGACCGCGTCGAGGACATCCTCCGCGTCCTGTGATGCCAGGGTGAGGACGCAGTACTGACGCATCGAGAGGCAGCAGAGCCGGCGGCCCCAACGAAGTGAGAGGACTCGGACGATGCACAGCGTGGACAGCGGCAGGAGCGGTGGCGTGGAGCAGGAAGTGGTCGGTGCCGTCAGCGTCTTGACCATTCACAATGGCGAGCGGAACCTGCTGACCCCGGGCATCCTCACCGACCTCCGCGCCCGGCTGCAGGAGTGCGACGACAACCCGGACATCCGCGGCGTCCTGCTCACCGGCGCAGGTGAGACCTTCTGCGGCGGTCTCGACATCGCTTCCGTCAAGGCGGGTGCGGACCCGGCTCCACTCGGCGAGGCATTGCTGGAGACCCTCCGGATCTTCCCTCGTCTCGGTGTGGCGGTCGCGGCCGCCGTCAACGGCGACGCGCTCGCCGGGGGTGCCTCCTTCGTCGCGGCCTGCGACTTCGCCGTCGCAGTGGACAGTGCGCGCATCGGCACGGTGGAGGTCGGCGCCGGAATGTGGCCGATGATCGCGCAAGTGCCCGTCATCCATCGGATCGGGCCGCGCCGGGCGATCGAGAACATAGGTTCCGGCGAGCCGTTCACCGCCGAGAGGGCCCGCGAAGTCGGTCTCGTACAGGCGGTGGTCGAGCCCGGCAGAGCGGCTGAGGTCGCCCGGGAGTGGCTCGACAAAGCACTGAGGGCGGCCGGCGCGGGTGCCCCTGGCCGTCGCTCCCTCTACGAGTTCGCATCGATGTCGTACGACGACGCGCTCGACGCGTCGCTGCCACGTTTCACCGAGTTGTTCGAGAACTGAACTCCCTTTCAGCCGAGTCCTCGTACGGCCCGCCGTCACGCAGGCGTTGCTGACTGTGACCGTGCGCGAGGCGCCGACTTGCGCCGGCGGAGTTCCTCGCGCACGGACCGATGGAAGGGGCGGTTCCCGTCAGCTCTTCCAGACCGTCTTGAGGTTGCAGAACTCGCGGATGCCTTCCGCGGCGAGCTCGCGGCCGATACCGGAGTCCTTCACACCGCCGAACGGCAGCTCGGGGTAGGAGACGCTCATGCCGTTGACGAAGACGGCACCGGCCTCAAGGCGGGTGATCAGGAACCGCTCCTCGTCCGGGTCGGTGGTCCACACCGACGAACTGAGGCCGAAGGCAGTGTCGTTGGCGAGCGCCGCGGCCTGTTCGACGTCATCGACCCGGTAAACCGCGGCCAGCGGGCCGAAGGCCTCCTCCCGGTACACCCGCATCTCGGCGGTGACCTCCTCCAGCACCGTCGGCTCGAAGAACCACCCCTCAGTGCCGACCGCCGACCCACCGCACCGCAGGACGGCACCCTTCGTGACGGCGTCGTCGACCAGTTCGGCGAGCTCGCGTCGGCCGGACTCCGTGGCGATCGGCCCGATCTCGGTTTCCTCGTCGAGTGGGTCGCCGACCCTCAGCGCTTTCGTGCCGGCGACGAAGGCCTCCACGAACTCCTCGTACACCTCCGTGTGGACGATGAACCTCTTGGCCGCGATACAGGACTGGCCGTTGTTCATCGTGCGAGCCGTCACGGCGGTTCGGGCGGCCGCGCGCACATCGGCGGACGGCAGCACGATGAACGGGTCGGACCCGCCCAGCTCCAACACCGCCTTCTTCACCTCCGAGCCCGCGATGGCCGCGATGGACCGCCCGGCCGGCTCGGAACCGGTCAACGTCACGGCGGCGACGCGCCGGTCGCGGACGACTTCTTCGACGTCGGCCGCTCCGATGAGGAGCGTCTGGAACGACCCGACGGGGAAGCCCGCTCGTTCGAAGAGCGTGTCGAGGTACAGCGCGGACTGCGGCACGTTCGAGGCGTGCTTGAGCAGGCCGACGTTGCCGGCCATCAGCGCGGGCGCGGCGAAGCGGATCACCTGCCACATCGGGTAGTTCCACGGCATCACCGCGAGAACGACGCCGAGAGGCTGGTAGGAGGTGTAGGCGGCCGAAGCCCTGACCGCGCTCGGGTCGGCGAGCGGCTGGTCGGCCAGCAGGCTTTCGGCGTTGTCGGCGTAGAACCTCATCGCGTGCGCGCACTTGAGGACCTCTGCGCGGGCCTGCGCGATCGGCTTCCCCATCTCGATCGTGAGCGTGTGCGCCGTCTGGGCCGCCTCGGCCTCGACCAGGTCTGCGGCCGCACGCATCCACCGGGCGCGGGTGTCGAAGTCGGTTGTCCGGAGCGTCGCGGCTGCGGCCTCGGCTCGCGTCAGGCGCCGGTTGACCTGATCCTTCGTGAGGGGAGCGAACTCTTCTACGAGTTCACCGGTGGCGGGGTTCACGGTGGCGATCGGCACGGCGTTCTCCTCTGGGGGAGGGCTTCGAATGAGTCGGGATTGGATCCATTGTAGGACTCGCTGTGATGGTGCACCAGTGAACATGCGGTGCGCATGCCTTACGGAACGGAAGAATGGATCCATCCCGAGGTGTGGTGTGTGCCCGCCGGCGAGCCGGTAGCGGTACGGCGGGAGAGTCGGCGCGCCCGGCGCGACATGGGCGCCGCGCCCGTTCCCTGCTTTCAGGCGAAGAGCTCCGGGTGAGCGGTGAGTTCGACCCTGGTGCGGCGAATGTGCCCCGTGAGGTACCGCTCACCGTCTTCGGGATCGCGGCGCCGCACGGCGTCGAGGATCAGCCGGTGTTCGGCGTTGACGATCGTGGCCCGGTCGGGGTCGGCGAGCACCATGAACGCACGGCGATAGTGCTGGGTGGAGTTCCACAGCCGCTCCGTGATGGCCAGCAGATGGTCGCTGGGGCACCCCGCGTAGGTGGTCATGTGGAAGTCGCGGTCCAGGAGAAGGAAGCGATTGACGTCGCTCTGGTTCTCGATCTCGTCCTGGACGCGCTCGAGGTGCTCGAAGTGCTGATCGGTGAGATGGGGGAGGCTCACGTTCAGCGTCAGCGGCTCGAGCCGCTCGCGCATCCGGTAGTAGGTGTTCACCTCGTCGAGGCTGAGCATCGGAACCCGCGACCCGCGGTTGGGGAACGACTCGGTGAGGCCGTCGGACTCCAGGATCCTCAGCGCTTCGCGGACCGGGATCCGGCTCGTGCCGAGGCGCGCGGCGATCTCGTCCTGGCGCAACCACGTGCCGGGTGTCAGCCGGCCGGCGAGGATCTCCTCGCGCAGGACGCCCGCGATGTGCTGACTCCTGACGCTGTCCGACCCGCCCGCATCGCGAGCGTGTGTGGGAGTCAAGGGCGGTCACCTGTGAACTGGGACGGGGTGCGGTCGAAGGCCTTGCCGTCAGGATACGACACCAGCTCGAAATGCATTCCCCATGGTGAGAGGAAGTAGACCCACCGCTGTCCCTCCGACGGTCCGGCGCTCGTGGTCGGGTCGCCGAGCACGGGAACGTTCCTCGCCCTCAGATACGACACGGCCGCGTCCAGGTCCTCGACGTACAGCGCGACATGGTGGCCGCCGACATCACTGTTACGAGGGGCGATCGTCCGCCGCGTGGCCGCCTGGTACTCGAAGACCTCGAACACGGCTTGCGTGCCGCAACGGTAGAAGCGCAGTTGACGCATGACGGTGCGCGCGTCCACGTTCAGGTGCTCCGACATCCAGTTGTCCGCGGCGCTGAACGGGCCGAGCGAATACAGGTACTCGCAGCCCAGGACGTCCACGAGCCACGCGTGCGCCTCCTCCAGGTCCGGCACCGTGAATCCGATGTGATCGAGGCGCATGAGGCCGGGCAGAGCCATGATCTTCCTCCTTTGGATCCGAAGTACTCACGATGATGGCTTCCGTACGGCCGTAAGTCGAGTGGACTCTTGAAATTGGATCCAACCATGTGGCAGGGTCGGCCGCGTCGGTCCACTCTGGTCGATGGAAGGGGGCACCCGATGCCTGCGGAAAACAGACTCGAAGCGAAGGCCGCGTGGTCGGAGTTCGTCGTCACCCAGGACGACTGGGACGCCGCGGCTCCGGACCTCCTGACGGGCATGTTCAGCCAACTGGTGCTGATCAGGACCTTCGAGGAGTACGTCCTGGAGCTGGCCGCGGACGGGCTCATCCACGGTCCCGCGCACTCCAGCATCGGCCAGGAGGGCGGCGCGGTCGGTGCGTGCTTCGCGCTGACAGCGGAGGACACCGTGAACGGGTCGCACCGCGGCCATCACCAGTTCCTCGCCAAGGTGCTCGCCCATCTGCATCCGAAGGGCATCGATCCCACGAAGCCGTTCCCCGAGGACGTGCGCGCCGTGCTGCTGCGCAGCCTGCGTGAGATATGCGGTCTGGACCGGGGGTTCAGCCACGGCCGGGGCGGCAGCATGCACCTCCAGTGGCACGAGGCCGGAGCCATCGGGACCAATGCCATCGTCGGCGGCGGGGTACCGCTGGCGGCCGGATCCGCGTGGGCACACAAGAAGACCGGCGCCGACGCGGTCGCCTTCACGTTCTTCGGCGACGGCGCGATCAACATCGGATCCACGCTGGAGAGCCTCAACCTCGCGGCGGCCTGGTCGCTGCCCATGTGCTTCTTCGTCGAGAACAACCTGTACGCCGTCTCCACCCACGTGTCCGAAGTGACCGCCGAGCCACGGCTGTCCGGCCGCGGCCCGGGCTTCGGCATCCGGAGCTGGAAGGTCGACGGCATGGATCCGCTGGCCGTGTACCTCGTGACGCAGCAGGCCCTCGGGCACATGCGCCGCGGCGACGGTCCGACGGTGATCGAAGCCGATGTGTACCGCTACTTCCACCAGAACGGTCCCTTCGCCGGCTCGGCGTTCAGGTACCGCAGCAAGGAGGAGGAGGCGCAGTGGCGTGCCCGCGACCCGATCGACACCATCGTGAGGCACCTGGTGCGACGGAGAATCCTCACCAAGAAGGCGGTCGCGGAGACGATCGAGCGCGCCAAGGCGCTGATGTCCGGACTCGGCGACGTCCTCCTGGAGGCACGGCCGGGCGGCAAGCCGGGGGAGCGGCGCATCGTGCCCTCGGAGTGGCCGGACCCGGCGTTCGTCGACCAGGGCGTCCGGGGCGACCTGTCGGAGCTGGCCGGGATCGAGTTCACCGACACCGAGGACTTCGCGGACGACATGACCGACGTGAAGTTCATCGGCGCCGTCGCCGGCGTGATGGGACGCCGGCTGGAGACCGACCCCCGCGTCGTGGTGATGGGGGAGGACGTGCACCGGCTCAACGGCGGCACCAACGGCGCCACCCGCGGCCTGAGCGAGGCGTTCCCCGACCGCGTGATCGGGACGCCGATATCGGAGAACGCGTTCACCGGCCTCGGCGGCGGCCTGGCCCTGGACGGCCGGTTCCGCCCGATCGTCGAGTTCATGTACGCCGACTTCATGTGGGTGGCGGCAGACCAGCTGTTCAACCAGATCGGAAAGGCCCGCCACATGTTCGGTGGCGAGGGCAAGGTGCCGTTCGTCCTGCGCAGCAAGGTCGCCACCGGCACCGGCTACGGATCACAGCACTCGATGGATCCGGCCGGCATCTTCGCGACGGCGCCAGGGTGGCGCATCGTCGCCCCGTCGACGCCGTTCGACTACGTCGGCCTGATGAACACGGCCCTGGCCTGCGACGACCCGGTCGTGGTCCTCGAGCACGTGGATCTGTACAACTCGACCGGTCCCGGACTGCCGGAGAACCACGACCACTACCTGCCGGTCGGCAAGGCCGCCGTACGCCGTGAGGGCGCGGCCCTGACCATCCTCACCTACCTGGCGATGACGCCGGCCGTCCTGGCCGCCGTCGAACAGACAGGGGTGGACGCCGAGGTCATCGACCTGCGCTGGCTGGACCGGGCCAGCCTGGACTGGGACACCATCACGCAGTCGGTGATGAAGACCAACAACGTGCTCATCGCCGAGCAGGGCGCCGTCGGCACCTCCTACGGCGGCTGGCTCGCGGACGAGACCCAGCGACGGCTGTTCGACTGGCTCGACGCCCCGATCGAGCGCGTGACGGGCGGCGAGGCGTCGCCGAGCATCAGCAAGGTGCTGGAGCGTGCCGCGTTCGCCTCCACGGAGGAAGTCGTCGCCAAGCTGCGCGAGTTCGCGCGGGAGCAGAACAATGGCTGAGCTGCTGCGCATGCCCGAGATCGCCGCCAACACCGCGGAGGCGATCCTGGAGTCCTGGAACGTCGGGGTGAACACCCCTTATGCGGCGGGCGATCCGATCGTCACGGTGGAGACCGAGAAGGCCGTGGTCGACGTGGAAGCCGAGAACGACGGCGTGCTCCTGCGCCTCCTGGTGGACGCCGGCACGACAGTGGCGGTGGGCACCCCGATCGCGGTCTGGGGGGCGCCGGACGAGCCGGCGTCCGAGGTGGACGCACTGGTGGCTTCACTTTCTGCTTCCGCGGATGCGGTGTCGGAGGCGCCGGTGCCCGCCGGGGCGGCGCAGGACACGACCGTGCGCCTCTTCGCGAGCCCGCTGGCGCGACGTCTCGCGCGCGAGCTCGGAGTCGATCTGGACACCGTGTCGGGGAGCGGTCCGCGCGGACGGATCCGGCGGCCCGACGTCGAGGCGGCTGCCGCCAGGCGAGCGGAGCCGGAGGCGGCGCAGCCGGAGGACGCCGGGACGCAGAACCGGGCAACCCGGACTCCCGTGGCCGATGCGCGTTTTGTGGACGTGCCCAACACGCGGATGCGGGCTGCCATCGCCCGCCGGCTGACGGAGAGCAAGCAGAACACCCCGCACTTCTATCTGCGCGGCGGCGCACGCGTCGACGCGTTGCTCGAGCTGAGGCGACAGATCAACGCCGGCCAGGGCGTGAAGGTGTCGATCAACGACATGCTCGTCAAGGCGGTCGCCTCCGCGCATGCGGCCGTCCCCGCGATGAACGTGCAGTGGAACGGCACCTCGATCCGGCACTTCTCGGACGTCGACATCGCCGTCGCCGTCGCCACCGACGGCGGTCTGCTCACCCCGGTGCTCCGCGCCGTGGACTCCCTGTCGATGAGCGGCGTCGCCACGGCGACGAAGGACCTGATCGCCCGCGCGAAGGAGCGCCGGCTCCGGCAGGACGAACTCGAAGGCGGCACGATCTCGATCACGAACCTCGGCATGTACGGAACCGAGGACTTCGCGGCGATCATCAACCCGCCGCAGGCCGCGATCCTGGCCGTCGGCGCGGTGCGGCAGGAGGCGGTCGTCGAGGAGGGCGAGGTCGTCATCGCGTCCGTTCTGCGCCTGACTCTCGCCGTCGACCATCGGTCGGTGGACGGTGCCACCGCGGCCGAGTGGATGCAGGCTTTCACGGACGTGCTCGAACACCCGCTCCGGATCCTGCTGTGAGTGGCCGGCGAACGCGAGGACGAGGACAAGGAGAGCGCACCATGACCGGGAGCACCTACGACGTGGTGATCCTCGGCGGGGGATCAGGCGGATACGCGGCCGCTCTGCGCGCCGCGGATCTGGGCCTCAGCGTCGCCCTTGTGGAAGAGGGCAAGCTCGGCGGAACGTGTCTGCACAGCGGCTGCATCCCCACCAAGGCTCTGCTGCACGCCGCCGAAGTCGCCGAGGTGTCGAGACAGGCCGCGTCGGTCGGCGTCCGCGCCTCCTTCGAGGGCATCGACCTGGCCGGCTTGTACGCGTATCGCGACGGCGTCGTCGATCGCCTGTACAAGGGCCTGCGAGGACTTGTCGCCGCCCGTGACGTGACGCTGGTCCACGGCCGCGGACGCCTTGTGTCGCCGACGGCCGTGCGGGTCGGCGAGGTGACCTGCTCCGCGAGGAAGGCCGTCGTCCTGGCCACCGGGTCCGTTGCCCGCAGCGTGCCCGGGCTCGAGTTCGGCGGACGGGTCCTGTCGTCGACGGAGGCGCTTTCCCTGCCCGAGCTTCCGCGCAGCGCGATCATCCTGGGCGGTGGCGTCATCGGTGTCGAGTTCGCGAGCCTGTGGCGGTCGTTCGGAGTCGACGTCACCATCGTCGAGGCGCTGCCGAGCCTGGTCCCGAACGAGGACCCGTCCTGCGGCAAGGCCCTGGAACGTGCGTTCCGGCGGCGCGGGGTCACGGTGCGCACCGGCGTTCGGGTGGACGCCGTCGAGCAGAACGCGAGCCGGGTCTCGGTCAGCCTCGAGGCAGGCGTGCCGCTGGAGGCCGAGGTCCTGCTCGTCGCCGTCGGGCGCGGACCTCGCACCACCGGCATGGGTTTCGAGGACATCGGTGTGACACTGGACCGCGGATTCGTCCGGGTCGACGACACCCTCCGCACCCAGGTGCCAGGGGTCTTCGCCGTGGGGGACATCGTCGACGGTCTCCAGCTCGCGCACCGCGGCTTCCAGCACGGGATGTTCGTCGCGGAGGAGATCGCGGGTCTTGCCCCCACCCCGGTCGCCGACGCCCACATCCCCCGCGTCACCTACTCCGACCCGGAGGTCGCGTCGGTCGGCCTCACGGAAGCGCAGGCCAAGGAGAAGTTCGGTGCCGACCGCGTGGAGTGCGTCGAGTACGACCTGGCCGGCAACGGCAGGAGCCAGATCATCGGTACGTCCGGCTTCGTGAAACTGGTTCGCGACAAGGACGGCCCCGTAGTGGGTGTCCACATGGTCGGCGTGAGAGTGGGCGAGCTCATCGGGGAGGCACAGCTCACGGTCGCGTGGGAGGCCCATCCGGGCGACGTCGCCCCCTTGGCGCACGCCCATCCGACCCAGAACGAGGCATTGGGAGAGGCCTTCCTCGCACTTGCGGGCAAGCCGCTGCACGCGCACCGATGAAGCCCGGCCCCCATCACCGGCGATCGGCGTGCAGGGTGCCCCCGTCCGCCCCGCGTGTGCGAGGCGGACGGGGGGCACCCGGCCGGCCGGTGCGGTGTGAGGTCGACCGGTGGTTGTTCACCTCTTGAGATTCTTTGCTTGAGCACGCTAATGTTGGCGAATGACCGACGACACCCCGCTGACCGCTCAGGAAGAGCGCTTCTGGCGCGCCTTGATGCGTGTCGTCGTGGCCCTTCCGCGCTCACTGGACAATGACCTGCTGCGCACGACAGGGCTGACGCTCACCGAGTACGTCGTCCTGATGAACCTGTCGGAGGCCGAGAACCAGGAACTCCGGATGGCGGATCTCGCCGCGGCGACGGCCCTGTCGGCAAGCCGCATCTCGCGTGTGGTGGAGGTGCTGCAAGGCCGGGGAGAGGTCGTCAAGCGGCGCTACGAAGGAGACGGCCGGGGCAACGTGGCCACCTTGACGCCGGAGGGGCTGAAACGACTTCAGGCCGCACACCCGGTGCACGTGGCGAGCGCCCGAAAGCGGGTCGTCGACCAGCTCGACGGCCGGTCGCTCTCCGTGCTGGTGAGGGAGTTCGAATCGGTGGTCGACAAGCTCGGCTGACGGTTGGGGCCGACGCGCAAAGGCCGACGGCCCGGTGCCGGACTGCGTAGTCAAACGATCAGCCCAAGGAGTAGCGTGGCGCCCTCTCTCGGTCCCAATCCCATGGATTTGAGCATGGACGCGTCGGCTCGCGACATGCCGTCGATCCCGCTGACCATCGGAGCCGTCCTCGATGTGACGGGTGCCGTGCCCTCCGTGGGGGAATTGCGGGAGCACATTGCCGCATGCCTCTCCCGGCTTCCCGCGTTGACAGACCACCTCGCGGGCCCCCGCTTGCGGGCCCGGTGGGTGCGTGACGTTCTCCCGGATTTGGAGCTTCGGGTCCGGGAGCGGGTGGTCGCACCGGCCGGGCTGGACGACGCCCTGGACGAGCTGATCGCGCTCCCGCTGCCGCAGCAGGGTCCGCCGTGGGATCTGTGGCTCCTGCGCGGCCACGCCGTCGGCACCTACACGCTCTGCTACCGGGCCGCGCACACCACACACGACGGTGTCGGCGTGCGCAACACGCTGTACGCCCTCTTCGGCGGCACGGTGCCGGACGCCGCCCATTCGGCGCGCGCCACCCTGGCGAGTTACGTTCACGCGCTGCGGGCCCAACTCGGCTCCCTGGCCCGCGCGGACGTGTGGAACGATCCCGCCACACCACTGACCGGCGAGCGGATGCGGGGCTGGGCGCAAGCCCCCACGGAACGGCTGCGTGAGGTGGCGACAGCGGCAGGCGGCAGCAGCAACGATGCCTCCCTTGCCTGTCTGGCACATGCCCTGCGCGAGTGGGCCGCCGAGCACTGGCCGCGTGGCAGGGGCAAGCGGATGAGCACAGTGGTGATGGTGGACGGCCGGCGCTCCGAGGAGTGGAACCGGCCTGGAAACCACTTCGCCTTCGCCCCGATCGCCCTGCCCTGCCATCTGCCGACCTTCGGCGAGCAACTGGCTTCAGTGGTTGCGGCGACCCGCCCCGTGAAGCAGCCGCCCATGCGCCGTGCCCTGCGCGCGCTGATGGAACGCACCCCGGTGCGCGCCTTCTACGCGGCGGCACAGAAGCTGACGACCCCCGAGCGGGCGACGGTGGACACGTCACACGTAGCCTTCCACCACCCGCTGCGCCACGGGGATGCGCCGGTGACCTCCGTCCGGATGTTCACCTGGCTTCCGCCGCACCATCCGCTGTCGCTCATCTCGTGCAGCTACGCGGGCACCACCAGCGTCCACTTCGTGACGGACGCGGCTCTGCCCGGACTGGCGGACCTGCCGCAGCGGTGGACAGCGGCTCTGGAGGCGACCGCGGCAGAGGGGCTGCGCACCTGAGGTTCTCGCGGCGTGCGATTCCGCGGTAACGCGAAGCCGGGCCAGGGCGTTGCCGCGCACTGCCGGTCCGCGCCGTGGGCGCAGGTGTCGATCGACCACAGACGGCCGGGCGGGGCGGGGGGCACCGCGCCCCCCCGGGGCGCGGGGGGGGGGGCGGGGGTCCCCCAACCCCCTCGCGCGCGCCCCGCGGGGCCCCCCCCCCCCCCCCCCGCCCATGCCGGGGGATCCGTCAGCCCCGGTACACGCGGCGGGCGATGTGCTCCGCGATCATGATGGTGGTCGCGTTGGTCGGGGCGGACGGGACCTCGGGCAGGATGGAGGCGTCCACGACACGCAGTCCCGCGACCCCCTTGACGGCGCCCGACTCGTCGACGACGGCCCATTCGTCCTCGGGCCCGCCCATGGGCACGGTCGAGGTCGGGTGGCCGTAGGTGGCGATGGTGGAGGCGATGGTCTCGGCCAGTTCCTCGTCGCCTTGAACGGCGTCGCCGGGTACCAGTTCGCCCGCTGTCATTCGGGCCAGGGGCTCTGCGCGCACGAGGCTGCGGACCAGCTTCACGCCCTCCAGCAAGCGGCGGCGGTCCCGGGGCGTCGCCAGGAAGTTGTCGTCGATGACCGGGGCGGCGTGCGGGTCGCGGCCGGCCAGCGTGAGGGAGCCGCGTGACTCCGGCCGTGTGACGGCCGTGGCCAGGAGGATCGCGCCGCCCGTGGGGCTGATGGGAACGTCCGCCAGGTGGGTGCCGACGATGCCGAGGTCCAGTTCGCCGGGCCCGGCCTCGGTCGAGGCGCACCACAGATGCGCCCCGAAGGCGGGCGTCATGGTCTGGTGTTCGGGGGCGAGGGCGAACAGCGAGTGGAAGAACGGATGATCCTGCAGTCTCCGGCCGACCGGGAGATCGGCGACCACGTCGATGCCCAGTGCCCGCAGGTCCTCGGCCGGGCCGACGCCGGAGCGCAGCAGGATGGCCGGGCTGCCGTAACTGCCCGCGGCGAGCACCACTTCGGCCGCCCGGTGCACGGTGCCGGAGGCGTCCACCACGCCGCGCGCCGAACCGTTCTCGATGAGCACCGTGTCGATGGTGATGCCGCTGAGCACCGTCAGGTTCGGGCGGCGCCGTACCTGAGGCGTGAGGTAGGCCAGGGCGGTGTTCTGGCGCACCCCGTCGACGATGTTGACCGGGTAGCCGCCGGTGCCCGCCTGCTCGGCGCCGTTGAAGTCCTCGACCCGGCTGAATCCCCGGTCCGCGGACACGTCGACGAAGGCCCGCATCGGGGAGGTGAGATCCTCGTAGGCCCACTGCCGGACGGGGAAGGGACCGGTGCGCCCGTGGTAGGCGTCCTCACCGGTCGGGGTGTTCTCCATGGCCCTGAAGGTGGGGAGTACCTCCTCGTAGGACCAGCCCTTGATCCCGTAACGCTCCTCCCAGGCGGCGAAGTCCACGGCCCGCGCGCGGATCGCCACGCCGGCGTTGACCGACGAACTGCCGCCCATGGTCCGGCCGCGCGGTGCCGGGATGCTCGGGGCGCGGTCGGTGGCCCGCGCGGTGTAGCCCCAGTCGTGATCCGGGTCGGCCAGCAGGTGCGGGGACGTGAGCCCGTCGGGCAACTGCCCCGACTGGTAGTCCGGGCCCGCTTCGATCAGCAGGACGGTGCGCTGGGTGTTTTCACTGAGTCTGGCGGCCAGCACCGCCCCGGCCGAGCCTCCCCCCACGACGATGACGTCCGCCTGGTGGCCCGGATATTCGGTGCCGGTACTCACGGGTTCCTCCATGTATGTGCGTTAGCAAGCAATTATGTGGATGGCGACAGGCTCTGATCAGAAGTTCAGCGCTTCGGGTACGACGCGCTCCCCGAGCAGTTGCAGCGCGGCCTGTTGGTCGGCTCCACGGACGGGCCCGATGACGTGGTCGAAGCCCATCCGCTGCAGGCGCTGCAACTCGGCGAGGAGGCGCGGGACGTGCTCGCCGCGCGGACCGGGGTCGAGTGGGAGCAGAACGGTCTTCTCGATCGTGTCGTAGTCCCTCCCGACCTGCTCGCAGTGTCCCCGCAGCACGTCGAGCTTGTGCTGAAGGTCCGGTCCGTGGAAGAGGTTGCAGGCGTTCCCGTACTCCGCGACGAGCCGGAGCGTCTTCCGCTCGCCGGACCCGCCGATCAGGATCGGCGGATGGGGGCGCCGCAGCGCCTGCGGCGAGTTGAGGGTGCGTTCGAGCCGGTAGTGATGCCCGGCGAAGGGCTTCTCGTCATCGCTCCACATCTGCAGGCAGATCTGCAGTGTCTCCTCGAGCCGCTCGAATCGCTCCGCGACGGGCGGGAAGGGCAGGCCCAGGCCGCGAGCTTCGGCCATGTTGAAACCCGCTCCGACGCCGATGCCCAAGGCGGCCCGGCCCTCGGACAGGACGTCGAGCGTGGTCACCATCTTGGCCAGCAGTCCCGGTTCGCGGTAGCCGGCCGAGGTCACCAGGGCGAGAAGCTCCGCGCGCTCGGTGGAAGCCGCCAGGAAGCCCAGCGTGGTGTACGCCTCCAGCATCTCCTGCTCGGACGCGCCCACGATCCCGATCTGGAAGAGGTGGTCCATGACGGCGATGCGGGTGAAGCCGAACTCCTCGGCGGTCCGGGCGAGTCGGCCTACGTGAGCGGCGATGCCTGCCGGGCCATCGGGCCGGGTGAAATCCGCGATCGCCATGCCGAGTTTCATGCGGGCCTCCGGTTGTGGGAAACACTGTGCGCCAACGGCACCCGGTCGTCCTGCGGCGGGCGTGAGGGTGCCGGGCGTGACGCCGGACGGGTCGGAATCGATTATGCCCAGGCCGCTAGATGCTTTGTCAAGCAAGGAAAAAAGGGGGAAGGGCGACCCGCACTGATTGCCCCCGGCATCGGCTCAGCGCCGGCCGGCGCGCGGCTCTGGCGGGGCTGGGCACAGTGTCCTGACCGTCGGAAGCAAGCAGGCGTCCCGGCACCGTCGGAAGTGACGACGCCGGGACGCTGAATTGCTCAGGCGGTAGCCGTGGGGGCGTGGTTGGTGCGGTGGCTGCAGGCGCGCCGGAGTGGTGTCGCTCGCTGCCCGCTGCCCGCGACCGCAGCCGGCCTGTCAGTAGTTCTTCGTCCGGCCCTCGGCGTAGAAGGCGCCGCCGTCCTCGATGCCGTATGCGTACGAGGTGACGTTCGCGTCGTTGACCATCGCCGTGTAGCACGTGCCGCTGCTGCTGGTGACATGACACGTGTAGGTGCGCCCGTCGCTGTTGCGGATGATCTGGGCGATCCCGCCGACGTTGTCCCCGGGGGCCGCGATCGTGCCGTGCTCGATACGGGCCCAGGTTGTGCGGCACGACGGGCTGTAGTACAGGTCGATGATGGCACCGGAGTTGTACGAGCCCGCATAGAGGTAGGAGGAGGCGACGATCCGCCGGTCGTTCCAGCAACTGGTGCTGCTGGCCGTCTGGCCGTCGTAGGCTGCGGCATGAGCGGCGGGACTCATCACGATGGGCGCGACGCCGGCGACCACTGCCAATACCGATGCAATGCGGGCCGTACGCCAGATGCGCGCGATCGTGCTCTTCATCTCCGACCTCCTGGTTGGGGAACTGCCGTTGTTGCCGCAGGGCACAGTACAGTCGCCCGTGTCCGTCCGAAAGGGCCCCGAACCAGGGGGAGTTGAGCGATTTTCAGACACGGATCGGGCCCCGCGGGAAAGGTTGGCCGTCCTGGTTTCGGCGGGACCTCGTGTTCATGGGACGTGATGGCGGGCCTTCAGCACTGAGGGGCGCTGAGTCCGTGATGCCGGCCGGCCGCGGTCACGGTTTCCGGGTGATCCACGTCCGGGCGAGTTCGGCGACCCAGGTGGCTGCCGCGTGGGGATCGGGCGGGGGTGCGCCGACGATGACGAGTTCCGTGATGCCCGCTGCGGCGAGGGCGGGCAGGTGTCGTGGTGTGCCGTCGCTCAGGGCGACGGCAACGGTGAGTTCGTCGAAGGCGCGGCCGTGGCGGGCGCATTCGTCGGTGAGGACGGCCACATGTGAGGGGACGTCGGCCGCCGGGACGTTGAAGCCGTACCAGCCGTCGGCGTGCCTGACCGCGCGGCGCAGGGCGGTGTCGCTGTTGCCGCCGACGACGACCGGGAGCCGGCCACCTCGCAGAGGTTTCGGGTTGACGCGGATGGCGTCGAAGCGGGTGAACTCCCCTGCGAAGGAGGCCGGATCCTCGGTCCACAGGGTGCGCATCGCGGCGAGGTACTCCTCGGTGCGTCGCCCGCGCCCGGCGAAGGGGACTGCGAGCGCGGAGAACTCGTCGGCCGACCAGCCGGTCCCGATCCCCAGGCAGAACCGCCCGGCTGAGAGCACGTCGAGTGTGGCGGCCTGTTTCGCGACCATGACCGGGTTGTGCTCGGGCAGCAGGAGCACGCCGGTGGCGAGTTCGATCCGGCTGGTGACTGCTGCCGCGTAGCTCAGCGCGAGCAGCGGGTCCAGCCAGTCCGCGTCCGCGGGCACGGCGATCCGGCCGTCGGCGGAGTAGGGGTAACGGGAGGAGGGCGCGTCCACGAGTACCACGTGCTCGCCGCACCAGAGCCTGGCGAAGCCGTGGGTCTCGGCGGCGGTGGCCACCGCCGCGATGATCTCTGGGCGGGCACCGTCGCCGATGCCGAGCGCGTGCAGCCCCACTCGCATCCGTCACCTCCTGGCGTCACCCTAAGCGCGATGCGCGGACGGGTTCGGGTGACGGGGCACGCCGCGCGTGGAGGCGGCGCGGCGCGTCACTCGGAAGGCCGTCTTCGCCGTCGCCTCGCGCCGCGTGGCCGGCCGGGCCACCGTCGGCCACCTGCGAACCGGTCCGGCGACCGGCGGGGGGTGCCTCGCTCACCGTGAGGCGGCGCAGTCCTCGAGTTCGGCGGCGAGTTCGGGGTCGGGTTTGGGGATCGTGCCGAAGTCCTCGTCGCTGTGTTGCTCGAGGCGCTGCACGGCCTTGGCGATCGAGTTCGACAGCGGCGGGGATGTCGCGGGCCGGCGTGTGCGGTGGACGAGGTCGACCGTGACGGTCGTGGAAGCGCCTTCTGTCCGGGCTGGGGACCACAGCCGGTGGGTCAGTGCCTGGTCGGTCCCCGGCGACCACGAGGTGTTGGCCAAGGGGTCCTGGCCGATCTGGCGCGGCAGGTGTGCCTGGGTCCGCCAGTGCTGCGCGTCGCGCAGCTCGCTGTGCTGCAGGTGGTGCAGGAACAGGCAGTGGGCCGCGGTCGGGGAGTCCGCGCCTGCGGCGAACTGCCACCAGAACCTGGCCGCGTCGTGACGGTCGGCCAGATACAGCAGGCAGGCGAAGGCGAGCGCGCCCGTGGGTTCGATGGTGGCCCGGTCGTCGACGAGCAGGGCCATGGCGGCGATCGCCGCCGGATCCCGCACGACGTGAGAGGACAGCACGCCCAGTTCGTCGGCGGCCTGCTCGTGCAACGCGGCGGGCAGGCCGTCGTGGGCGTCCGTGGGCTGGGTGCCCGCACCGGACTCGGTGCGGATCGAGCGGGCCCGGTGCTCCATGGACACGGCCCGGTGCCACACCACCCGTCGTGCGATCCGGTCCAGGGCCGCCCGCTCGTCGAAGTCGTCGTATGCGTCGGCCAGGACCTCGGCGCCTGCGAGCACTTGGTCGATGGGATCGGTCCGCTTGTTCCCCCGGGTCATCAGTCCTCCTCGTTCATCTCTTCCGCGGCCCAGTCGATCCCCAGATCGCGCGCCAGTCGCCGGCGGGCGCCCCGGACGTGGCTGCGTACCGTCCCGTACGTCACGCCCATCAGCGCCGCGACCTGCCGCATCGGGTAGCCGAGCACAAATCGCAGCACGATCACGTCGTACTGCCGTTCCGGAAGCCGCGCGATCGCCGCATACAGCCCGAGGCTGGACTCCAGCACCGCGAAGGTGCCGCGGCTCTCCCGCCGGGCCGCGGCGAACGCCGCCGTCTCCACCAGGGCCACACCGCGGCCTTGCACCTCCAGGCGCCGGGCGACCTCCTCCTTCAACACCGCCCAGGCGTAGCCGTCCACGGTCGGCTGCTGCAGGACGTGCGGCCACATCGTGGCCAGCTGCACGAACACGTCCTCCACGACCAGCTCGGCCTCGGGCCGGCTGTCGAGCTGCAGGTGTGCGTACCGCAGGTAGACCTTGTGGTGCAGGGAGTAGAACGCGGTGAAGGTGTCCGGGAGCACCGCCGCCAGATCGTCCCGCACGACCTGGTCGGCCCACGGGTCGGGCCGGTGGCCGCTCATCAGCCGCGCTCCAAAGGGCGGTGCTGCGCGGCCGACTGGGCCGCCCCGACCCGCACGCAGGCACTGAGCAGACGCGCAGCTATTTCGAGATCCACTGCCTGGAGTCCTTTCGCCGGCCCGGTGCCGCCCCCGCTCGGCACCGAGCGCCTCTTGCCTTGGTCCCAGCCAAGCGAACGAGACCCGCAAGTGTGCACGCCCGACCCCAACAATTTCACCGGGACGTGCGCACGCCATCACGCACGCGCCCCCTGCGCGCTCCCTCGCGCGCCTGGCGTTCTGCGGGGCGCACGGATGCCGGTCAGCGAGGCCACGCCCTGTGAGCCGCCGTCGCCCTCATCGCCACCGGAGCCATCGCACTCCCCGTCCTGCCGCGCTTCCGGCCAAATTCAACGCATGGACAGGTGCGCGCAGCAGCAATCAGAACTCGCGATGAAAAGTTGCGGGTACCGGCAGCGTTGCCCACCGGGGGATTGGCCAAGCCACGGTGAAAGCGCGGCCGATCACATTCTTCACTGGTACGAACCCGCCGGTGGGATCGTGGACGTGGGCGCGGGAATCCCAGGAGTCGTCGCGGTGATCTCCCATCACCCACAAGTGGTCCTTGGGTACCTTGATCGTGCCGACGGGAATGTCGTCACACGGGGTGGAACCCGGATAGATGTACGGCTCATTCAGCGGGATTCCGTTAACTTTGAGCGGTTCCCCTCGATTGCACTCCACGGTGTCACCGCCGACCGCGATCACCCGCTTGATCAGGTCTTTTTCTTCGACCGACGGCATGAGACCAATGAAGGTCAATCCCTTCTGCAGCCCTCGCAGAGCGAAATTGTCCTCCTTCGGGACTCCTTCGTGAAGCCAACCACCAGGATCACGGAAGACGACAACCTCACCGCGCTGCGGTGTCGTGCCGAGCCACGGCGTGAACTTGTCCACCAGGACCCGATCGCCTCTCTGCAGCGTATTCTGCATCGAATCAGAAGGGATCGAGAAAGCTTGCACAAAAAACGTCTTGATGAACAGCGACAGAAGTAGAGCAACGCCGACCAGTATGGGTAGCTCCCGCCACCACGGGCGCCTCACGCCAATCGCTTTGCCGGGCCGCTCAGGGTCCGCGCCCTGCGCGGTCTTGCGCTCAGGCATCGCTTCTTCCTTAATGTTGGATGCCGGTCCAGTGGACTCACACCCGCGGGCAGGCTCCCGAGGGCTTCACATTTTGTCCGCCCAGATCTGTCGGGACGCCGACACGGGGTCGGCTACCACCGAGACGGGCACGTCCCAGATCCGCGTGAGCGCCTCACCCTTCCGGTACTGCGGCCAGCCGGGGTCGCCGGTGGCGGCGAAGGCCGTCAACGACCTGCGGAACTCCTCCGCCAGGCCGACAGCCTCCGGCGGGAGTGAGTCGCCGAAGAGCATGGCCGCCATCGGGCCGTGGAAGTTGCCGAATGCCAGCGGTACGTCGAGGAGGTGGCAAGCGCCGAGCGCCCCGCCGAACACCGGGGTCGGCCAGGCCACCTCATAACACCAGCTGCGGCCGGAGTGCTCCTGAGCGCACCACGTCGACGGCATGCGGAAGAACGCGTCGGACTGGATGAGGATGTACAGATCGGCATCGGAGGCGCCGGGGTACGCGGCTCGGTAGCCGTCGAGAGGAACGCCGTGCGCCGCCGCGACACCAGCGACGTCAACGGCGGACAGGTTCTCGCTCATCGCCATGGCGAAGAACCGGTACTCGTCGCGGGTGAACCCGGTCATGAGGTCGACCTCCGCACGCAGGCCGCGCCAGGGCTGGTCGCGCACCACATCCCCATCCACCACCAGTCCGTAGGGAGTGACCTCGCCCTCCCTGGACTGCACGGCGTGGATCGCCTCGGACGCCACGCCCGCGAAGGCCTCGGAAGTGAGCGGGACACCGAGCGCCGCCGCGATCCGCTCTGCCGTGCCGCGCGCCTGTTCTTCAGGCAGAAAAGCCGCTGTGACGCTCTGTCCAATGGCCCGGCCGAACAGCCCGCGGCCGGCCTCGGCGGCCGTCAGTGCCGCCACGGCGCTGCCTCCCGCCGACTGCCCGAAGATCGTCACATTGCCCGGGGCCCCGCCGAATCGCGCTATGTTTTCCTGCACCCAGCGCAGGGCCGCGAGTTGGTCGAGCAGTGCCCGGTTCTGCGGCGCGTCCGGCAGCCAGCCCAAGCCCTCGAAGCCAGTGCGATAGTTCAAGGTCACCAGCACGACGCCCGAGCGGGCCAGATTCGCGCCATCGAACTCGGGCTGGCTCGCGGAACCAAAAATGAATGCTCCCCCGTAAAGCCAGACCATCACCGGGAGACCGGCTGCCCCGGGATCGGGCGTCCAGACATTCACGGTGAGGCAGTCGGCATCGTCACCCGGGTGCCACAGCGCCGGCAAGGGAGGCATCTGGGCCTGCGGGGGCGAGGCACTGAAAGCGGTACCGTCGAGGACACCGTCCCATGGCTGCGGCTGCTGCGGCGCCTGAAAACGCCGGGGGCCGTCGAGAGGCGCGGCGTACGGAATGCCCCTGAACACGCTGACACCCTTGTCCGTTACGCCTCGCACGGCGCCCTGGATCGTTTGCACGACGATACTTTCCATACTGAAGCCCGGCTCCGCTCTCCATTGCAATACGAACGTCCGGATGCTACCTCCGGACCAGCGGGCAGCAAAAAACTTTCATTGAATGAAAGTTTGGCTCGGCATCCCGAGTCGCGGAGGTAGCATCCGGACGTTCGCATTCCGATTGGACTCGCCTTTCTCGCGGGCGGCTCGGCCGCCGACTTGTACGAGTAATACGTGACGGGCGGCCAGGTCCGTGACAGACGAAAGAGTCATCCCTGTTGAAAGGCACCAAGCGAATATTCGGGTATGTCGGGTGCGGCCACGTCGGTGAGCGCACTCTGCTTGAAATGGTGATAACCGCCGGAATCGATGTGGCCTACAGCGTGGTGGGCGATCACGAACCGTTCACAGATCTGGAGCAGATTTTTCCGGGTCGCGTCCGGATAGTAACCCCCGAGGAAGCCGCGGAGGAGGGGGAGTGGCTGACCCTGCTGATGCCTTTCGAGGAACACCGGTCGCTTCCGGGAAACTTGGGATCCGGAAAGTCGATCATCGACATGGCGAACCGCTATGCGCGGCAACTGCCGGGCGTCACCGAGATCGCCGGCGCCTCCACGACGAGCAGTGAATTGATTCAGCGGCATTTCAGGGAGGCGAAGGTCGTCAAGGCGATCAACAACATCGACTACAAGCACTTCAGGGACCTTGCCCGGCCGCACGCAGCGGACAACAGAACTGCCCTCCCCATCGCCGGGGATGACGAGTCGGCCAAGGCGGACGTCTCGTGGCTGCTCGGGCGTTTGGGCTTCGACGTAGTCGACGTCGGTCCGCTCCGCGAAGGATGGCGCTTCCAGCCAGGAATGCCGGCCTGCCACATCCCCTACGGCGCGGGTGGCGCGGACGATGTCCGCCAGCAGCCGGCGGCTCCGGTGTCCGCGGCGGCGCTGAGGCAGATCCTGTGGGCCTCCACCTGCGCCCCCTGACGAAACCCGGCCAGGGCGTGGCCAGGACGTCTCGTCACGGGTGCCGCTTGCCCAGCGATTCGAAGTGAACTCATCGACTACCCGCTGGTATGGGCCTCGGTCGCCCTGTGATCGGCGCGGCCCGCCTGATCTCTCTGCCTACCCGAAAGCTCTCTCATGTCACTTCCGGCTCTGCTCCTCGTCCATGGCGCCTGGCACGACTCCCCTGCTTGGCAACTCCTTGCCTCCTGTCTCCCCGATGTGGACGTGAGGACCGTTCGCCTGCCCAGTACCGGGGAGAACCCCGAACTCCTCGGGGACCTGTACGCGGATTCGGCTCGCATCGAAGCGGTCCTGGGGGAAATCGGAGGACCGGCGGTGGTTCTCGGCCATTCCTACGGGGGAGCGCCCGTGTCGCAGACGCCGGCGGGGCCCGGCATCGTGCGGGTGATCTACCTGGCAGCGATGATGCAGGACGTCGGTGACACAGTGCTGACACCGACAGGAGGCGTCCATCCCGCGTACTGGGACGTCCATGAAAAGGAAGGCGACCGTCCGGGCTACTTCGGAGTGTCCGATCCGGTGGAAGTGCTGTACACCGGCGTCGACCCACAACTGGCGGAGTCCGTCGCGGCATCTCTGCGCTCGCAGTCCCTCGCTTCGGTCACCCAGCCTCTCACCCGGGCCATCTGGCACGACGTACCGAGCTCCTACATCGTCTGCGAGCAGGATCGCGCGATTCCCGCCGCGTTCCAGCACTCCATGGCCCGGCAAGCCGACCGCGTGCGTCTGATGGACAGCGGGCACTCGCCGTTCCTCTCGCACCCGGCGGAACTGGCCCGCCTGATCCGCGAGGAGATGGCTCTCTGAAAAAGCGTGTCTCCTTCTACGCTGTTTCGTGTTGCGGGATGTGTTCGGCCCAGATGGTTTTGCCCTGTGGATGGTGGCGGGTGCCCCAGCGGCAGGTGAGTTGGGCGACGATGAACAGCCCCCGGCCGCTTTCGTCGAGGGTGCTGGCGCGGCGTAGGTGAGGGGTGATGGTGCTGCCGTCGGTGACCTCGCAGGTCAGGCTGGTGTCGCAGCGGATCAGGCGGAGAAGCAGCGGTGGCTGCGCGTGGCGGATGGCGTTGGTGACCAGTTCGCTGACGATCAGGATGGTGGTGGATGCCGCCTCGTCCAGGCCCCATGCCGTCAGCTGGGCGGTGACATGTTTGCGCGCGGCGGAGACCGCCGCTGGATCGGCGGTGAGGTCCCAAGTGGCCACGGTGGTGGTGTCGAATGTGCGGGTTCGTGCGGCGAGCACACGCAGTTGACGGGGGCCACCCTCTGTCGCAAGGGCCTGCAGGGCGGTATGGCAGGTGTCGGTGAGCGAGGACTGCGGCCCGATGGGTCGTTCGGGCACGGTGGATCCATCGGTCCTGGTCTCGGAACCGGTTGGCTTCGCGGAGTGCGCATGCAGCAGGAGCACGCTGCCCTTGCCGAGCCGGATTTCGGTGGTCGTGACTTGTGCTCGTGCGCGTCCGAGCGGTGTTCCGGAGGGAAGGTCGACGGCGATGGTCACACCTTCGGGGCTGATGACGATGGGGGCGGGGTGGCCGGCGCAGGCGAGGGTGCAGTCTGCTGTGACGGGGTCGTAGACGGCGTACAGGCAGCTTGCCATGACGTCGTGGACGGCGTCGTCCGGTTGCAGCCGGTGGAGGACGTCCTGGAGGTGGGTGAGCGTCTCGTCCGGTGGCATGTCGATGTCCGCCAGCGTTCGCACCGCGGCGCGGAGTTCGTGCACCAGGGTGGGGGCCGGTTCTCCGTCCTCGGTCACGCTGCCGGCTACCAGCGCCACCCGGGCTCCGGGCAGTGGGATGGCGTCCAGCCAATGGGCCTGCGGCCTTCCGCCATCGGCCCCGCCGTATGCGAGTTCCACGGCCGCGGGTTGCGGCAGGCGCCCGGGTGGTGGTCCACCCGCCGGCAGGGAGGCGCACAGATCGCCGGGTGCCTGACGTGGTGCAGAGGCGATCCGGCGGCCGGTCTGCTCACCGCTCGGGGCAGGTGCGGCGAAGGCGCACCTCGTATTCTGGCGGCCCCGGATTCGGCAGATGAGCAGGCTCATGCCCAGTGACAGGAGGGCGGCGGTGATGACAACCGTGCGGCCGCCCTCCGACACGCCTGGAATGACGAAACCGTAGATGACCACACTGGTCGCCAGAGTGGAAGCTCCGACGATCAGGGTGTGCCGGAGGGGCAGCAGGGCTGCCGCCATCACGGGTGCGAGGACCGAGTAGTCCGACCAGCGGACCAGGCCGCCTGCGGAGGCCTTCAGTTGCAGAGCGCAGGCCGCAGCGAGATAGACGGCGAGCAGTGCACTCGGGTGCCGGAGCAGGAGGAGCCTGGATGTGGCCATTCTCGTCATTCTCGTCACTGTCCTTTCTGGTGTGGTGCGCAGCGCGTGGCATTCATGCGCGTGTGGTCGGTGGCGCATGGGTGAGGGGGCAATGCGCGGGTGTGCGGGTCTTCGGGCTGAGGATGTTCACGGTGGCGGCTGTCCTGCGTGGACGGGGTACGGGGGTGATGGACCGCGACAAGTGCCAGGTCGTCCTGGAGGTTCTTGCCGACATGCCGGTCCACATCGAGGCTGACGTGCTGTACGAGACGGCTGGGGCAGTCCCAGGTCCAGGTATCGGCACGGTCGAGGAGGGGGAAGAAGTCGCCGGCGGAGTCGCGGGCCTCGGCCAGGCCGTCGGTGTAGAGGAGCAGCGTGTCTCCGGGGCCGAAGGCAACGGTGTCGAGGCGAAAGGCGTTGGGCGTGTCCGCTGCGAGCCCCAGTGGCGGGGCGGGCCGGGTGACGGTCAGCGGGGTGACCTGGTTGCCCTGGCGCAGCAGAGGTGGCGGGTGCCCGCAGCTGACCACCCTGATGATCTCTTCGTCGTCGGGGAGTTCGATCAGCAGGGCGGTGATGAACCGCTCGCCGCTGTCGGGGACGATGGGGGGCACCTCGCACAGGTGCCTGCGAACGCTGCGTTCCAGGGAGGCCGCAAGTTCCGGGAGTGTGCGGCACTGCTGGGCTGCCTCACGGAAAGCGCCCAGGACGGCGGAGGCGTCATCGATCGCCGGGAGGCCTTTTCCGCGGACGTCTCCGATGAGGAGGCGCGTGGTCCGGCCGGTGCGGGCGGCCGCGTACAGGTCACCGCCCACCAGTGCGTGTGCCGCCGCGGCGCGGTACATCGAGGCGACACGGAAGGGGCCCAGCTCCCCAGGGATCGGCCGCAGCAGTACCCGTTGGGCTGCTTCGGAGACGGCCCGTACTTGGGCCAGTTCCTGCAAGTCGCGGTCATGGAGCGCCCGGGCGGCGATGACGAACGCGGAGACTATGAGCACTGCTCCGATGTGAATGGGCAGCAGCGGTGAGTGGAGCAGGCCGTCGTGGCGGTCCACGAGGAGCACTGCCGCGGCTGCCGTGAGCGCGACGGCGGCCGTGAAGCGTGGCCGTGCGAATGTTCCCGTGCACGTGGGGGCCGCCACGAGCAGTGTGGACAGGTGAACCGCAAGGGGGGCGAACGACGCACCCAAGGTGACGGCCACGATCAGCAGGAGCGGAGGCACAGCGTGGCCGCGCATGCCCAAGGGCCCGGTGCCGCGGCCATGGGCCTTCGGCCGCTGAGGGCTTCCGGGGCCGGACGCTTGGAGCAAGCGGGCTCCGTCATCGGCCGCAGGCGCGGAAACGGGAGTGCGCGGGCAGTGCGGTATCACGAGTCTGGGGAGCGGCCGGATTTTCCTGGAAGCAAGGTGTCGTATCAACATGGCGCGGCTTTCGTGCCATCGCGGTATGGAAGGGTGAGTTGAGGCCCCCAGAGCCCGCCGGCAGTCGAACCGGTGCTTGTCCGGGGCACCGTACGGGCCGTCGACCGGCCCGGGACGTGTTCACTCGCGCAACGCGCGGGAAACCTTTCGGGCCGCCGCGCGAACGGCGGGAGCGAGCGTCTGGGGGGATTGGCTGCCCGCCCTGAAGGCGATCGAAATGGCCGCCACGACCGAGCCGCCCGCACCGTGGATCGGCGCTCCGACGCAGTGGACGTCCGGCCCCACCATTCTGTCGCTGCTGGCGTACCCCTCCCTGCGGACATCAGCCAGCAGGGAGCGGAGCCGGGCGGGGGAGGTGACCGTGTTACTGGTGTAGCGACGCGGTGGGGTGCTCAGATACTCCTCTTGAACGTCGCCAGGCGCGTGGGCGAGCAGGACGAGTCCCGCTCCCGTGGCGAATGCGCCGAAGCGGCCTCCCACCCGGCTGTCGGCCTGCGGCGCGCCCGGCGTGCTCAGACGTTCCAGGAAGACGACGTCCAGGTGGTCCCGCACGGAGAGATGGATGTGCTGCTCCTTCGTGACGTCGTACAGGTCGTACAGGATCGGCAGGGCCGCATCGCGCAACGGGAAGCCGCGAGGCGCGAGGGTGGCCACCTCCCACAGCCGCAGGCCCACCCGGTAGCGCCGGTCGGGCCCGCGCTCCAGGGCTCCCCAGGCGACGAGTTCGGCAGCACGACGATGAACCGTCGGCAACGACAGCCCCGTCCGCCTGGACAACTCCGTGAGGGTGAGCGCGGGGTTTTCGGGGGTGAAGGCCCCGAGCAACGCGAGGACCTTGTCGGTCACCGACATGCCGTAGGGCTCATCGGACATGTCCATGTCCCTTCCTTCGTGTGTGGGACGGGCTGCGCGCGGTTCGCGGGGCGCGTCGGCTTTTGCCTCTCCCCGCACGACGGCCTGGGCCGTCGTGCGGGGTC
>NZ_JBHXSO010000028.1:0-113865 GCF_042714775.1 Streptomyces sp. NPDC058691 | reverse complement strand
GCCTTCGCACGCCCCACTGTCCGGTCGGACGCCGCCACACGGCAGTCGTGGTGCCCCCGGCCGCGTGCCGTCCGCCGCGGCTACTCCGCGGACGCGGACTGCGCCGGCATCTGCAGGACCCGGGCACGCGCCCCGGCGCGGGTGCGGCCGGGGGCGGTGATCCGCTGCGGATGGCGGCGCAGATACTCCCCTTCGAGCGCCACCATGCGCGAGTTGTGGGCGTCGAGGGCCGCAGGCGATCCGTGGAGCAAGGTCTCGTGCCGGGTGCGGTGCACCGACTCCAGCTCGTTCACCAGCTGCCGTTCGTCCAGGTCTGCGGGGTCGACCCCGCCGCGGTATGGGCTCATGGGCCGCGCACCTTCCTTTCGCTGCCGGTGGCCTCGCCCGTTTGGTACCCCGGACGATCCGATTCATCCGCTTCGTACCGTATTCGGCAGGCATTCAACGCCGCGAACGGGTAGACGAGGAAGTACCCGGCCCCCCGAGGAAAGGAGCCATCGTGCAACGAGGAAGCGACCGCCTGAGCGTCCACCGAGACGACGAGATGAAGCACGAACTGCGCGGACTGCTGCGCTCCGGGCATCCGACCCGGGTCGACGAGTGGCACGACCCCGAGCCGGCCGCCGACGACGACCTCGCGGTCGTGAACGGTCCCGTCCTGTCCGGCGCCACGGACGGCACGTCGCTGCCGTTCGAACTGGCCCGCCACCTGACCCGCAAGACGTTCCCGGCCCGGCGCGGCGACCTGCTGCGGGCGTTGCGCGACCACCACGCGCCCGACCCGCTCACCGACCTGGTGGACGGCCTGCCGGGCGACAACCGGCGGTACGCCAACGTCCAGGAAGTCGTACGGACGCTGGGGATGGGCCCGCGGGCCTGACCCCGGACGGACCCGGCAGTGGAATCGATCAGGAGGGAGTCGATGTGCGCCCGAAGCTGAGCGCGTGGGACAAGGAGCTGTTCCAGCGGGTCGCGACACGGGAGTGGCCGGCCGCGGAGCCCGTGCTGCCCCGGCTGAGCCGCGCCGCCAACCACGGCGCGCTGTGGTTCGGCGTGGCCGCGGGCATCGCGGTGGTCGGCGGCCGCCCGGGGCGGCGAGCGGCGCTGCGCGGCGTGGGATCGCTCGCCCTCGCCTCGGCGGTGGTCAACACCGTCGGCAAGGGGGCGGTGCGCCGGGCCCGCCCGGTGCTGGACTCCGTGCCGATGATCCGGCGCCTGTCGCGGCAGCCCGGCAGCACGTCCTTCCCCTCCGGTCACGCGGCCTCCGCGGTCGCCTTCGCGGCGGGGGTGGCCGTCGAGTCCCCCCGCTGGGGGGCGGTCGTGGCGCCGCTCGCCTGGTCGGTGGCGTTCTCCCGGATCTACACCGGCGTGCACTACCCCAGCGACGTGCTCGCCGGGATGACGCTCGGCGCCGGCGCGGCGCTGGCCGTGCGCGGTCTCGTGCCGACCGGCCGAGACCTCGCCGTGCCGCCCACGCCGCAGGCCGACGCGCCCGCCCTCCCGGGCGGGCGCGGCCTGTACGTGGTGGTCAACGAGGTCTCCGGGCCGCCGCCCTTGATGGGCATGCCCGCGGACCGGCTGCGGGCGGTGCTGCCGGAGGCCGTGGTCGAGGAGTGCTCCGAGGACGACGACCTCGCGGAGATGCTGGAGAAGGCCGCCCGCCAGGCCGCGGAGTCCGGCGGCGCGCTCGGCGTCCACGGCGGCGACGGCAGCGTCCGCCTCGCGGCGGAGATCGCCTTGCGGCACCGCGTGCCGCTCATGGTCTCCCCCGGCGGCACGTACAACCACTTCGCGATGGACCTGGCCATCGACTCGATCGACGACGCGGCGCGTGCCGTGGAGGCGGGCACCGCCATCTCGGCCGACGTCGCCCGCATCACACCGCTGGACGGGAGCGGCGACAGGGGCGGGGAGGACGGCAAGGCCGCACGGCCGTCCCTGTTCCTCAACACCTTCAGCATCGGCGTCTACCCCGAGCTCGTCCGCTACCGCGAGCGCTGGTCCCGCCGCGTCGGCAGCTGGCCGGCCGGCGTCCTCGCCGCGGTCCACGTGCTGCGCACGTCCAGCCCCGTCGACGTCGACATCAACGGGCGCCGCCACTCGGTGTGGATGCTCTTCGCCGGCAACGGCGCCTACCGCAGCCTCGGGCCGGCCCCCGTCCGCCGCCGCAACCTGGCCGACGGACAGCTCGACGTCCGCATGGTGCCCGGCAGCCCCTATGCCAGGACCCGGCTGCTCGCCGCCGCCCTCACCGGCTCCACCACCGCCCTGCTGCGACGGGTGCGCCTGGGCGGCATCGGCCCGGGGACTCGGCTCGCCGCGGACGGCGAGATCGCGCCCGCCCCGGCCGAGTTGCTCGTCGACAAGGTCAACGAGGCCCTGACCGTCTACCGGCCCATGTAGGGAGGCCACGCCCCGGGCGCTGCCCGGTACGACGTTGCCCCCGGCCGGCCTCCGCCTGCCGGGGGCAACGTCATGTCCCCAGGTTTGTTCAGGACCTCCGGCTCAACCGGACAGGCCCGCGAGGGCCCTGACCCCTTCGCCCTTGATGGTCAGGGTGTCCGGCGACCCCGCGTCGATGGAGAGCGTGAGCTCGTCCGAGGGCCATCCGCTGCTCAGCGCGGACAGGGGCATTATTCGGTAGCCCCTGGCATTGGGCAGGGCGTGGGCGAGACGAACCTCCGAGGTGAAGACCGGCACGAGTTTCGTGCCGTCCTCCTGCTCGAACACCGGCAGGCTGATCGTCTCCTGCTCCGCGTCATCGCCGCCCGCGGCCTCCGGTGCCCCGGGGACCGGGAGCAGCACGTCACTGGCCGCGAGGGTGCTGAGGGCGGAGGCGTTGTCGCCGCCCGTGGCGATCTCGTGCAGGGCGCGCTGTGCCGGCGGCTGGGCGCCGTTGGGGGCGCTGAAGTCGGTCATGGCCGTTCCCTTCTCTTGCGTGCGCTGTGTCGGGTGACTCGGGTGCTGCGCCTGCCCAGCGACGGGAGAGCCATGCATGCCGCTTGCTCCAATTACTCGAATTCCGTGCCGCCCTTGCGGGTGAGGTACGCGTCGCTGACGACCTTGGCGATGGCACGGCCGCCGAGCACGGGACTGTGGCGGTCAGCGGCGGCGCGGACGACGACGCCTTCCCGCAGGTGCAGGCCGCGGCCGGAGACGGTCTCGGCGCCCCGCGCCAGTTCCAGGACGACGTCGAGGTCGAAGGGGCCCGCGTGCAGCCGGGGCACCAGGGGCAGCGCTCCTTCGGGCAGCGACTCGGCCGGGTCCAGCCAGCGCACGGCGCCGTCGATCTCCGCCGCCACGTCGAAGGCCGCGTACCCGGGGACGCCGCCGCGCCCGTCCGCGCCGTAGCCGAGGTCCTGGACGCCGGAGCCGTAGACCTCGCCGTACAGCGCGACCCGGGCGGCACCCAGCCGTTCGGCCAGAGCGGCGGCGACGGCGGGCAGGCCGTGGCCGTGCGCGGCACGCCAGTACAGGTTCTGCGCGGACTCCTTGAGGGCCAGTCGCTGGGCGCCGAGCCCCTTGGAGGTGACCAGTACCTGCCCCGTCGCCGCCACGTAGGTCAGGGCGCACGCCGTGCCGTGCAGCTTCTCCGTGATCACGACCGGTTCGCCGGGCGCGAAGACGCCGGGGTAGCGCTTGAGGTTCTCGATGTCGATCCACGGCAGCAGGTCCGGCGCGGACTCCACGTCTCCGCTCATCGACACCGGGACCGGGGGCACCCATTTGGTGATGCCCAGCACTCCGGCGAAGTCGGCTTCGCCGGAGGCGGCCTGCGCCAGGTCCGTGCCGTCGAGCGCGGCGGGGCGGCACACGATGCCCTGGGACAGCTCGCCGCGCAGCCGGACCGCCTTGACGCGGTTGGCGGCGGCGCCGGCGAGCCGTCCCGTCAGGCCGAGTTCGGCGATCAGGGCGTCCGGCAGCACGGACTGCTCCGGGATGTACAGCGCGAAGTCACCGGTGCGGTAGGCCCCTTTGGCCACGACCGCCCGGTAGAGACCGACCTGGGCGAGCTCCAGGGCGTCCGCGTTCGGGTGGTCGTGGATGGTGAGCCGTTCGGCGGTGACGCGCAGCGTCGACATGGGCTTCCCCCCTCTTGGTGGTGCTCGGGAGGCACCACTGTGCGGGGTGTCGTGCGCCGTGGGCCACCGGTTTTCAGGGGGTCATGCGGAAGTCGTAGGCCTCGGGCAGCGGTTCGCCGTCGCCCAGGGCCTGCCAGGTGAGGTGCAGGGAGTCCTCGCCCTCCCGCAGGTCGTCGACGGTGAAGCCGGTGTCGAAGACGGCGAGGGCGCCCGCGATGTCGCCCCGGGCGCGCAGGACTTGGGCGTGCAGGAGGCGGAAGCGGCCGCGGGCGAGGACGTCGGCGGGGAGGGTGCCGAGGACGGCGGCGGCGTCGGCGGGGCGGCGGGCCGCGAGCAGGGCCGGGACCGCCTCGCGGGCGAGGGCGGCGCGGACGCCGGCCGGGGAGGTGCCCTCGGCCTGGGCGCGTACGGCGTCGAGGTAACGCTCCGCGGCGCGCGCGTGGTTGCCGTCGGCCAGGTCGGCGGCGGCGAGGCAGTGCAGAGGCAGCCAGGAGCGGGTGCGGGCGGCGGAGCGCTCCCAGCTGCGGACGGCCTGGGCGCGGTCGCCTGCGTCCCATTGGGCGAGGCCGAGGTGGTGGTCGAGGTACCACTCGTTGCCGTCGTACGTGCCCGCGGTCTCCAGGAGTTCGCGCCATTCGGGCGAGACGAGCACGGGGGCGGGGAGGGCGTCGTCGCCCGGGGCCTTGGGGAAGACGCCGGCGAGGAGCAGTTCCAGCCACGGCTTCTGCGGCTCGCCGATGGTCTCGGGGACGAAGGGCGTGCCGGGCAGGTCGTAGCGGCCGCGCAGCACCTCCAGGGCGCCCCAGCCGGAGCCGGTGGCGAGGATGTCCTTGGGCTCGGCGTCGGCGGCGGGGAGCCATGCCTCGTACGCGGCGCGCACCCGCTCCCGCGGGAGGGCCGCTTCCAGGCGGGCCTCGACGTCTCCCGTACCGGCGTCCGGCCCGGCGTCGAGGGGTCCGTAGGCCTCCAGCCAGGACACGGCGGTGCCGGCGGCGAGCGGCAGGTGTTCGAGCTGGGTGGGGGCGAGACCGGCCTGGATCTCCAGATAGCCGCCGGTATCGGTGTCGCCGGCGAGCCAGCGCTGCCAGCGGCGGCCGCCGCGCCCCTGGCCCCAGACGAAGAGCTTGCGGCCGCGCAGGGTGTCGGTGGAGGTCTGGACGAGGCCGTGGCCGTCGGTGCCGAGTGCGGCGATCCAGGGGCGGGTGCCGTCGGACAGGTCGTAGAACCAGTCGGCCGGGTGTTCGGACGCGGTGGGCGCTTCCGGAACGGGTACCCGGTGCAGTGTCCGGTTGGAACCGAAGTGCCAGGCGTGACCGGCGGGGGCGAGGACACGGGTGCCGGGTGTCTCCGGCACGGCGGTGTTGGACCACCAGTAGAGGGGAACGGTCCGGTGGTGAGGATTGCGGACACGGACGCCGGCATAGAGGAAGTCGGAGCCGTCGGGAAGCCACAGGTCGATCTGGTACGGCAGGTCGCGCAGCCGTTCCCACTCCCAAAGGCGCAGCATCTCGCCGCCGTCGGGCGCGGGGACGCGGGCGGCGTGCAGCGGGGCGCAGGTCATCGTGGTGTGACCGGTGGCACCCGGGTTCCATTCGACGCCGCCGGAGAACCAGGCCCCGGCGAGCCCGAAGTCGGCGAACTGCAGGACGGGGTTGACGTGCAGCAGTTCCCGCCCGGTGGGCTTGTGGTGCAGCGAGTACAGGCGGCCGCCGAGCCCGGGCAGGACGGTGGCGCGCAGGCGGTCGTTCTCGATGACGACGGCGTCGAGGGCGGTGGGCGTGCGCTCGCGGGTGTAGCCGTCCAGACGCGGTACGGGGAGCAGCGTGCGCAGGTGCCCGTAGGCGAGGCGACGGGCCATCGCGGGCGGGAGGTCGGCGTTCTCGGCTGCGTCGGGTTCGGCCGGCACGTGCAGTTCGTGCGGGGCGCGCAGGGCGGGCAGCGGGTTCTCCGGGCCGAGCGGGGCTGCGGGGAGGGTGAGGGTGCTGCGTCGCACGGTGGTGGCCAAGAGGCTCCCTCTCTTCGGCGCCGATGGGCAGGTGAGGACATGGAACCCCGGATCGGCCCGCGCCGACAGGGGTTTGGTCGCGGTGCGACGGGCCTCACGGCGACTTCAGGTAGAGGAGAACGTGACTTTAAATGACCTTTGCCATCGGAGGCGTCCAGGAGGGTTTGCCGATCATGCTGTCCGCGTTGTGGAGCCCGCCGTCCGGCACGTCGCTGCGCGCGCCGCGCTTCCCCCGGCCCGCGCCGGTGGAACGCGCCCGTAGCCCGCGGATCGCGGCGCTCACCGAACGCCCCGAGCGGGAGGGGGACTTCTGGCGGGCCGTGGAAGCCGAGGGCACCCCCCTGGTGGAGGCCATCGACGGTGACCCGGGGCACGCCGCCGTCACCTTCCTGTGGCGGGGCACGGCCGCGACGCGCACCGTCCTCGTGCTGCCCAACCAGGTGGTCGACCCCGAGGACCTGGCGGGCAACCTCATGGCCCGCGTCCCGGGCACGGACGTGTGGCACTGGACGATACGGATGCGGGCCGACTGGCGTGCCACGTACGCCCTTTGCGTGGACGACGGCGAGGGTGACGACGAGGCCGACGAGGGCAACGGGGACGGCACAGCGGGCGGCTTCGGGCCGGACGGCCCGGCGGGCGGCTCCACGTCCGGCGCGCCGGACGCGCCCGGCGCGAGACAGGCGTACCTGCGGCGGCTGCGCCGCCATCCGCGCCGCGACCCGCTCAACCGGGCCGTCTTTCCCAGCCGTTGGGGTGCCGAGCCGCTGTCCGTGGTGGCCCTGCCCGCCGCTCCCGTGGCGCTCGGCAGCGGCCGGACCCGCCCCGGCACCGGGACGGGCGAGTTGTCGGTGCACACGCTGCGCAGCGGGCACCTCCACAACTGGCGGCGGGTGTGGACCTACACGCCCGCCGGCTACGAGGACCTGGCCGGGCTGCCGGTCGTGGTCCTGCTGGACGGCGACGTGTGGCAGCAACTGGGCATCTCCGGGATGCTCGACGGCCTCATCCGCGTGGGTCTGCTGCCACCGCTCGTCGCGCTGCTGCCGGACGCGCTGGACAGCGACACCCGCCGACGTGAACTCGCCTGCGACGAACGCTTCGTGGCTTTCCTTACGCGTGAACTGCTGCCCTGGGCGGCCCATCGCTGGCCCGTCACCGGCGACCCGTCACGGACCGTCGTCGCGGGTCAGGGTCTCGGCGGCCTGGCCGCGGCCTACGCGGCCCTGCGGCGGCCGGAGCGCTTCGGCAACGTCCTGGCACAGTCGGGCGCCTTCTGGTGGCCGGCCGCCCGCCGGGAGGGGGCCTGCCCGGAGGAGTGGCTCACCGGCCGCGTCCGGGCCCTGGCCCGCAGACCCGTGCGCTTCCACCTGTCGGCCGGTCTCCAGGAGTGGGGCGTGCCGGCCGCCGGCCGCCGCCTGCGCGACGCCCTGAGCGCCAAGGGGTACGCGGTCGCCCACCGCGAGTACAACGGCGGCCACGACTACCTCTGCTGGCGCGACGACCTCGCCCACGGCCTCGTCTCGCTTCTCCGCGGCCCCTTCCCCGGCGAAGTCCCCGGCGGCGGGCCCCGCGGACTGGTCGTCGGCGGCGGCTGAGGCCCCGGGTACCAAGCACCGGGACCCGGCAGGGGAAAAACCGGTTGCCGGAAGGGCGGGCGGACCGGAGACTGCCCGCGTGCTGATCCGACGGGAAACCTCAGACGACCTGGCCGCCGTGCACGCCGTGACGGCGGCCGCCTTCGCGAAACCGGGCGCGGAGGTGCCCGTGGAAGCCACGCTGGTCGCGGAGTTGCGGGAATCGGGAGCGTGGCTGCCCCTGTTGTCGCTGGTCGCCACGGACGACGAGGGTGCCGTGGTCGGGCATGTCGTGTGCTCGCGCGGCCATGTGGACGCGGTCCCCGTGGCGGCGCTGGGCCCGCTGAGCGTGGCGCCGGAGTACCACCGGCGTGGGGCCGGGCTGGCCCTGGTCCACAGCGTGCTGGGCGCGGCGGAAGCGCTCGGGGAGCCGCTGGTGGCCCTGCTGGGCAGCCCGGCGTACTACGGCCGCTTCGGCTTCCGGGCCAGTACGGACTACCGGATCACGCCGCCGGACGCGGCGTGGGGCCCGTACTTCCAGGTGCGGCCGCTGGCCGCGTACACCCCCTCGATCAGCGGGGCGTTCCGTTACGCGGAGCCGTTCGACCGCGTCTGAGCGGGACGTGGGAGGCGCCCCGGCGCCAGTAGTCCCAAAAATCATGGAATGGGTGGATTTGCCGCTAGTGCTGCGCGAGGATCGGTATTAGCCTGGAAGAGGCCTACGGGGCGAGCGAGGGAGTTCGGTAGCACCGAGAGCGGACAGGGAAGGTCCCACTTCCCCCGCGACCGGGATCAACGGCCGAGCTGAGAGGCTTGAAGGTCAGGGAAGAGGCAAGGACCGGAGAGCGACCCCTAGCACCTGATCCGGACCATGCCGGCGAAGGGAGTCCCACCTCGTAGGTCGTCGAGGGAGCCCGCGCATTCTGCGCGGGCTTTGTCGTGTCCGACCCCCGCCGTGCCGTCGGCCCGCGTCACAGGGCGCTCCCAGCACGCCAGTCGGACCAGTCGGCGTTCCAGTCGCCGTAGCCGTTGTTGAGCTGGACGGTGTCCGTGGAGTTGACGACGGTGACCGGGTCGCCGATGCCGACGTGCTCGTAGAACCACTTGGCGTCGGCGGTGCTCATGCCGATGCAGCCATGGCTGCCGTTGACGCGCCCGAACTTGCCGTCGTTCCAGGGCGCGGCGTGGGAGAAGGTGCCGGAAGTGGTCAGGCGGACGTCCCACTTGACGTCCTTGAGGTTGTAGGCCTCGGGGCCGAAGATGCGGACGGTGCGGGAGTTCATGGTGATGCTGGGAGTCTTCTCCAGGACGACCATGGTGCCGTTCCAGGTCTCGTAGCCGGGCTTGCCGGTGGAGACCGGGAGGGTCCGCACGACCTTGCCGTCGCGGCGGAGGGTGAGGGTCTTGCGCGAGGTGTCGACGGTGGTGGTGACGGCGTGCCCGATCCGGAAGTGCACGACGCGGTTCTGGGTGCCGTAGAGGCCGCCGCCCGCGTCGACACCGTCGAGGTTCATGCGGAGGGTGACGTCGGTGCCGGCCTTCCAGAAACCGCGGGGCCGCCAGTCGACGCGGTCCCGGCCGCTCCAGTCCTTCATCCAGCTCCAGGAGCCGTCGACGGCGGGCGAGGCGGTGACGGCGAGCTTGCGCTCGACGGCGGCGCGGTCGCGGATGGGCTGATTGAAGACGATGGACACCGGCATGCCGACGCCGACGGTGGTGCCCTTGTCGGGGTGGTACTCCCCCACGAAGGTGCGGTCGGCCTCGGCGGTGGTGAAGCGTACGTGCTTGGTGAGCGCCTTGCCGTCGTCGCCGGTGGCGCGGGCGACGACGTCGTAGGTGACGCCCGGCGCGAGGTGCCCGGTGGACGTCCAGCCCGCCTTGCCGGCGGCGAGCGTGCCGGACAGCGGTCCGGGGCCGGGCGCGGTGACGCGGACGGAGTCCAGCCGGCCGGAGGTGACGCGGACGGCCACCTTGCGGTCGACGGGAACGGGCTGTTTGGCGGATGCGGGGGTGACGGTGATCGCCGGACGATCGGCCGCGTCCCCGTCGCCCCCGGTGTCGCCGGAACCGCTGCACGCGGAAAGCGAGGCGGCGACGGACAGCGCGAGGACCGCGGCGGACGTGCGCGGTATCCGGTCGTAATGCATGGGTCGGATCCTCCCCGGTCGAGTCGTACCTCTCCTCCTGCCCGGGACGGCCCCGTTCCACCGCATGCCGAGGGAACCCGCCGAGGACGGCGGCGAGGGTCGCGATCCCGGCGGCGCCATCGCCATCGCCATCGCCATCACCATCGGCCAGGTCGAGGCTCGGGAGCGCGAAACGCCGTGCTGAACTGCGCGATCACCAGAATCCGGAACGTGGCGATGTGACCGCAATGCGTTACCATTCCGTATCAGCCATGTACGTCCGGAAACCGTCCCGGTCGGCGCCCGCGTGTTCCGAGCCGAACGCCGGCGGCGAGCCGGGCCGAACAACTGGGGGACGTCATGGAGCACATGAACGCGCGCGGCGCCGCGACGGCGGCGGTGCTGGTCTGTACGGCGGCGGCACTTCTGACCGGATGCCGCGGGGACGACGGCACGGCGAAGCCGCCGGTGCCCACGGGCTCGGTGACTGCGGCTTCGCCGACTTCCTCGGCCTCCCCTGTTTCCTCGGCTTCGTCCGCGCCGGGCCCCTCGGCGTCGCCGATCGCATCGGACGGTCCGGTGGGATCCGCTTGCGGGGACACGGCGTTGGAGGCGGGGCCGGCGCGCCAGGCGGCGCAGCGGCCGCAGGGGACGGGCACGGGGGCGGCGATCGTGGGCTTCACGAACACCTCCGGAACCGCCTGCACAGTCGAGGGGTTCCCCACGGTGGCCGGGGCGGCCAACGGCTCGCCGGAGCTCAACGTGCCGCTGACCGTGGAGCACAGCGGCACCGCCGCACCGGTCACGGTGGCGCCGGGCGGCCGGGTGTGGGTCAAGTTGACGTTCCATCAGGTCCAGGGCGAGGGTGACGGCTACTGCGCGTCGGGAGAGGCGCCGGTGCAGTACCCGACGATGGTGCTGGGCCTGCCGGGTGGCGCGGGGCGTCACCAGGTCGCCCTGGACGACGGGGTGTTCGCCGAATGCGACGGGATCGTCGCGGTCACCGCGCTGTCGGCGGCACAGCCCTCCTGACGTCACGCGCGGTGGACCGCGAGGGCCGACGCCGGAAGAGCGGACCGCCCTGGTGCGCGGGGTAGGCGCGTACGCGTCGTCATCGGCCCAGTTCCGCCGCGAATCGGGTGCCGGGCGCGGCCGCCGCCACCGCGCGGGCGTCGGCGGCGGCTCGTCCCCGCGCGGGTGCGCGGTCATCGCCCCCCGGAGAGTCGGCGAGGGACGCCACCGGAGGCCGGACCGGCAGATGGAGCGGGCAGGGAGATCTGGGATCGGCCTCGTCAAAGCCGGGCAGGATCCCGTCCACCCGGGAGGGGAAAGTGTCGGTCACCTTCCTCACCCCATGAATACGGAACCGACATTTCTGTCATGCGGCACTAAGGAACCCGGCCGCCCCCGGCGGGAGGCCACCACCCCGGCGTGCGGCGCGTGCCCGGTGCGAGACTCGGAGCGTGACCAGCGACGCTTCCCCCGCCCGTGTCCTCGTGGTGGACGACGACCCCACCGTGGCCGAGGTGGTGACCGGCTATCTCGTCCGCGCGGGCTTCACGGTCGACCGTGCCGCGGACGGCCACGCGGCACTCGCCTGCGCCGCGGCGGCCCGCCCCGACCTCGTCGTGCTCGACCTGATGCTGCCGGGCCTGGACGGGCTGGAGGTGTGCCGCCGCATCCGCGCCGACCAAGGCCAGATACCGGTGGTCATGCTCACGGCACGCGGCGACGAGGACGACCGCATCCTCGGCCTGGAGGTCGGCGCGGACGACTACGTGACCAAGCCGTTCAGCCCGCGCGAACTGGTATTGCGCGTCGAGTCGGTGCTGCGCCGCGCGGGCACCCGCCGCGAGGCCGCGTCCGGCACGGCGACCGGCCCGGGAACGGGCGCGGAAACCGGCGCGGAAACCGGCATGGCGCTGCGGTCCGGGCCGCTCACCCTCGACCCGGCCGCCCACCGCGCCACGCGCGACGGCGTCGAGCTCGCCCTCACCATGAGGGAGTTCGAACTGATGGCGTTCTTCCTCCAGCATCCGGGCCGGGTCGTGGGCCGCGAGGAGCTGATGCACCGGGTGTGGGGATGGGAATTCGGCGATTTGTCGACTGTCACCGTCCATGTGCGCCGGCTGCGCGAGAAGATCGAGGACGACCCGGCCCGGCCCCGGCTCATCAGCACCGTCTGGGGCGTCGGATACCGCTTCGACCCGCCCGCCGTGCCCGCGACGGAGGCCGTCGATGCGTGATCTGCTGTTCATCGCCGCCTACGCCGCCCTCGGCGCGGCCGTCGCCGGCCTGCTCGGCGCGTTCGCCCTGCGGTTGCTGCGGCGCCGCTCGGTGGCCCTGTCGCTCGCGGTGGTGGCCGCCGTGGCGGTGGGCGCGATGCTCGCCGGGACGCTCTCGGTCGCCTGGGCGATGTTCCTGTCCTCGCACGATCTGGGCGTGATCACGACGGTGTGCGCCATCGCGGCGGCCGTTTCCCTGACCGTCGCGCTGCTGCTGGGACGGTGGGTCGTGGCGGGCAGCCGTGCGCTCGCCGAGGCCACCCGCGTCCTCGGGGACGGGGGCGGCTTCTCGGCGCCCGCCACCGCGCCCACCGCCGAACTCGCCGCACTCGGCCGCGAACTGGCCGCCACCAGCGTCAAACTCACGGCCTCACGTGAGCGCGAGCGCGCCCTGGAGGCCTCGCGGCGCGAGCTCGTCGCCTGGATCTCGCACGACCTGCGCACGCCGCTCGCCGGTCTGCGCGCCATGGCCGAGGCCCTGGAGGACGGGGTCGTCGACGATCCCGCCCGCTATCACCGCCGTATCCGCGCCGAGGTCGAGCGGCTCTCCGGCATGGTCGGTGACCTGTTCGAACTCTCCCGTATCCAGGCAGGGGTGCTCGCCCTGACACCGACCCGCGTGTCCGTCCACGACCTCGTGGACGACGCCCTCGCCGCAGCGGAGTCCCTCGCCCGCGAGCACGGGGTACTGCTCGTCGGGGATCGTGACGGCGCCCACGACCCGGTGCCGGTGAAGGTCGACGGCCGGGAGATGAGCCGAGTCCTGGCCAACCTGCTGGTCAACGCCATCCACCGCACCCCGGCCGACGGGACCGTCGCGGTGGCCGCGCACCGCGCGGCGGACTCCGTCGTGCTGTCGGTGACCGACGGCTGCGGCGGCATCCCGGCCGATGACCTGCCGCGCGTCTTCGACACCGGCTGGCGGGGAACGGACGCGCGCACTCCGCCGGCGGGCGCGGGCCTCGGGCTGGCCATCGTGCGCGGCATCGTCGAGGCCCACGAGGGGCGGGCCGCGGTGCGCAACGTCCCCGGCGGCTGCCGCTTCGAGGTGGTGCTCCCGGTCGCGGCGCCGTAGGACTCAGGCCTCTTCCCCGAACTCGGCCATGCCGTCGGCGAATCGGACGCGCGGCCGCCGGCCGAGTTCGTCGCGCAGCCGCCGGGACGAGGCGGTGATGTGCCGGACGTCGCCGAGGCGGTACTCACCGGTGGTCAGCGGTTCCGGCCGGCCGTACGCCGCGGACAGGGCGCGGGCGAGATCGCCGACGGTGTGCGGCTCGCCCTGCCGACGTTGTAGGCGCGCAGCGTGCCGGGGCGGAGGGCGGCGGAGCGGGGGGTGCCGAGCGCGGTGACGTTGGCCGCCGCGACGTCGTGGACGTGCACGAAGTCCCGCCGCCGGCCACCGTCCTCGAAGACGCGGGGTGCCTCGCCGCGCGCCAGGGCGGAGCGGAACAGCGCGGCGACTCCGGCGTAGGGGGTGTCGCGGGGCATGCGGGGTCCGTGGACGTTGTGACAGCACAGGGAGATGGCCCGGCCCCCCACACGCGCGCGCCCAGCAGGCCGCCAGGTGCTCCTGGGCGAGCTTGGTGGTCGCGTAGACGTTGCGCGGGTCGGCGGGAGCGTCCTCCTCGACGAGGCCGGGGCGCAACGGCTCGGCGCACTGTGGGCAGGGCGGTTCGAAGCGCCCCGCGGCGAGGTCTTCTGGCCGCCGCGGACCGGGGCGTACCAGGCCGTGCGTGCCGCAGGCGTAACAGCCCTCGCCGTACACCACCATCGAGCCGGCGAACACCAGGTCGCGCACGCCGGCCTAGCGATGAAGCCCGCGCCGCCCGTGACGAGTACCCGCATGTTCTCGACCGTAGGTCCTGGCACGCGCCGCTCTGGCCGGACGCGCACGGCCGTCAGGGGTTCGAGCTTCCGGGGGATGCTGTGCCGCGACCGCTCGGCGCACGGCACGGCACAGCCAGCACAGCACAGCCGTCATCCGTCGAGGGCGGGCACCTCCAGGGTCAGCGTGCCGGCGTCGGCGTCGAGCACGGCGGGCACACCGAGCGGCACGGTGAGGCTGCTGTCACCGTGGCCGAACCCGAGCTCCTCCACAATCGGAACGCCCAGCCCGCCCAGCCGGTCGCGCAGCACCTCGCGGACCCGCTCGTACGGGCCGCAGTCCTGCCACGAGCCGAGGGCTATGCCCGCGACACCGTCCAGGAGGCCGGAGCGCAGCAGCTGCGTCAGCATGCGGTCGATGCGGTACGGCTCCTCGCCGATGTCCTCCAGCAGCAGGATGCCTCCGGCCAGGCCGCCGCGGCCGTCCGGTGTACCGATACCTGCGGCCAGCAGGCTCAGGCAGCCGCCGACGGTGATCCCGCGTGCCGTACCGGGGACGAGTGTGCGCGCACCGGCGGACCCGAGCACCCGCACGGTGTCCGGCTCGAAAAGCGTCGCCCGGAGGTGGTCGCGGGTCGGTTCGTCCTTGATGAACGCCTGCGCGGCGATCATCGTGCCGTGCAGGGTGGCCAGGCCGAGTCGCAGGGCGAAGGCCTCCTGCAGCGCGGTGATGTCGCTGAAGCCGAGCAGCAGCTTCGGCCCGGCCGCCCGCAGGGCGTCCCAGTCGAGCAGGTCGGTCATCCGCTGAACGCCGTAACCGCCGCGTGCGCACAGGACGGCGGCCACCTCGGGATCGCCCCACGCCTGCTGGAAGTCGTGGGCCCGTGCCGCGTCCTGCCCGGCGAGGTAGGGGAACCCGGGGTGGCGGTCCAGCACATGCGGGGCCACCACCGGGTCGAGCCCCCAGTCACGGAGGATGTCCAGCCCTGCCTCGAGTCGTTCCGGTGGCACGGGCCCGCTGGGGGCGACCACGGCTACGCGGTCGCCGGGGACGAGCCGGCGCGGTCGGACGAGAGGCCGGAGGGGCGCCGAGGGTTCAAGGGGATGACGGCCATGCGGGGGATGAAGGGGATGCGGGGATCTCACTTGCCGAGCTCCAGAGGGGGTACATCGGGCGGGGTGAAGCCGAAGACCTGCCCGTAGAGGGAGAGCTCGGCCTCCAGAGAGGTGACGAGGGTGTCCTCGCGCCGGAAGCCGTGTCCCTCGCCCGCGAAGAGGAGGTACGCGTGCGGGATGCCGCGCCCGGCGATGCGCTTGAGGAAGCGCTCGCACTGCACGGGCCGGCAGATCACGTCGTCCGTGCCCTGCATGAGCAGGAAGGGCACCGTGAGCCGTTCGGCATGGGTGATCGGCGATCGCTCGCGGTAACGGTCGGGGACTTCGGCCCACGGACCGACGAGCGAGTCGAGGTACTGCGACTCGAAGTCGTGGGTCTCACCGCCCGCGGCCCAGCCGGTCAGGTCGAGCAGGGGATACAGGATGACGCCGCACGCGTAGACGTCGGTGGTGGTCAGGGATGCCGCGCTGGTCCAGCCGCCGGCGCTGCCGCCGCGGATGGCGAGCCGGCCGCGGTCGGCCGTGCCCTCCGCGGCCAGTGCCTCGGCGACGGCGGCGCAGTCCTCCACATCGACGAGGCCCCATTGCTCCCGCAGCCGTTCGCGGTAGGCACGCCCGTAGCCGGTCGAGCCGCCGTGGTTGACCTCGACGACGCCGATGCCGCGGGAGGTGAAGTAGGCGATCTCCAGGTCGAGCACGAGCGGGGTGCGGCTGGTGGGGCCGCCGTGCACCCACACCACGTAGGGCGGCAGTTCGCCCTCGGGCGCCGTGAAACCGGGGTTGCGCGGCGGGTACACCTGTGCGTGGACCTCCCGCCCGCCGGGGCCGGTGAAGACCCGCTCGACGGGTTCGGGCACGAACGCCGGGTCCACGACGTCCTCGTGGGCGGCGCCGACGACGCGGCTGCGACCGGTGCTCGTGTCGAGTTCGACGACCTCGACGGAGGTGCGCGCGGAGGCCGCGACGCCGATGACCCGGGTCCCGGACGACGCGAGGGGTCCGGCCCACTCGCTCCACGGCCCCTGCACGTCGGCGAGTTCGCCGGTGGCCGGTTCGAGTATCCCGAGCCGCTGGGCACCGCGCCCGTGGAGCACGGCCACCGCTCCGCTGTCGAGCGGCGCGAACCAGCGCGCTCCCATCTGCCAGGCGGGGCCGGCGAACTCCTCGTCCCGGGGGCAGAGGTTGACGACCGCGCCGGTGGCGGGGTCGACCCGGTGCAGATTCCACCAGCCGGTGCGGTCGGTGGCGGCCAGCAGGGTGCCGTCCACCGCCCACTCGGCCTGCGCGACCGATTCGGCGGGCCCGCCGAGGATCGTGCGGGCGGCGCCGAAGGTGCCGTCGGCCGCGACCTGCGCGAGCTTGAGCTCGGTGCCGTCCCAGGGCATACGGGGGTGGTCCCAGGCGATCCAGACGGCCTGCCGTCCGTCCGGGGAGAGCCGGGGCGCGGTCACGAAGCGGTGCGTGTCATCGGACAGTTCGCGCACGGCGTCCCGCGATTCGGCCGCGGAACCGTCCAGCGGCACGGCCGTGAGCACCCGCCGCAGGTCGAGGGGACCGTCGCCGGTGAACTCCTCCAGCACGCACCAGACCTCACCGCGGTCCAGGTGGAGCTGGGGATCGGCCCAGCGCAGCCCGTCCCCCACCGGGGACAGGGGGGTCAGCGGCCGGGGCACGGCATCGGGTACCCCGGGCTCGTAGGCGTAGAGCCGCTGGTCGGCGAAGTGGGCGAAGACGATCAGCGGGCCGGACGGCCCCGTCGTGCCCGCCCAGGCCCGGCCCCCGTACTCGATGACGCGGGTGCGGACGTTCCACGGCGCGGGCAGCGGTGACTCCACGGTGCCGTCGGCCAGCCGGCGCACCAGCGCCCGCCGTCCGCCCTCGGCGGGGCGGGGCTCGGTCCACCACACCTCGTCGCCGACGAAGCCGGGGAAGTCCGGGCGTCCGTCATGGGCGGCGGCGGTGCGGGCGTCGACCGGTGACTCCCAGGCGCCGTAGGGCGCGGTGCGCGGCGTCGGGTTCATTGCTCTCCTCCGGTGATCGTGGTGTGCGTGCCGAGCAGGAACCGGTCCAGGACCCGGACGCCGAAGTGCAGGCCCTCGACGGGGACACGCTCGTCGACGCCGTGGTACATGCCCGCGTAGTCGAAGCCCTCGGGCAACTTGAGCGGGGAGAAGCCGTAGCCGGTGATGCCCAGGCGGGAGAACTGCTTGGCGTCGGTGCCGCCGCCCATCACGAAGGGCACCACGTGCGCCCCGCTGTCGAAGTGCAGCAGGGCCTCGCGCATCGCCCCGAAGACCGGGCTGTCGACGGGCGCCTCCAGCGGGATCTCCCGGTGGTGGTACTCCCACTTCACGTCCGGGCCGGTGAGTTCGTCCATGGTGGTGGCGAACTCCTCCTCACCGCCGGGCAGCACACGTCCGTCGATGTGGGCGACCGCATGGCCCGGAATGACGTTGATCTTGTAGCCGGCCTCCAGCATGGTCGGGTTGGAGGTGTTGCGGATCACCGGCTCGACCAGCGCGGCCGCGGTACCGAGCTTGGTGAGCAGGGCGTCCACGTCCGTGAAGTCGGGCTCGACACCGTAGAGCGCGGCCAGTTCGGTCAGGCCGGCCCGGACGGTGGGGGTGATCCGCACCGGCCAGCGGTGTTCACCGATACGGCTGACGGCCGAGGCGAGCCGTGTCACGGCGTTGGTCCGGTTCACCTTGGAACCGTGTCCCGCCCGGCCGTCGGCGGTCAGCCTCAGCCAGGCCGTGCCTCGCTCCCCCGCCGCGACGGGGTAGATCCGCTTGCCGGGGCCGGCGTGGAAGGTGAAGCCGCCCGACTCGCTGATGCCCTCCGTGCAGTCCCGGAAGAGTTCGGCGTGCTGATCCGCGAGGAAACCCGATCCGTAGGAGGCGCTGTCCTCCTCGTCGGCGGTGAGGGCCAGCACGATGTCCCGCGCCGGGCGTACGCCCTCGCGTGCCCACGAACGCACGGTGGCCAGCACCATGGCCACGGTGCCCTTCATGTCGATGGCACCGCGGCCCCAGACCACGCCGTCGCGCACCTCCCCGGAGAAGGGGTGCACGCTCCAGTCGTCGGCCTGGGCCGGCACGACGTCGAGATGCCCGTGGACCAGCAGGGCGCCCTGCGCGCCGCCCGCCCCGGTGCCCTCGATGCGCGCCACCAAGTTGGCGCGGCCGGGAGCGGACTCCAGGATGGCCGCCTCGATGCCGGCCTCGGCAAGCAGCCCGGCGGCGTACTCCGCGGCCGGGCGCTCGTTGCCGTCCCCGCCGCCGTGGTTGGTGGTGTCGATCCGGATGAGCTCCGAGGTGAACCGGACCGCCTCGTCGAGTGCCTGGGTGTCAGCCATACTGCTCCTCCACTGCTGCCGAGACGAGGGTCGTCACAGCTTTGAAGCAGCGGATCCCCTCGTACATGGTCGGTGAGGTGTACGTGACGCGGCGCTCACCTGTGCGCTCGACGCCGGGCACCACGGCCGCGGCGCCCGCCAGGTGCTCCGCGTCGAGTTCGAGTTCGATCGTGAACGGTCCACCCTGCGCCGGTTCCTGCCGCACCGCGATGCCGGCCGCCTCCTTGGCCGCCGCCCTGATGTCCGCCGCGGTCCGGGCCGGTGGCCGGCACACCGCCGCGTACCGTGACACGTAGTCCTTGACCGCCACCGTCCGCGCCGCCGGCGCGTACCGGTGGGCGTCCAGCGCGGTGCGGTCGTCACCTGTGACCAGCACGACCGGCACCCCGTACTCCGCGACGACCAGGGAGTTGAGCCATCCCTCGCTCGCCCGGTCCCCGTTGACCCACACCCCGGTGATGGAGTTGGGGAGGTAGGTGTGGGCGAGCACACCTTCTGTGCCCGCGCCCGTGTGGTACCCCACGAACGCCACCCCGTCCACGTCCCCGTGCTGGACGCCCTCCACCATGGACAGGTCCTTGTGGCGGCCGGTGAGCATCTGGGCCCGCTCGTCCAGTTGCTCCAGCAGCAGATTGCGCATGCTCCAGTGCGCTTCGTTGATCACGACCTCGTCGGCCCCGCCGTCGAAGAAGCCGGCGACCGCCGCGTTCACGTCCGAGGTGAACAGGTGCCGGCAGCGTTCCCACTGGCCGCTGCCGGGCACGACGTCACCGGGCCAGGTCACCCCGGTGGCGCCTTCCATGTCCGCGCTGATCAGGATCTTCATGGCACGGAACGTTACGCAAGGTCATCGGCGCACACCAGGCCCCCACCCGGCCTGTGGATAACTTCCCCCAGCGACCCCCGATCGGCCCTCGACGGCCCCGGTCCGGCCCCGGCGTACCCGACCCGCGAACTCGTCGCCGACGAGGTGCCGACGCGCCGCGCGACCGACAGCCGGTCATACCGGCATACCGGCATACATCACGTTCGGGTGGCGGCCTTCCGGCACGGCAGCTGCTGCTCGAACCAGACGGTCTTGCCCTGCGCGGTACGGCTCGCGCCCCACTCCCGCGCCAGCCGGCTGACGATGCGCAGCCCCCGTCCCTTCTCGTCCTCGGGGCCCACGCCGAGCAGGACGGGCAGGGCGTGGTCGTCGTCGCTGACCTCGCACAGCAGCGCGTCCGCGCGGACCAGCCGCAGTTCGACATGGCGGGTGTGGGCGTGGCGTACGGCGTTGGTGACGACCTCGCCGACCAGCAGCGCGGCTGTCTCGGCTGCCTCCGGCGCGCCCCAGCGCTCCAGGGCGTCGCGGGTGAGCGCGCGGGCCCGTCGCACCTCGCGCACATCGAGCGCGAGCTGCCAGGTGGCGACGTCCTCCCGCGCTATGCCGCCGAGCCGGGCCATCAGCAGGGCGACATCGTCCTTGCGGCCGCCGGGCCGGCCGAGCGCGCGGATGACCGTGTCGCACTCCTCGTCCATCGAGGCGGCAGGAGTCGCGGCGCTCTCGCACAGCGCCGCCAGTCCGGTGCCGATGTCCTGGCCGCGGACCTCGATCAGACCGTCGGTGCACAGCACCAACCGGTCGCCCGGCGCGACCGGCACCCGCACCGTCTCGAAGGCCACCCCGCCGATGCCGATCGGCGCGCCCGTGGGCACGTCCAGCAGCTCGCTGCGGCCGTCGACGGCGCGCAGCAGCACGGGCGGGAGGTGCCCGGCGTTGCCGATCAGCACCTCGTTGTGGACCGGGTCGTACACCGCGTACAAGCAGGTGGCCAGGTGGTGCTCGCCGAGCCGCTGTGCGAGGTCGTCGAGGCCGCGCAGCAGCTGCGCGGGCGGCAGGTCCAGCGCGGCCATGGCCTGCACGGCCGTGCGCAGCTGCCCCATCATGGCGGCCGCGTTGAGCCCGTGTGCCATGACATCGCCGACGACCAGCGCCACCCGGGAGCCGGGGAGCTTGATGACGTCGAACCAGGCGCCGCCGACCCGTCCCAGCCGGGTGCCGGGCAGACGGCGGGTCACCACGTCACAGCCGGGCAGGTGCGCCGTGACCTGCGGCGCCATGCTGTCCTGGAGCGTGTCGGCGACGTTCTCCTGATACGTGTACATGCGGGCGTTGTCGAGTACCAGCCCGGCGCGTGCGGCCAGTTCGGCACCGGTCACGCGGTCCATGGCGTTGAACGGCGGGCGCTCCTGGTGACGCAGAAGGATCATGAAGCCGAGCACCACATTGCGTGCCTTGAGCGGCACCACCAGCATGGACCGGCCGCTGATCAGCGGCCGGATGTCACGCTTCTCGAACTGCGCGGCGATCTCCTCGCCCATGGGCTCGGTGATCCTGGGCACGAGGACGGGCTGCCCGCTGGTCATGCACTGGAAGAACGGGGTGTGCTCGGGGAACGCCATCGACTCGCCGACCGGCACCACGTCGTCCCAGCGGCCGGGCTCGTCCGTGTGCTCCACGGCGACCTGGTACCACATGGTCGTGACGTCCGGCGGCCCTTCGGGGAAGCCCTCGCCGGCCGGCACCTGTGCCCGTAGATAGGTGGCCGCCACGTCCGTGAAGCGCGGCACCACGGCAGCGCTGACCTCGTGGATCGTCCGGGACAGATCCAGGGAGCTGCCGATGCTCCCGCTGACCTCGTTGAGGAACTCCAGACGCTCGCGGACGGCGGCGTACTCCAGGTCCGGTTCCGCGCCCACGGCCGCGCCGCTCCCGGGGGCGGCGGCGGCCTCGCGGGCAGCGCGCAGCGCGTCGGCGCGGCGTTCGGCCCGGCGGGGCACACCCCAGTCCGGCGTGACCGGGACGCGGTCGTGCCGGCTGATCTCCAGGACCGGGTAGCCGAGTTCCAGCACCTGGGAGACGATCCGGCCGCTCTCGACGACGCCCATGCTGGGCAGGATCTCCGGCAGCCGCTTGGCGAGTCCGTCTGCGCCGGGGAACTCGGTGTGCAGGGCGAAGCCGGGCGCGATCCGCTCGAACTCGCCGGTGGCATCGCCATCCTGGCCGGCTTCGACGTGCAACTGGGCGGCGTCGGCGGCGAGTACGAGCAGCGTCTCGGGCCCGGGCCCGACCAGGGGGTAGGACCACCACAGCACGTCCACCGGAGCGTCTTCGACAACGGTGTCATGACTGCGGTTGAGACGGGCGCGCCCCGCGGTGGGGTAGGACGTCTCGCCGCTCAGCGAGGCGTCGAGGTCGGGGCCCCCGTAGGGGCCGAGGGAACCGGGGCCGTAGGCGGCGCCGCTGACGGTGTCCGTGCCGTGGGGGCCGCCCGACTCGTCGCCGAGGGCACCGGAGACCGGCAGCATGTCGATCGCGGAGCGGCCGATCGCCTGCTCCCTTGTACTGCCGAAGAGTTTGCGGGCACCGGTGCTCCAGTGGGAGACCAGCCCGTCACGGTCGACCACGACCACGGCGAGCGGAATGCGCCCCGAAAGGCCCGTACGCTGCGGAGGCAGCTCCGGTCGGCTGCCCTCCCCGAGCGGGGTGCGACGTTCCATGACGCGCTCGGCTCCTTCCCCTGTGGCGCCGGACACCGATCGCGGCAGGGCGTGGTCGGCGCCCCGCACAAGATCTGCGGCTCCGCCACCACGGTACGACCGTCACCGGGTACCGCGCGCGTCATTGCGGCAAACTTGCTTACTCCAATGTGAAATTGACAGAACGTCACCGACGACGGAGGCGTGCGTCCAGCCCTCGGACCTCAGTCCTCGTAGCCGAGGAGCACGTCGCGTTCGCTGCGGCCGCCCCCGGTCAGCCGGAGCACGGTGGCCACCGGCGGGTAGCCGGAGGCGATCACCGTGTACTCCCCCGCGGCCAGGTCCACGAAGCGGAAGGTGCCGTCCGCTCCGGTCGTGACGGTGTCCAGGACGTTGCCGGCGGCGTCCAGCAGCGTGACCCGCGCGTCCTCCACCGGCCGCCCGCCGGGGGCGCGCACGGTGCCGCGCAGCATGGCGCCACCCGCCAGTTCGACGTCCTGCCGGGTCTCCCTGGCGGCCTGGACGGAGACCGGGAGTGCCGCGGGCCGGTACGCGGGGGCGTTGGCGGCGAGGGTGTACTCCCCCGCGATCAGCTCGGTGAGGGTGTAGTCGCCGTCGCGGCCGGTCCGCGCACTGGCCACGACGTCGCCGCCGGCGTCGGTGAGCGTCACCGTCGCCTCGCGCACCGGGGTGCCGTCGGCGGTGTGCACGATCCCGGCGAGCCGCCCGGCGCCGCCGAGCACGACGTCCAGTTCCACCGGCCGCTCGCCCACGGTGACGCTGACGGCCTGCGGCTGATGCCCCCCGGCCGCCGCGATCAGCACATAACTGCCGCCGCCCGGCGTGCTCAGCGCGTACCGCCCGTCGTCCCCCGTGGCGCCGCGCCCGACCTGACGTCCGGTCACGTCGATGAGGGTGAGCGCGGCGCGCCCCACGGTGCTGCCGTCGGCGTGCTGAACCGTGCCGCACACCGGGACGCCGCCGAGGTCGGCCTTACGGGCGGTGGGGACGTGCTGGGTCACCAGGGGTTTCTCTTTCAGGAGGAAGGCGAGCAGGAATCCGATCGCGAGGACGGGCACCAGGTAGAGGAAGATGCGCGGCATCGCGGTGGCGTACGCCTGCACATAGGCGTCGCGCAATGCGGCCGGCATCGCGTGCACCATCTGCGGCGTGATCGACTGCGGGTCCGGCAGCTCGGCGCCACGCGGCAGTCCCGCGGCCAGCCGGTCCGCGAGACGGTTGGCGAAGAGGGTGCCGAAGACGGCGGCGCCGACCGAACCGCCGATCTGACGGAAGTAGTTGTTGGCGCTGGTGGCCGCGCCCAGGTCGGCGGGCCGCACCGAGTTCTGCACGGCGAGGATCAGCACGGGCAGCACAAGGCCGATGCCGAGTCCCAGTACCGCCATGTAGACGCTGTACTCGGCGCGCGGGGTGTCGATGTCCAGCCGCGACAGCAGCCACATGCCGAGCACCGACAGCGCCCCGCCGAGCAGGGGGAAGGCCTTGTAGCGGCCGGTGCGGCTGATGAGCTGGCCGGAGACGATCGAGGCCGCCACCACGCCCAGCATCATGGGGAGCATCAGCAGACCGGACTCGGTCGCGCTGGCCCCGTTCACCATCTGCAGGAAGGTGGGCAGGTAACTGGCCGCGCCGAAGAGCCCGACACCGGTCACGGCGCCGATGAGGGCCGACACGGTGAAGATCCCGTCGCGGAACAGCCGCAGGGGGATGACCGGTTCCACGGCGAACCGTTCCACCACCACGAAGAGCACCGCGCAGCACGCCGCTCCGGCGCCCAGCCCGATCACGACGTCCGAGTCCCACGCGTAGGTCGAGCCGCCCCAACTGGTCAGCAGCACAGCGCAGGTGGAGCCCACGGCCAGCAGCAGAGCCCCCAGCACGTCGAGCCTCGGGCGCGCCGTGGGGCGCGGCAGCCGCAGCACGACGGCGATCACGGCCAGGGTCAGCAGACCGAAGGGCACGTTGATGTAGAAGCACCAGCGCCACGAGGCGTGGTCGGTGAAGAAGCCCCCGAGCAGCGGCCCCGCCACCGAGGCCACGCCGAACGCCGCGCCGATCAGGCCCATGTAGCGGCCGCGCTGCCGTGGCGGGACGATGTCCGCGATGATCGCCTGGACACCGATCATCAGGCCGCCGCCGCCGATGCCCTGGATGGTGCGGAAGGCGATGAGCTCGTTCATGGTGCGCGACCAGCCGGCCAGGGCGGAGCCGATGATGAAGACGACGATGGCGAACTGGAAGACGCTCTTGCGCCCGAAGAGGTCGCCCAGCTTGCCGTACAGCGGCAGTCCGATGGTCGAGGCGAGCAGATAGGCCGTCACGGCCCAGGACATCCGGTCCAGCCCGTGCAGTTCCCCGACGATCTTGGGGAGCGCGGTCGCCACGATCATCTGATCGAGCGCCGCGAGCAGCAGGGTCAGCATGAGCCCGAGGAAGACCAGCCGCACCCTGCGGGGCGTGAGGTCGGCGGCGGGGATCCCGTGGCCGGAGGACGCGCCGTCGTCCGCGCCCGCGCCCGCTCCGGCGCCGGACTCGTCGGCGAGGGGTTCGCTCTGCTCGGTCAGCGTCGTCGCCATGGTGCCGCCCATCGCTGTGTCCACTCCCCTCGTCGCGCCTGACCTTTCGACAACGATCAAAAGGCCCGGGGATGCGCTGCGGACGGGCGGAACCACCCGTTCAAGTGACGTGCTCGCAGGCCCGTGCCCATGGAAGGCACCGATGGAGGGCGCCGGCCGCGGGACGCGGACCGTGTCAGAGGAAGAGGCTCAACGGGAGGAGCAGCAGGAGGGCCACGACGGAGGCCACCGAGACGCCGACGGTGCACGTCTTGAGCGTGCCCCGGGTCGTCTGCCCCATCAGCGACTGCAGGAGCCAGAAGGTGTTGCTCGTGACCTGCACGGCGAACAGCGATCCGGCGCCCACGGCGAGCGCGACCAGAACCGGGTCGAGCCCGAGGCCGGGCGCGATCGGGGCGAGGATGCCGGCGGCCGTGATGGCGGAGATGGTGACCGAGCCGATGGCCATGTGCAGCACCGCGGAGACCGCCCAGATCAGCAGCAGGGGCGCCACGTCGCCGGCGGTGAAGTAGCCGCGCAGGATGCCGCCGAGACCGCTCGCCGACACCACCGCGGCCAGCGATCCGCCGACCGCCGTCAGGATGAGGATCTGACCGCTCTCCTTGAACCCGCGCATCATGGCGCGCTCCACCCCCTCACGGCCCACGGCGAACCTGCCGACGAGCACCGTGCCGACGAGTCCGGTGAGCAGCGCGACCACGGGGTTGGCGATGAAGGAGAGAACGACGTTCCTGACGCCGACCGCGTCGATGACGGCACCGGTGGCGATCATCAACAGGGCGGCCAGGAGCGGGGCGAAGCGTACGAGCAGGCCCGGACCGTCACCGGGCGCCGGAACCACAGCGCCTTCGGAGCCGCCGGCCGGACCAGCCGTGGACCGGCTCACCGGGGGGCGGTCCGGCCCCGCCGCGCTCGGGGGTCCGGCCCCCGGAACGGCGCCCACGAGGGCGACCGTCGGGAGTGCCCGGGCCGTCGCCGGACGGGCCGGCTCCCCCGTATTGTCCGCGGCCGCCGGAGTGTCGGGGACCGCGGGGTCCGTGGTGGCGCTCTCGTCGGTGGCGCTGTTCCAGAAGCCCCGCCGGAACAGGAAGGTCATGACCGACACCGAGATCAGGATCGTCGGAACGACCAGCACAAGGCCCCACAGCAGCATCGTGCCCAGGGGTACGTGCAGCAGGGCGGCCAGGGCCAGCGCGCCGACACCCGGCACCATGAGCACGATGCCGCTCTCCAGACCGATCGCCAGAGCGGCCGCCATGCGGGCGGAGCCCAAGGGGCCGATCCGGCGGGAGGCGGTCCGGGCAAGGGGTGCGCAGATGACGAGGAGCACGTCCAGGTAGATCGCCTGCAGGAGTGTGCCGATGGTCAGCGCCATGGAGTGCGGCAGCCGCCGGGGACCGAACAGTTTCAGCAGGTGCCCGACCAACTGCTCGATGGCACCCATCTCCTGCAGGAGCGAGCCCATGAGCACACCGAAGGCGATCAGCAGGCCGACCTCGGCCATGATGTCGCCGAAGCCGGTCGTGATGGTCCTGACGGTCCTGTCGGGCCCGAGCCCGGTCGCGAGGCCCAGGTAGAGCGAACCCACCACAAGAGAGATCACGGGGTTCACGCGGAAGCGGACGATCAGCACGACGATGGCGACGATCGCGACGGCGGTGTTGGCCAGTACGGAGATCTCGGACATCCGCTCGCTCCTTGCACACGCGGCGCCGGGGGAGGCGAGTACGGCCAGGCGCCCCGTCGCGGTGCGGAAGCGGGCTCGTCCACAACCGGCTCTCTGTGAGACGGCATCTCACCATGAGGGTACTCCGATGCTCGATCTCTTGCGTATGCATACGTCTGCAACCCTCAGGTATGACTTCCTCCCGGGTGACACACGCCTAATCAGAGCGACATAACAGACTTCTTGACGCGAAACGTCGGAACCCACATGCTGGAAAGAGACATCACAATCTGGGTTGCGAGGTGATCGCAGATGCCCGAATCGTCTGCGAGGCATGAGGAGGCGCCGGGCCCCCTCGCGGGTCTGCGCGTCCTGGAGATGGGCAATTTCATCGCCGCCCCGTCGGCCGGCCGGCTCATGGCGGACCTCGGGGCCGACGTCGTCAAGGTCGAACGGCCACGTGGCGGCGACGAACTGCGCCGGTGGCGGCTCCACGAGGGCGACACCTCCCTGCTGTTCCGCGCGATGAACCGCAACAAGAGGTCGCTCACGCTCGACCTCGGGCGCCCGGAGGGCCAAGAGGTCGCCCTTGCCCTGATCCGCCGTTGCGACGTCGTGCTGGAGAACTTCCGTCCCGGCACCCTGGAGCGCTGGGGACTCGGTGCGGAGCGAATGCGCGCGGTCAACCCCGGCGTGGTCCTGGCCCGGATCTCCGGCTACGGGCAGACCGGTCCCTACCGCGACCGTCCGGGCTTCGGCGGCGTCGCGGAGGCCGTGGGCGGACTGCGCCACCTCACGGGCTACCCCGACCGGCCGCCCACCCGTCTGGGCATCAGCCTCGCCGACTCCGTGGCCGGCTTGTACGCGGTCGTCGGCGCCCTTGCCGCGCTCCACCGCCGCTCCGCCACCGGGCGCGGGGAGGTCGTGGACGTCGCCCTGTACGAGGCGGTGTACTCCCTGATGGAGTCCCTGACGCCCGACTACGACGCCTTCGGGATCGAACGGGAACGCGCGGGCGGCGCGCTCCCGGGCATCGCGCCCTCCAACACCTACGTGTGCCAGGACGGGCGTTACGTGGTGATCAGCGGCAACGGAGATGCCGTCTTCCGACGCCTGATGGCCGTCATCGGCCGGCCCGGTCTGGGGGACGACCCACGCCTGGCGGACAACGCGGGCCGGGTGCGGCACGTCGCCGAGCTCGACGCGGCCATCACGGCCTGGACCGCGGAACTGCCGCACGAGGAGGCCCTGATGCGGCTGGCCGCCGGCGACGTCCCCTGCGGCCCGATCTACACCGCGGCCGAGATCGCCAAGGACCCGCATTTCGCGGCACGCGGCATGCTGGAACGGCATCGTGTCGCCATCGCCCCCGGATGGCACCAGGACGTGGCCTTCCCCGGCGTGGTCCCCAAACTGGCCGAGGCGCCCGGCCGTACGCGCTGGCTCGGCCCGGACCTGGGTGAGCACACCGACGTCGTCCTGGCCGAAGTCGGCATAGGAGCGGCCCGCCGGGAAGAACTGCGCGATCTGGGGGTGGTGTGAATGCCCGGCACCGACGACCAGGTGCTGATCACGGACGTCCTGCTCCGTGACGGCCTCCAGAACGAGCCCGTCGTGGTTCCCACCGCCGACAAACTGCACCTGGCGTACGGGCTGCTGGACGCCGGACTGACCTCACTGGAGGTCGGATCGTTCGTCCGTCCCGAGAAGGTCCCGCAGATGGCGGACACCAGCCGCCTGGTGGCCGGGCTGCGGCCAGGGGAGTCGGTCTCCCTGCACGCCCTCGTCCTCAACGAACGAGGAGCGCGGCGGGCGGTCGAGGCCGGGACGCGCGACGTCCGGCTCACCGTCTCCGCGAGCGACGGCCACAGCCTCGCCAACGCCGGTGTGCCCAGGGACGCGGCCCTGGCACGGCTGGGTCCGGCCGTCGAGCTTCTGGCGGGCTCCGGTGTGCGCCTGGAGGCAACGATCGCGACCGCCTTCATGTGCCCGTTCGATGGCGAGACGGACCCGGCCACGGTGGTGGAAGTCGCCCACCGGCTCGCCGCGTTCGGCATCCGCGTGCTCCATCTCGCCGACACCATAGGGGCGGCCGGTCCCCTGCACATCCGCCGCACCGTCACCGCCGTGCGGGAGGCACTGCCCGAACTCCCGCTCGGCCTCCACCTGCACAACACCTACGGCATGGCATCGGCGAACGTCTGGGAGGCGCTCCGCTTGGGTGTGCGCCGCTTCGACGCCGCGCTCGGCGGCATCGGCGGCTGCCCCTTCGCCCCAGGCGCCGCCGGCAACCTCGGGACCGACGACCTGGTCAACCTCTGTCACCACGCGGGCATCGCCACCGGCATCGACGTCGGCCGCCTCACCGCGGTGCGCGAGGAACTGCGGATCCTGCTCGGCCACCGGCTCGACTCCGCGCTCGCCGCGGTGCCGTCCGCGCCGGTACCGCTGCGCGCCGGCGCCGCGACGGCCGGCACGACCGGCTGACATACGGTAGCCGTCGTACGAGACGGACGTCCGGCCCGGAAGACGCGGTGATGCGCATGAGCGAGAAGGCGGGGACCGCGCCACTGCTGGTCCTGCAGAAGATCCGCCAGATCCTGGAGTGCTTCACCATCGAGCGGCCGGAACTCAATCTGCAGGAGATCACGCGGGTCACGGGCCTGCCGGGCAGCACCTGCCAGCGCCTTGTGCACAACCTGTTGCGGGAGGGCTTCCTCGACCGCGACGGGGACACCTACCGGATCGGCCTGCACTTCGTGCAGTGGGCAGCACCGGGCACCTTCGGCCTCGACATGGTGCGGCTCACCCGGCCCGCGCTCCAGCGGCTGCGCGACCGGAGCGGGGAGACGGCCTGTCTCTATGTGCGGGACGGCGCGTTCCGGACCGTCGTCTCACTCGCCGAGACGCACCATGTGGTGATGCGGCTGTTCGCGGTGGGCATGGTGATGTCCCTGCACGCGGGTTCGGCGGGGAAGGTCTTCATGGCCTTCGACCCCACGGCCCGTCGCGACGCGGTCGGCCACGGCCTCACCCGCCACACACCGCGCACCGTGGTGGACATCGACCTGCTGGACGACCAGTTGGAGGAGATCCGCAGGACGGGCTTCTCCGCCACATTCGAGGAGCGCGACATCGGAGCGGCCTCCATCAGCGCTCCGGTCTTCGGCAGCACCGGAGAGGTGGCGGCCGCCCTCGGCATCGGCGCCCCGACGCAGCGGCTCACTCCGGCCGACGTGGGAAGGCTCGCCCCGTGTGTCGTCGAGGCCGCCGAGGAGGCCTCCCGCTGCCTGGGCTACCGACCCGGCATCAGGAACGGCGCCGGCGCGCGCTGAGGGCGGCGGCGCCGTTCCGGCGCGGCGGTTCGCTCCCGCCCGCTACTGCTTCTCGGTCTCGGCGGCCAGGCGGGCGAGCACCGCGTCCTGGATGCGGTTGAGGCCCTTGGGCGCGAAGGTGCGCTCGAAGAAGCCGCCGATGCCGCCCGCGCCGGTCCAGGTGGTGGTGACCACGGCCTTGGCGCGGCCCTCGCCCGCCGGGGTGACGGTCCAGGTCGTCACCATGGAGGAGTTGCGGTCGCTCTCCACGAGCTGCCCCGGGGTGGGCTCGGTGACCGCGAACAGGCAGTCACGGATGCGCTTCTCCGTCGCCTGGAGCTTCCAGTGCACCAGGGTGCCGGCGCCGCTTCCGCCCTCCCGCACCTCGTACTCGCTGTACTGCTCGGGCAGCAGCCGCTGCCGGGTCCCCGCGTAGTCGGCGAGCGCAGCGAAGACGCTCTCCGGGCTCGCCGCGATCTCGCGCTGGGTGCTGGCCTCGACCTGTGCCATCGCCGTCCTCCGGTGACTTCCCGTGATCCATGTGCCGTCGACGGCAAGCCAACCACCACGGGCGTGCCCCCGCGAAATCGGTGGCTCCCGCCGGGCGCGGTCACGTGCACGACCCCTTCACGGATACCCCTCGACGTTTTTCGCTCAAGTGTTCTATTCTCGGAGCAGAGCAACGAAGGAGGCGGCATGAGGTGGGACAACCTGGGCCGCGACACGGCTGCGACCACGCCCGCACTCTTCGGCATGGATGCCGTGACCCGCACGTTCGACACACCCGAGTTCCGCGGCATCACCTTCCACGAGGTGCGTGCCCGCAGCATCGTCAACCGGGTGCCGGGGGCGTCCCGAATGCCGTTCGAGTGGACGATCAATCCCTACAGAGGGTGCAGCCACGCCTGTGTGTACTGCTTCGCGCGCAAGACGCACAGCTATCTGGATCTCGACAGCGGCCTGGACTTCGACTCGCAGATCGTCGTCAAGGTCAACGCGCCGGAACTGCTGCGCCGCGAACTGGCCGCGCCCCGCTGGAAGGGCGAGCACATCGCCATGGGCACGAATGTCGACTGCTACCAGCGCGCCGAAGGACGCTACCGGCTGATGCCGGGCATCCTGGCGGCGCTGCGCGACCACGCCAATCCGTTCTCGATCCTCACCAAGGGCTCGCTGATCCTGCGGGACCTCGATCTGCTGGTCGAGGCGTCGCGCGTCACGGAGGTCTCCACCGCCGTCTCCGTCGGCTTCCTGGACCGGAAGCTGTGGAACACCGTGGAACCGGGCACACCGGCGCCCGCGAGGCGGCTGGACGTCTGCCGGACGCTCAATGACCACGGCATCCCCTGTGGCGTCCTGATGGCACCCGTGCTGCCCTATCTCAGCGACTCTCCGGAGCAGTTGCGGGAGACCGTCCGCGCCATCGCCGAGGCCGGCGCCACCTCGGTCACCCCGCTCGTCCTGCATCTGCGCCCCGGTGCCCGCGAGTGGTACATGGCGTGGCTGTCGGTGCACCACCCCCGTCTGATCTCCCGCTACAAGGCGCTGTACGGCAGCGGTGCCTACGCCCCGACCTGGTACCAGCGGCGCATCACGCGCCAGGTCCACGAATTCGCCGACGAGTTCGGCATAGGGCCCTCGCGCGCGAGTGCCGCCCGGCGTCTGCGGCCCGTGCCGGCGCTGACCGCGGAGGAAACCCCCGCCGAGGAGACGGCCGTCCCGGAACCGACGCAATTGACGCTGCTCTGACGTGTCCGCCGCGCCTGGAGCGACTGGACGGCGCCGGACAGCGAAGAAGAGGGGTGACCCGGCCGCCGTCGCGCGGATAGCGTCCGGTGCATGACCGAAGTACGGGCGATGGCCCGCGAAGACATCGACGCCGTGTCCGCGGTCCGCGTCAGCGGCTGGCGGGCGGCGTACGCGGGGATCGTCCCGCAGCCCTATCTGGACGCCATGGACGCGGAAGCGGATGCCGAACGGCGCCGGGGGTGGTTCGACGCGGGCAACGGACGGGTCGACAACCTTGTCGCGAGCGACGGCGACGAGGTGACGGGGTGGGCGGCGCTCGGCCCGTACCGTGGGGAGCAGGACGGCGGCGAGGTCGGCGAGTTGTACGCCATCTATGTGCGTCCGGACCGCATCGGCCGAGGCGACGGGCGTGCCCTCATGAACGCCGTGCGCGCGCGGGCCGCCGAACGCGGCTTCCGGCGGCTGCGGTTGTGGGTGCTGGCCGACAACGCGCCCGCGCTGCGCTTCTACGAACGGGCCGGCTTCGGTCCGGACGGCACCGACCAGATCGAGATGTACGACGACGTGCCCCTCAAGGAGCTCCGTTACGCCGCGGATCTGGACTGAAGCGGCCCGCGAGCCTGCGCGTCGAGGCACTGGGCGCCTCCTTGTGCGCCCTGGTGAGCGCGGACGTGGCCGCCGGGTCGCCGGAACGCACCAGGGCCCGCACGACGCGCCGCGGGTACGGCGGCGCGCACAACCCCGCGAGCGCGGCGGTGGCGCGGGGCTCCTCCCGGTAGCGGGCCAGTCCGCGCGCGGCGGCGCCCCGGACCTCCTCCTCCGGGTCGCCGGCCGCGGCCAGCAACGCGTCCAGCGCGGCCGCGCCGCCGATCCGGCCGAGGGCGTCGACCGCCGGGGCACGCAGGAGCGGCACACCGCGTGCCCGGTCCAGCAGGGGCACCGCCCGCGCGTCCCCGAGCCGGCCGAGTTCCTCCACGCAGCCGCGGGCGGCCTGGAGGCCGGGCCGCCCCTCGTCCAGCAGCCATCGCAGGGTGGCCATCAGGGCCGGTACGGACTCCGGAGCGCCCAGGCGTCCGAGGAGGCGGATCGCGGCGAGGGCATAGGTGATGCGCAGCCGGTTGGTGGCGAGCGCGGCGGCGGCGCGGGCCGTGCGGGGGTCGCCGAGCCGGGCGAGGGTGTCCGCCGCGGTGACATTGCGGACGGCGTCGCGGTGGTTGAGGAGCAGGACGAGCGTCTCGAAGGCCCGGCGGTCGCCTGCCCGCCCGAGCATGACGGCGGCGATCTCCCGGTCCCCCAAGGAGCGCGACGGCTCGGTTAGGACGTCGGCGAGCGCGTCCCGTGCCCCGGCGTGGTCCGTCCTCCCGAGCGCCACGAGCCCCGCCTCGCGCACGGCCGCCTCGGGGTCCTGGGCAGCCTCCGAGAACAGGGTGAGATGGACTGGGTCCCCGCCACGGCCGAGGAGATCGAGGGCCAGTGCCCTGACCCGGGGCGCAGGATGGGCGGCGTACCGCAGCAGCAGCGGCACGCTTCCCGGCGCGAGGGGCGCTTTCACCGGGCCCTGGGTGCGGCGCCAGTGCGGGCACTCACCCCCGTTGACGACGCGAGCGACGGTCCGCTCGAGCCGGTCCGGGTACCAGGACGGCGCGTCCGGTTCCGCAGCGGCGCCGCCGAGCAGTGCGAAGAGCGGCCCGGCGATCTCCGGCGCGCGCTTGGCCGCCAGCGTCTCCAGGGAGTAGCGGCGCTCGTCCTCCGTGCCGCCGGGCAGGACACCGAGCAGGACGGGGACACCGGGCGAGCGGCCCGCCGCCACGTCGAGCAGTGCCCGTTCCTCGGGGCCGAGGAACGGCCGCACCATTGCGGCGGCGTCCCCGGACGCGGCCACGCGACGCACATAGGCGTCGCGGGACTCTCCGCGGCCCGGGGTGGCGAAGGCCAGCAGCCCGATGACGCGGCGCGGCTCGCCCCGCTCCCGCAGGTCGGCGAGGGTCGGGTCGCCGGAGCGCACGGACTCGTAGAGGACGCCGGCCCGTCGTGCCGCGCGGCTCCCCCCGGCGTGCGCTTCCCCCGCGTCGTCCACAGCGTCCCCTCTCGCCTGCCGTTCACCCTAATGGCGCGCTCATCTGTCAGAGGTGCAAATCACATGGGCGGTAGGCCTGGCGCGTTGGTTACTCGCCAGTTACCCTCTAACCAACGCACTCAGCGGCCTAGTGACGCAGCCGCCGTGTGCCGCCGCCGTCGGTTCGGCACCATCGCGGCGCAGCCCCGGGACAGGGCTCGCCAGCATCTCCACGCGGGCACGCACATCCACGCGTACTTGCCCCGCGGCTCCTCCAACTCCTCTCCCGCCCGCGCCTGTGCCACGAAGACGCACGGCGCGGACCCTCAGCAACTGGAGTTCCGCGATGGACCGTCCACGACCCTTCCGCACTGTCGCCGTCGTCGGCCTCGGCACCATGGGCACCGGCATCGCCGAGGTCATGGCGCGCGCCGGTCACGAGGTGATCGGCATCGAGACCGACGAGGCCGCGGCGCGCCGCGCCGTCGCCTCCCTGGAGTCCGCCACCGCCCGCGCCGTGCAGCGCGAGCGCATGACGGAGTCCGAGCGCGGCGGCGTCCTGGCCCGCTTCCGCACGTTCACCGACCTCCAGGCGGCGGCCGATGCCGATCTGGTCATCGAGGTCGTCACCGAGCACTTCGAGATCAAGCGCGAGGTCCTGTGCGGGCTGGACGCCGTCGTCAAGCCCGACGCGATCATCGCGACCGGCACCAACGCGCTGTCGGTGACGGAACTCGCCTCCCGCACCTCGCGCCCCGACCGCGTCCTCGGCCTCCACTTCTTCGCGCCGGCCCCGGCCATGAAGCTGGTCGAGGTCGTCTCGACGGTGCTGACCTCGCCCGAGGCCACCGAGGGGGTGACCGCCCTCGTCCGGGGCCTGGGCAAGGAGCCGGTGGCGGTCGGCGACCGCCCGGGCTTCATCGCCGACGGGCTGCTCTTCGGCTACCTGAACCAGGCCGCCGCCATGTACGAGTCCCGCTACGCCACCCGCGAGGACATCGACGCGGCGATGCGGCTCGGCTGCGGTCTGCCCATGGGCCCGCTCGCGCTGCTGGACCTGATCGGCATCGACACCGCCCAGACCGTGCTGGAGGCCATGTACCAGGCCTCACACGACCGCCTGCACGCCCCGGCACCGATCCTCGGCCAGCTCACCGCCGCGGGCCTGCTGGGCCGCAAGACCGGCCGCGGCTTCTACACGTACGAGGCCCCGTGCAGCGCCACCGTCGTGGCGGACACCGAGACGCCCGCCGCGGGCGGCGGGGCCGCGGCCGGCCGCCCCGTGCGGCGCGTCGGTGTGGCGGGCTCGGGCACCATGGCCACCGGCATCGCGGAGGTCTTCGCCAAGTCGGGCCACGAGGTCGTGCTGGCCGCCCGCGGCCAGGAGAAGGCCGACAAGGCCCTGACGACGCTCGCCAAGTCCCTGGACCGGTCCGTGGCCAAGGGCCGGCTCACCCAGGAGCAGCGGGACGAGGCAGTGGCCCGGGTGACCGCCGCCGGTTCGCTGGACGCGTTCGCGGACGTCGATCTGGCGGTCGAGGCGGTCGCCGAGGACCTGGCGGTCAAGCAGCAGCTCTTCGCGACCCTGGACAAGGTCTGCAAGCCGGGCGCGATCCTGGCCACGACCACCTCCTCGCTGCCCGTGGTCGCCATCGCGACCGCGACGTCCCGCCCTGGCGACGTCATCGGCATGCACTTCTTCAACCCCGCACCGGCCATGAAACTGGTCGAGGTGGTGCGCACGGTCCTGACCGAGGACGACGTGCACGCGACCGTGCGCGAGGTCTGCGGCAAGGTCAGGAAGCACGCCGTGGACTGCGGCGACCGGGCCGGGTTCATCGTCAACGCGCTGCTGTTCCCGTACCTGAACAACGCCGTGAAGATGGTGCAGGAGCACTACGCGACGGTGGAGGACATCGACGCCGCGATGAAGCTCGGGGGCGGCTACCCGATGGGTCCGTTCGAGCTGCTGGACGTCGTGGGGCTGGACGTCTCCCTGGCGATCGAGCAGGTGCTGCACAAGGAGTTCCGCGACCCGGGCCTGGCACCGGCGCCGCTCCTGGAGCACCTGGTGTCGGCGGGCTGCCTGGGCCGCAAGACCGGTCGCGGCTTCCGCGAGTATGCCCGGCGCTGAGCCTGCGGACGGCTGGGGCGGCCTGCTCGGGCCGCCCCACAGGTTGCGGAAGCCGGGCCCCGCCCATGAGTCGGCGGGAATGCAGTACGTTCGCGGTATGTCCCAGCCCGCGAAGCCCACCCGTACGTCCTCCGCGACCGCCCAGCGCCACCGCGTGCGCCAGGAGCTGGCGGCCGCGGCGATGCACCTCTTCGCGAGCCAGGGCTACGAGGCGACGACCGTGGACGAGATCGCGGCCGCGGCCGGGGTCGCCCGGCGGACGTTCTTCCGGCACTTCCGCTCCAAGGAAGAGGCGATCTTCCCCGACCACGACGACACCCTGGTGCGGGTCGGGGAGGTGCTGGACTCCGCGGAGCCCCACGAGCACCCGCTGGACACGGTCTGCCGCGGCATCACCGAGGTGCTGCGGATGTACGCGGAGGCGCCCGAGGTCTCCGTCGAGCGCTACCGCCTGACCCGGGAGATCCCGATCCTGCGCGAGCGCGAGATCGCCTCGGTGGCCCGCTACGAGCGGCTGTTCACGCGTTATCTGCTGGGCCACTTCGACGAGAGCGCCCACCATGACGGCGACGACGACCCACTGCTGGCAGAGGTCGCGGCGTCCGCGGTGGTCGCCGCCCACAACCACGTGCTGCGGCGCTGGCTGCGGGCGGGCGGCAAGGGCGACGTGGAGGTGCAGCTCGACCACGCCTTCGAGGTCATCAAGACCACCTTCGGCACGGGGATCGGCCGCCGCCCGGTCCCGGCCCCGGTGCTCGCCTCCCATCACGGCGAAGTGGTCGTGGCCGTCGCACGCACCGACGCCTCGCCCGCGGAGGTCATGCGGACCATCGAGAAGGCCCTGAAGGGCGCGTAGGCGCCTCGCCGGCCTCTCGGGGCCCTCCCTGCGCCGGGCACGGCGTGGCACGCCGTGCCACCTTCCCCGCCCCCTCCCCACCGCGCTCCGGACGGCCGTGGGCTCCCCGACTCGCCGCCCGGGCCGGCCGGTGGGACGGTGGGATACCCCCGCACACCGCGTCCGCCGCGACGGCACCTCCTGACACTCGCCCACCCACCGCTCAGATGTGCAGCCGTGATGCCATTTGAGAAAAATTGTTGGCACCCAGTGTCTTGCCGAGTGGCACGCGGTGCCATACCGTGAAAGCAGTCCGGGCGGGCGGCGTGCAGCGAACCCTCGCACGCCGTCTGTCCCCAAAGGCCCGGACGCCTGCGTCACAGGCATTCCACCCGCGCCACCAAGCGCTCTCGCTCGATCCGTGCGACCGTCACGGAAACAGCACAACCGCCGAACCGACGGCACGACCCACCGCAACCCCCGACGTTCCCTCAAGCGTCCCTACGTCGCGCTTCGCCGGAGGCATCACCGTGAAGGACATCCTCGACGCCATCATGGCGTCCGAAAGCACGGCCGCGGACTTCGCGGCCCTCCCGCTCCCCGAGTCGTACCGCGCCGTCACCGTCCGCAAGGACGAGGCCGGCATGTTCGAGGGCCTGGAGAGCAGCGAGAAGGACCCGCGCAAGTCGCTGCACGTGGACGATGTGCCCGTGCCCGAGCTCGGCCCGGGCGAGGCCCTGGTGGCCGTCATGGCCAGCTCGGTGAACTACAACTCGGTGTGGACCTCGATCTTCGAGCCGATGTCCACCTTCGGCTTCCTGGAGCGGTACGGCAAGCTCTCCCCGCTCACCAAGCGCCACGACCTGCCGTACCACATCATCGGCTCCGACCTGGCGGGCGTCGTCCTGCGCACCGGCCCCGGCGTGAACGCCTGGCGGCCCGGCGACGAGGTGGTCGCGCACTGCTTGTCCGTGGAACTGGAGTCCGCCGACGGCCACAACGACACGATGCTCGACCCCGAGCAGCGCATCTGGGGCTTCGAGACCAACTTCGGCGGCCTCGCCGAGATCGCCCTGGTGAAGTCCAACCAGCTGATGCCCAAGCCGAAGCACCTCAGCTGGGAGGAGGCCGCGGCACCCGGCCTGGTGAACTCCACCGCCTACCGGCAGTTGGTCTCCCGCAACGGCGCCGGGATGAAGCAGGGCGACAACGTCCTGATCTGGGGGGCCAGCGGCGGCCTCGGTTCGTACGCCACACAGTTCGCGCTGGCCGGCGGCGCCACCCCGATCTGTGTGGTGTCCTCGCCGCAGAAGGCGGAGATCTGCCGCAGCATGGGCGCAGAGGCGATCATCGACCGCAATGCCGAGGACTACCGGTTCTGGAAGGACGAGCACACCCAGGACCCCAAGGAGTGGAAGCGCCTCGGCAAGCGCATCCGCGAGCTGACCGGCGGCGAGGACGTCGACATCGTCTTCGAGCACCCCGGCCGCGAGACCTTCGGCGCCTCGGTGTACGTCACGCGCAAGGGCGGCACGATCGTCACCTGCGCCTCGACCTCGGGCTTCACCCACGAGTACGACAACCGCTACCTGTGGATGTCGCTCAAGCGCATCGTCGGCTCGCACTTCGCGAACTACCGCGAGGCGTGGGAGGCCAACCGGCTCGTGGCCAAGGGAAAGATCCACCCGACGCTGTCGCGGACGTACAGCCTGGAGGACACCGGCCAGGCCGCCTACGACGTGCACCGCAACCTCCACCAGGGCAAGGTCGGCGTGCTGGCGCTGGCCCCGCAGGAGGGGCTCGGCGTCCGGGACGAGGAGATGCGGGCCCGGCACATCGACGCCATCAACCGCTTCCGGAACATCTGAGATCGGGAACGAGCATGAGCGAGCGTCAGAAGGACCGTCCGTGGCTGATGCGGACCTACGCCGGGCACTCCACCGCCGAGGCGTCCAACGCCCTGTACCGGCGTAATCTCGCCAAGGGCCAGACCGGCCTGTCGGTCGCGTTCGACCTCCCGACGCAGACCGGTTACGACCCCGACCACATCCTCGCCCGCGGCGAGGTGGGCCGGGTCGGGGTCCCGGTCGCCCATCTCGGCGACATGCGCCGGCTCTTCCAGGACATCCCCCTGGACGGGATGAACACCTCGATGACCATCAATGCCAGCGCCATGTGGCTGCTGGCGCTGTATCAGGTCGTCGCGGAGGAGCAGGGCGCCGCTGTCACGGAGCTCCAGGGGACGACGCAGAACGACATCGTCAAGGAGTACCTGTCGCGCGGGACGTACGTCTTCCCGCCCGTGCCCTCGCTGCGGCTGACGACCGACATGATCGCCTACACGGTCAGCCACATCCCCAAGTGGAACCCGATCAACATCTGCAGCTACCACCTGCAGGAGGCGGGCGCCACTCCGGTCCAGGAGATCGCGTACTCCATGGCGACGGCGATCGCCGTCCTGGACGCCGTCCGCGACTCCGGACAGGTGCCGCAGGAGCGCATGGGCGACGTCGTGGCGCGCATCTCCTTCTTCGTGAACGCCGGCGTGCGCTTCGTCGAGGAGATGTGCAAGATGCGCGCCTTCACGCGCATCTGGGACCAGGTCACCAAGGAGCGCTACGGGATCGAGAACCCCAAGCAGCGCCGCTTCCGCTACGGCGTCCAGGTCAACTCGCTCGGCCTGACCGAGGCCCAGCCGGAGAACAACGTCCAGCGCATCGTCCTGGAGATGCTGGCCGTGACGCTCTCCAAGGACGCCCGCGCCCGCGCCGTGCAGCTGCCGGCCTGGAACGAGGCGCTGGGGCTGCCGCGTCCCTGGGACCAGCAGTGGTCCCTGCGCATCCAGCAGGTGCTGGCGCACGAGAGCGACCTGCTGGAGTACGCGGACATCTTCGACGGCAGCCACGTCGTGGAGGCGAAGGTCGGCGAGCTGGTCGAGCAGTCGCTGGCCGAGATCGGGCGCATCCAGGAGATGGGCGGCGCCATGGCCGCCGTCGAGTCGGGCTACCTGAAGTCGCAACTGGTCTCCTCGCACGCCGAGCGCCGCGCGCGGATCGAGTCCGGCGACGAGAAGATCATCGGGGTCAACTGCTACGAGGGCACCGAGCCCAGCCCGCTGACCTCGGACCTGGACGGCGCCGTCATGACCGTCGACCCGGAGAACGAGGCCCGGGTCGTGGCCGCCCTCCACGACTGGCGCGACAACCGGGACGAGTCCCGCGCCCAGAAGTCCCTGGAAGCCCTCAAGGCGGCCGCCGCCGGGACCGCCAACCTGATGGAGGCCACCTTGGAGTGCGCGCGGGCCGGCGTGACCACCGGCGAGTGGTCCTGGGCCCTGCGCGACGTCTTCGGGGAGTACCGGGCGCCGACCGGCGTCGGCGGCGCCCCCGTCGCGGTCACCGCCGAGGCGGGCACGCCGCTGGCCGAGGTGCGCCGCAAGGTGGCGCTCACGGCCCAGGAGCTGGGCGGCGGCAAGCTGCGGCTGCTCGTCGGCAAGCCGGGCCTCGACGGCCACTCCAATGGCGCCGAGCAGATCGCCGTGCGGGCCCGCGACGCCGGCTTCGAGGTGGTCTACCAGGGCATCAGGCTGACGCCCGAGCAGATCGTGTCGGCGGCGGTCGCCGAGGACGTCCACTGCGTCGGCCTGTCGATCCTGTCCGGCTCGCACGCGGAGCTCGTGCCGGACGTCCTGGAGCGGCTGCGCCGCACGGGGGCGGAGGACGTCCCGGTCATCGCCGGCGGCATCATCCCCCCGGCGGACGCGGCCAAGCTGATCGAGTGCGGCGTGGCCGCCGTGTTCACGCCGAAGGACTTCGGAATCACCGAGATCATCGGCAGGATCGTGGACGAGATCCGCAAGGCGAACAAGCTGGACCCGCTGGAGGTCCCCGCGTGATCGCCGCAGAAGTCACCCGTACGAGCAAGCACGACATCCCGGAGGCGCAGAAGCGATGCAGTTCGGCCGCACGTATGAAGAGTTCGAGGTCGGCGCTGTCTACAAGCACTGGCCCGGGAAGACCGTCACCGAGTACGACGACCACCTCTTCTGCCTTCTGACCATGAACCACCACCCGCTCCACATGGACGCGAACTACGCCGAGCAGACCACCGATTTCGGCAGGAACGTCGTCGTGGGCAACTACATCTACTCCCTGCTGCTGGGCATGTCCGTCCCCGACGTCTCCGGCAAGGCGATCGCCAATCTGGAGGTCGAGTCGCTGAAGCACGTGGCGCCGACCTTCCACGGCGACACGATCTACGGCGAGACCACCGTGCTGGACAAGTGGCCGTCGAAGTCCAAGGACGACCGGGGCATCGTCCAGGTGGAGACCAAGGGCTACAAGCAGGACGGCACCCTGGTGTGCGTTTTCCGCCGGAAGGTGATGGTCCCGACCGCCACCTACATCAAGGAACGCGGCGGCGAGCAGCCCGGCCGCCCGTCCGTCGCCCACTGAACTCGTAGGAGAAACGACAGATGAGCCGTCTCGCCCAGACCGACGGGCTGACCGACATCCAGCAGGAGATCCTCTCCACGGTCCGCAGCTTTGTCGACAAGGAGATCCTCCCGGTCGCCAATGAACTGGAGCACAAGGACGAGTACCCCACCGACATCGTCGAGGGGCTGAAGGAGCTCGGCATCTTCGGCCTGATGATCCCTGAGGAGTACGGCGGCCTCGGCGAGTCCCTGCTCACCTATGCCCTGACGGTCGAGGAGATCGCCCGCGGCTGGATGAGCGTGTCGGGCATCATCAACACCCATTTCATCGTCGCCTACATGCTCAAGCAGCACGGCACACAGGAGCAGAAGGACCACTTCCTGCCCAGGATGGCCACCGGCGAGGTGCGTGGCGCGTTCTCGATGTCGGAGCCGGGCCTGGGCTCCGACGTCTCCGCCATCCGCACCAAGGCCGTCCGCGACGGTGACGACTACGTCATCAACGGCCAGAAGATGTGGCTGACCAACGGCGGCACGTCCAACCTCGTCGCGGTCCTGTGCCGCACGGACGAGGGCCAGCCCGAGGGCGCGGCCCCGCACAAGTCCATGACGACCTTCCTCATCGAGAAGGAGCCGGGCTTCGGCCCGAACCCGACGGTGAAGGGCCTCACGGTGCCCGGGAAGATCGAGAAGATGGGCTACAAGGGCGTCGACACGACCGAGCTCATCCTCGAGGATGTGAAGATTCCGTCAAATCGGGTCCTGGGCGGCGAGAGCGGCCGCGGTTTTTACCAAATGATGGACGGCGTCGAGGTCGGCCGGGTCAATGTGGCCGCCCGCGGCTGCGGCGTGGCACGGCGTGCCTTCGAACTGGGGATCGCGTACGCCCAGCAGCGGCACACCTTCGGCAAGCCGATCGCGCAGCACCAGGCGATCCAGTTCAAGCTGTCCGAAATGGCCACCAAGGTGGAGGCCGCGCACGCGCTGATGGTCAACGCCGCACGCAAGAAGGATTCCGGCCAGCGCAACGACCTCGAGGCCGGCATGGCGAAGTACCTGGCCTCGGAGTACTGCAAGGAGGTCGTCGAGGACGCGTTCCGCATCCACGGCGGCTACGGCTTCTCCAAGGAGTACGAGATCGAGCGCCTGTACCGCGAGGCACCGATGCTGCTGATCGGCGAGGGCACCGCCGAGATCCAGAAAATGATCATCGGTCGCCGGCTGCTCGAGGAGTACCGGATCCAGGGATGAATGTCTGGGTTGTGACACTTTGTGCGAGCCAAAGGTCACACCCAGTCATCAATAACCGGCCACGGACTCCGCCACTGGCTTGCCCAGTTGCCCGTCACTGCCGATACCATTCACGGAAAGCCGCCGTCCCCAGAACCATCTTGCGGCACCCTCCGCTACGAAGGTCTTCCATGCCCCACAGCCAATCCTCTGCTAAACGCGACAGCCTGGCCGGCGTACGCCTCGCGCGCGGAGCATCGCCGTGGCTCCTCCCGACCGTGGCCACCGCAGCGGTCAGCCTGGCCCGCGCCCGCCGTTCCGGGCGCTGGGCGGCCGTGGCCGTCCCCACCACCGCCCTCGCGGCGGGCATGCTGTGGTTCTTCCGCGACCCCGAGCGGGAGATCGCCCAGGGCCGCGTCATCTCGCCGGCCGACGGTGTGGTGCAGAGCATCATGCCGTGGAAGGACGGGCGCACTCGCGTCGCGATCTTCATGAGCCCGCTGAACGTCCACGTCAACCGTGCCCCCCTCGCGGGCACGGTCACGTCGGTGGAACACATCCCCGGTGGATTCGTTCCGGCGTTCAACAAGGAGAGCGAGAACAACGAGCGCGTCGTCTGGCACTTCGACACCGAGCTCGGCGACATCGAGATGGTGCAGATCGCCGGTGCCGTCGCGCGGCGCATCGTGCCCTACGTCCCGCAGGGCACCAAGGTCGAGCAGGGTGAGCGGATCGGCCTGATCCGGTTCGGCTCCCGCGTCGACATCTACCTCCCCGAGGGCGTCGAGCCCGCCGTCGAGGTCGGCCAGACCACCGTTGCTGGGGTGACTCGCCTTGACCGTGATTGAGCCCGACGCGCAGGCACCGTGGGTCGCCGCGGTGGACGAGGACGACGACGATGACATGCCGCTCTCAACGCGGCTGTCGATAGCGGACGGCCTGACCCTCGGCAACGCGATCTGCGGCTTCATGGCGGTGTACTTCACCACCACCGGAGTCCTGGTCCCGCACCTCATGGGCAACACCGACGGCGGCATGACGCGGCACAGCGCCGCCACCGCCGTGCTGCTGATGCTCATGGCGTCGGTCTTCGACCTCTTCGACGGGCTCGTTGCACGCAAGCTGCGCAGCTCGGCGATGGGCGCGGAGCTCGACAACCTCTCCGACCTCATCAGCTTCGGTCTGGCCCCCGCCTACTTCGTGGTGGTCTGGGGCCTGATCTCCGACGACGCCTACGGCAAGCTGTCGGCGGTGGCCGCCGTCGTGGTGCTGCTCGCGGTCGTCCTGCGGCTCGCCCGGTTCTCCTGCACGACGGTGCGCGAGGGCATCTTCCAGGGCATGCCGAGCCCCTTCGGGGCCATGACCGTGATCTCGGTGGTGCTGCTGGAGCTGCCGTTCATCCCGACGGTGCTGGCCATCGTCGGTGTGGCGTGGCTGATGGTCAGCCGGGTCGAGTACCCCAAGCCGCGGGGCCGGCTCGCCGTGATCACGCTCGCCTGGATCGTGGTCAGCATGGGCTGCCTGGTCTGCTGGGCCTTCGCGGTCCCCGGCGGCGACGTGCTGCTCCAGACGGGCGCGGCCCTGCAGATCTGCGCGGCGGCGGTCATCCCGCTGTTCGCGACGACCCGCCGGGTCAACACGATCCGCAACAACCGCCGTGAGGCGCGTACGGCGCAGCTTCCGTAGCCGTACGACGAACGTCCGTGGGACCCCGAGCCGGGAACGGCTCGGGGTCCCACGCGTTTGCGCCCGCTCGGACGCAGCGGTTCAGAGCAGGACGTCGCGCGCGATGCCGACAGCGAGGCGCTCGAGCAGCGGCCCGGCCTCGGCCATGCAGCGCGCCGGGTCGGGCTCGATGTCGGTGAGAGCGTACGCACGCCGGATGCCCGCGGCGGTCAGCGCGGCCGGCGGCAGGGCGAGGCGCCCGCAGACGGCGACCACCTCGACGTCCCGGGCGCGGGCGGCGGCCGCCACACCGGCCGGGGCCTTGCCGTGCAACGTCTGCTCGTCCAGGGAGCCTTCGCCGGTGATCACCAGATCGGCACGTTCGAGCGCCCGCGCGAAGCCGAGCATGTCCATCAGCACCTGCACACCGGGACGGAAACGCGCCCGCAGGCCGACGAGGGCGCCGAAGCCGACACCGCCCGCCGCGCCCGCGCCGGGCGCCTCGGCGGCCGAGGCGGCGCCCAGCACCTCGGCGAGGCGCGCGAGCGCGGCGTCCAGGGCCTCGACGTCCTCCGGGGAGGCGCCCTTCTGCGGCCCGTAGACCGCGGCCGCGCCCTTCGGCCCGAGCAGCGGATTGTCGACGTCGCTGGCGAGGACCACCTCGGTGTCCGCCAGGCGCGCGTCGAGTCCCGACAGGTCCGCCGAGGCCAGTCCGGCGAGCGCCGCTCCCCCGGGACCCACCGGTACACCCTGCGCGTCCAGCAGCCGTGCGCCGAGCGCGACGAGCATGCCCGCGCCGCCGTCATTGGTGGCGCTGCCGCCGACACCGAGCACCAGGGATCGCGCCCCCGCGTCGAGCGCCGCACGCAGCAGTTCGCCGGTGCCGTAGGTGGTGGCCGTGAGGGGCGCGAAGACCCCCTTCGGCAGATGCCGCAGCCCGGAGGCCTCGGCCATCTCGACGACGGCGGTGTCGCCGCGCAACGCGTACGCGGCGGTGACCGGCTCCCCCAGCGGCCCGGTGACCTCCACCAGCCGCCGTTCGAAGCCCGCGGCGACGGCGGCGTCCACGGTCCCGTCGCCTCCGTCCGCGACGGGCACGGACTCGATGACGACGTCCGGCGCGGCACGCCGCAGCCCCGCGCCGATCCGCTCGGCCACCTCGACGGCGGTGAGTGAACCCTTGAACTTGTCCGCGGCGATCAGTACTCGCGCTCGCCGTGTGTCCGTCACATTGATCTCCCTTACCGCAGGTCGCGCCGCTTGGACCCTATCCCGGGCGGTCCGCGCTGCCCAGCGGCCCCCGGGGGGCCGCGCGGTAGTAGGAGGCGACGGCGGGCTGTCCGGTCCAGTTGGGTCCGGCCGCGGGGTCCGCCCCGAGGTAGCGGAAGGGCAGGCGGACGGTCCGCGGCCCGCGCAGGGTGAGCAGGTGCCGCCGGGAGTCGTAGGTGAAACCCGCCGCCCGCAGGGCCGCCAGCACCGGGCGGCCGGCCGGCGCACCGTCGCCACGGCGGATCGACTCGGGGTCCAGGTGCGCGACCAGCAGCCCCGGGGGGCCGAGCCACGAGGCCGCGCGGCAGAGCAGACCGAGCCGGTCGCCGACGTAGTGCAGCCCGTGGACGCAGGTGATCAGGTCGTACGACCGCCGGGGTGTCCATTCGGCGGCCGAGGCCGTCACGAACTCCACCCCCGGCGGCGCCGGGGCCGGGACGAGGGGGCCCACCAGGTCGACGCCGGTCAGCACCGCCGTCGCCGGGAGCCGCGCCGCGGCTTCGCGCAGGGCCCGGCCCTCGCCGCTGCACAGGTCGAGCCAGGAAGGCGACGCGGACCGGCCGAGCACGTCGCCGACCGGATCGAAGCCGAGTTCACGGGCGTAGCTGTTGACACCGGACAGGCCGCGCTCGCGGTTCATCGTGTTGTTGGCGACCACGGTGGACCGTTCCAGCTCGTCGTCGGGCAGCAGTCGGGGCGCGGTCGCCGGGGCGGTACCGGAGGCTTCGGACACCCGGTCATTGTCCCAGCGCGCCCCGCGCCGGCGGCGCCGGAGGAGGTTCAGGCGACGCGCCGCGTCGGCGGCCACGGCTTCCCGCCGGAGCCGCGGGATTCCGGTAGACCGGGAACATGACGTCATCAACCCCCGGCCTCCAGGACAGGGTCCTCGGCGGCTGGCTGGGCCGCATCGCCGGCAACATGCTCGGCAAGCCCGTCGAGCGCGGCGACCACTGGACCAGGGACCGCATCGACCGCTACCTGCGCCGGGCGGACGCCCTCCCGCTCACGGACTACCTCCCCGCGCTGTCCCCGCCGCCGGACCCCGCAGAGTTCGACCTGCGTCCGGAGTGGCGGCAGTGCACGCGCGGTGGCGTCGACGGCAGTGTGCGGGACGACGACGTCGACTACGCGATCCTCGGCCTGGACCTGCTGGAGACGCACGGGGCGGGCTTCACCACCGAGGAGGTGGGCGAGCTGTGGCTGCTGCGGCTGCCCTACCTGCAGACCTTCACCGCGGAGCGGGCCGCGTACCGCAATCTGGCGACGGGCATCAAACCCCCGCTCAGCGCGACGGTCGACAACCCCTACCAGGAGTTCATCGGCGCCCTCATCCGCGCCGACGTGTACGGCTGGACGTCCCCCGGGGACCCGCGCCGCGCCGCCTCGCTGGCCCGGCGTGACGCGGTGCTGTCGCACACCGGCAACGGCGTCTACGGCGCGATGTGGGCGGCGGCCCTGATCGCGGCCGCGTTCACGGCGCCGGACGCACGGACCGCACTGGAGGCGGCCCTGACCGAGATCCCGCCCGGCTGCCGGCTCTCCCGCACGGTGCGCCGCACCATGGCGCTGCACGAGGCCGGACTCGGCTGGGCGGACACCTTGGGGGACCTCGATCAGGAGACCGGGCACCTGCACTGGATCCACGTCGTGCCCAACGCCGCGGTCATCACCGCCGGACTGCTCTACGGGCAGGGCGACTTCACGACCACGATCGCGCTGACCGTGCGCGGCGGCCTCGACACCGACTCCAACGGCGCCACGGCGGGCTCGGTCGCGGGCGTGCTGTGCGGCGGCGCCGCGATCCCGCCGCAGTGGACGGAACCGCTGGGGGACCGCGTGCGCAGCGCGGTCTTCGGCTTCGACGGGGCCTCGATCGGCGACCTCGCCCGCCGCACGGTCGCACTGGTGCCGTAGGGTCCGCGTGTGCGGTACATCATCATCGGCGCGGGTGCGGTCGGCGGCTCCATCGGCGGGCGGCTGTTCGAGAGCGGGCACGACGTCGTCCTGGTCGCCCGGGGCGAGCACGGCGCGGCGCTGCGGGGCCACGGGCTCACCTTGCGCACGCCTGACGCGACGCTCTCCCTCCCCGTCCCGGTCGCCGACGGGCCCGACGCGCTGGACCTGCGCGACGACGACGTCCTGGTCCTCGCCACGAAGACCCAGGACACCGCCGCCGCGCTCGACACCTGGGCGCCCGTCGCCCAGGGCCTGCCTTTGGTGTGCGCGCAGAACGGTGTCGCCAACGAGCGGATCGCGCTGCGGCGCTTCCCCGACGTGTACGGCATGTGCGTCTGGCTGCCGTCGGCCCATGTGGAGCCCGGTGTCGTGGTCGCTCCGTGCGCACCGCTCACCGGCATGCTGCACCTGGGCCGCTACCCGCACGGCACGGACGCCACGGTCTCGCGCATCGCCGCCGACCTGGAGTCGTCCGCCTTCCTGCGCGCGCCGGTCACCGACGACGTGATGCGATGGAAGTACGCCAAGCTGCTGACGAACCTCGGCAACGCGATCGAGGCGCTGATCGGCCGTGACGAGTCCACGCACGCCCTCCACCAGCGGGCGCGCGCCGAGGGCGCGGCGGTGCTCGACGCGGCGGGCATCGCCTACGCGAGCCAGGCCGAGCAGGCCGCGAAGCGCGGCGACCTCGTCACCGTGCGCCCCGTCGAGGGCGCCCCCCGCGGCGGCGGCTCGACCTGGCAGAGCCTCAGCCGCGCGACCGGCTCGGCCGAGGCCGACCACCTCAACGGCGAAATCGTGCTCCTGGGCCGCCTCCACGGCGTCCCCACCCCCGTCAACGACACGCTCCGCCTTCTGCTCAACCGCGCCGCCCGGGCACGCCGCGCGCCCGGCAGCCTCCCGGCGGCCGACCTCGTGGCGGCGGTCGACGCGGCGGTCGAGGCGGCAGAGGGGTCCTCCGGCAGCTCCCGTGACTGACCCGCCGGGCCACGCGGCGGTGGAGCTGCCCGAGGGGTCCTGGTGGGACTGGGACGTCATCGCGTGGCAGCCGGGCGAGTTCAGGCTCGCCGCCGGCCACGACCTGACCTACCACCACGGGCTGGAGCCGGTCTTCACCGATCCGCTACTCGTCACCTGCCCGGCCTTCTTCCACGACCCCGTGTTCCGCGCACCCAGCGCGGACGAAGCCCTCGCGGTGGCACGGCAACTCGGGGAGCGACCCCTGGTCGCCTTCGAGGCGGACGCGGGCGGCCCCGGCCCGGTCTCGTGCCTTGTCGCGGCGGAACGACTCGACATCGTGCAGGGGACCGTGCTGCACTACCGGCGTGCGGACGCCGCTCCCGGCCGGAGATACGCCCCGTGGGTGCGGCGCGAGGGGTGATCGGGACGACCCGGCGTCCTCGGGACCGCCCCCCGATTAGGTTGGGACCCGTGACGACCTCCGACTTCTCCGCGTACATCGACAGCCTCCCCAAGATCCTCGCCGGCGCCAGCACGCTGTTCCGCGACGCCGACGGCCGCATCCTCATCGCCGAGACCACCTACCGCGAGGACGGCAAGTGGGTGCTGCCCGGCGGCACCATCGAGTCCGCCGACGGGGAGACGCCGCGCGATGGAGCGCGCCGCGAGACGCTGGAGGAGATCGGCCTCGACGTCGAACCCGGCGACCTGCTCGCCGTCGACTGGATCCAGGGCGTTCCGGGGCGCCCGCCGCTCGCCTCGTTCCTCTTCGACGGGGGCGTACTCGACGACGCCGCGCTCGGAGCCGTCCGCCTCCAGGCCGAGGAGCTGTCCGACTGGCGCATGGCGACCCCCGACGAGGCCGAGGCCTACCTCTCCCCCGGCCTCTACCGCCGCGTCCGCGCCGCCCTCACCGCCCTGGCCACGGCCTCCGTCCCCGTCGAACTCGTCAACGGCCTCCCGCCGAGGCCGCGGTCCTGAGACGGCGCCGGGACGAGCCCTCAGCGTCCGACCGCGTAGCCCTGCATGCCGCGGGGGTTGGCCGCGGCCGACAGGACGCCGGTGCGGGGGTCGCGGGCGACGGCGCAGAGGCGGCCCTCGGACCAGGGGGCCGCGATGGTGAGGTCGTGGCCGCGGCGGCGCAGGTCGGCGATGAGCGATTCGCCGAGACGGGACTCGACGGTGAGGCTGCCGGGCTGCATGGCGCGGGGGTGGAAGGAGCTCGGGAAGCCGTCGGTGTGCCAGCTGGGGGCGTCGATGGCGCCCTGGAGGTCGAGGCCGCCGCGGACGTCCTCGCGCAGGGCGACGGCAAGGAAGAAGCTCAGTGACCACTGGTCCTGCTGGTCGCCGCCGGGCGTGCCGAACGCCATCACCGGTACGCCGTCGCGCAGTGCGAGGGACGGGGTGAGGGTGGTGCGCGGACGGCGGCCCGGGGTGAGGGAGTTGGGCAGCCCGGGTTCGAGCCAGGCCATCTGGAGCCGCGTGCCCAGCGCGAAGCCCAGGCCGGGTATGGCGGGGCTGGACTGGAGCCAGCCGCCGCTGGGGGTGGCGGCGACCATGTTGCCCCAGCGATCGACGACATCGAGGTGGCAGGTGTCGCCCCGGGTGGCGCCGTTGTGCGCGACGGTCGGCTCGCCGACGCCCATGGCGTCGAACTTTGGCTCCGCGCCCGGGTCGTGGATCGGGAAGCGCGGCAACCGCGGGGCGCGGCCGCCTGGCCTGCCGGGCCGCAGGTCGTACGAGGCCTGGGCCGGGTCGATCAGGGCGCGCCGGGTGTCGTTGTAGGCGGGCGAGAGCAGTTCGGCGAGGGGGACGGCGGCCGGGTCGGCGTCGCCGTACCAGGCCTCGCGGTCGGCCATGGCGAGCTTGGTGCCCTCGACGAGCGTGTGGACCCAGTCCGCGGTGCCGTACTCCGGCATCTCGGCGGCCTCGGGCAGCAGCGCCAACTGCTGGAGGAGGACGGGGCCCTGGCTCCAGGGGCCGGCCTTGCAGACCGTCCAGCCGTTCCAGTCGTGGCTGACCGGGTCCTCGTAGCGGGCCTCGTAGCCGACGAGGTCGTCCCCGGTCAGGGTCGAGGCGTGCCGCTCCCCGGAGGTGTCCATGGCCGGGCGCGCCGCGAAGTCGGCGATGGCCTCGCCGATGAAGCCCTCGCGCCACACGCGCCGGGCGGCCTCGATCTGTGCTTCCCTGCCGCTTCCCGCGGCCTCCGCCTCGCGCAGCAACCGCCGCCAGGTGGCGGCCAGTTGCGGGTTGCGGAGCAGTTCGCCGGGGCGGGGCGCGGGCAGGTGGAGCTCGGCCGAGGTCGTCCACTCCGTCTCGAACATGGCGCGTACGGACTCGACGGTCGCACCGACCGCCTCCACCGCCGGGTGCCCGTGCTCGGCATAGCCGATGGCGTACGACAGCACCTCGGCGAGCGGCTTCGTGCCGTGGTCGCGCAGCAGGACCATCCACGCGTCGAAGGCACCCGGCACTGCCGCCGCCAGCGGGCCGGTGCCCGGGACGAGGTCGAGACCGAGCGACCGGTAGTGGTCGACGCTCGCACCCGCGGGGGCCGGGCCCTGGCCGCAGAGCACGCGCACGCCGCCGCCCGCCGGGGCGAGGATGATCGGCACTTCGCCGGCCGGCCCGTTGAGGTGCGGTTCCACCACGTGCAGGACGAATCCGGCGGCGACGGCGGCGTCATAGGCGTTGCCGCCGTTCTCCAGCACCGCCATGGCCGACTGCGAGGCCAGCCAGTGCGTGGACGAGACCATGCCGAAAGTGCCCTGAAGGGTGGGCCGGGTGGTGAACAATTGCGTACTCCTCGCGCCGGATGGCTCCTACACTCGCACGATGCCCGAACAGCTTGTGCCCGCACCCCCTGTCGCCGCCATGGCCGAGGCCCTGTCCGGTGTCCCCGGCGTCGTGGGCGTCCTGCTCGGCGGCAGCCGGGCGCGCGGTACGCACCGGCCGGACTCCGACTGGGACCTCGGCGTGTACTACCGCGGCGCACCCGACACAGCCGCCCTCGCCGCGCTCGCGGAGGAGGCGACCGGCGCCCCCGTGGAGGTCGCGGGCCCGGGCGGCTGGGGCCCGTGGGTGAACGGCGGAGCGTGGCTCGACGTCGGCGGCGCCCGGGTCGACTGGATCCTGCGCGACCTGGACCGGGTGCTGCGCGTCTGGGAGGACTGCGCGGCCGGCCGCTACGAGGTGGGCATCCAGCCCGGCCATCCGCTCGGCTTCTGGTCTCCGGCGTACCCCGGCGAGGTGGCACTCGGGCGCGTCCTGGCCGACCCCTCCGGTGAACTGGCCGCGCTGCGCGAACGCACCCGGGTGTACCCCGAGCCGCTGCGGGCGGCGCTGACCGGCGCCGCGTGGGAGGCGGACTTCCTGGTGGTCAACGCCCGCAAGTCGGCGGCGGCGGGCGACGTCCTGCACGCCGCGCTGTGCCTGTCGCGTGCGATCGGCGTGCTCGCCCAGTCCCTGCACGCCCACCACCGCGTCTGGTGCCTGAACGAGAAGGGCGCCCTGGCCGCCGCGGACGCGCTGCCCGGCACCCCGCCCGGTTTCCGGGCCCGGGCCGAGGCGGTGCTGGCCGGGCTGGGTGACCCGGCGAACGCCGTCGAGGCGGCGGCCGGTCTCGTCGCGGAGGTTCGGGAGCGACTGGGCTGAGCGGCCGGGCTGGGCGGCTGAGCGGGCGGCGCGGAAACACGATGGCCGCGTGCCGCCCGGTCTGCGTACGCTCGCCGCATGGACGCGAAGAAGCCGCTCGTCGCGATTCTCAGCGGCGCGGGGATCTCCACCGACTCCGGCATCCCCGACTACCGTGGGCCGAACGGGGTGTGGCGGCGGGACCCCGAGGCCGAGAAGCTCGTGACGTACGAGCACTACATGGCCGACCCGGAGGTCCGCCGCAGGTCCTGGCAGCTGCGCAACGACAGCCCCGCCCTGCGGGCGCGCCCGAACGGGGCGCACGCGGCGATCGTCCGGCTGGAGCGGGCCGGTGTGCCGGTCCGGGTGATCACGCAGAACGTCGACGGGCTGCATCAGATGGCCGGGCTGCCCGAGCGCAAGGTGCTGGAACTGCACGGAACGGCGCGCACGGTCGTGTGCACGCGGTGCCACGACCGCGCCCCGATGGCGGAGGCGCTGGAGCGGGTCCGGGCCGGTGAGGAGGACCCGGCGTGCGCGAAGTGCGGCGGCATCCTGAAGTCGGCCACCGTGATGTTCGGTCAGCGGCTCGACCCGGTGGTGCTGGGGAACGCGATGGCGATCGCGAAGGGCTGTCAGGTGTTCTTCGCGGTGGGCACCAGTCTGCAGGTGCAGCCGGCCGCCTCGCTCGCGGGAATCGCGGCCGAGCACGGTGCGCGGTTGGTGATCGTCAACGCCGAGCCGACGCCGTACGACCCCCTCGCGGACGAGCTGGTGCGCGAGCCGATCGGGACCGCGCTGCCCGCGCTCCTGGACGGCATCGTCCAGGAGGCGGGCACGGGCTGACGCGGGAACCGGGGCCCGCCGGCGGCTACCAGCGGTGGTGGACCTGTGCGCGGATGCGGGTGTCGTAGAGGTCCCGCACGGCGTCCAGCGTGCTCTGCGGCAGCGGCGGCAGGGCCGCGGCCTCGGCGTTGGCGCGGGCCTGGGCGACCGAGCGGGCGCCGGGGATGACCGTGGTGACGCCGGGCTGCTGGATGATCCAGCGCAGCGCGGTCTGCGCCGGGGTCGCGCCCTCCGGCGCCAGCGCGACGAACTCCGCGGCGGCCTCCAGCCCGGTCTCGTAGTCGACGCCGGAGAAGGTCTCGCCCTGGTCGAAGGCCTCGCCGTGCCGGTTGTAGTTCCGGTGGTCGTCGGCGGCGAAGACGGTGTCCTTGGTGTAGCGGCCGGTCAGCAGACCGGACGCGAGCGGCACGCGCGCGATGATCCCGACGCCCGCCTCGGCGGCGGCCGGGAGCACCTGCTCCAGCGGCTTGAGGCGGAAGGGGTTGAGGATGATCTGCACGCTCGCCACACCGGGGCGGGCGATCGCCGTCAGCGCCTCCTCGCAGGTCTCGACGCTCACCGCGTACGCGGCGATCCGCTGCTCCTCGACGAGGGTGTCCAGGGCGTCGAAGACCTCGTCCGAGGAGTACACCGGGGTCGGCGGGCAGTGCAGCTGCACGAGGTCGAGCGTGTCGACGCCCAGGTTCGCGCGCGAACGGTCGTTCCACGCGCGGAAGTTGTCCAGCACGTAGTTCTCGGGGAGCTGCTCGGCGCGGCGGCCCATCTTCGTGGCCACGAAGATGCCGGCGTCGGGGCGCTCCCGCAGGTAGCGGCCGATCAGCTGCTCGCTGCGGCCGTCGCCGTAGACGTCGGCCGTGTCGAAGAAGGTCACACCGGACTCGACGGCGGCGTCCAGCACCGCCAGTGCGTCCTCCTCCCGCACGTCGCCCCAGTCGGCACCCAGCTGCCAGGTGCCGAGACCCACGACGGACGCCTTGCGGCCCGTCCTGCCCAATACGCGCTGCTCCATGTCCGCGATGCTAGTCGCTGTGTCCGACACCTGCGGTCCGGGGCCGTGCCGCGGCTCCGGAGCCGGTCAGCGTCGGGGGACGGCGGCCCCCAGCCGCTTGAGGACCGTGCGGGCCGCGTGGTGGCCCGGCATCCCGTGCACGCCGGGTCCGGGCGGGGTGGCGGAGGAGCACAGGAAGACGGTGGGGCGGGAGGTGGTGTAGGGATTCCACTTCGGCTTGGGGCGGAAGGCGGTCTGCAGGCCGGTGAAGGCGCCGCAGCCGAAGTCGCCGCCGATGTAGTTGAGGTTGCGGGCGGCCAGTTCGGCGGGGCCGCTGACGGCGCGGGCGAGGACGAGGTCCCGGAAGCCGGGGGCGAAGCGCTCGATCTGCCGCTCGACGGCCTCGGTGGCGTCGCCCTGCCAGCCGTTGGGCACGTGGGCGTAGGCCCAGAAGACGTGCTTGCCCTCCGGCGCGCGGCCGGGGTCGACGACGCTCGGCTGCGCGGTGATGAGGAACGGGACGTGCGGGGCGCGGCCCGAGGTGGCCCGGTCCAGGGCGTCGCCGATCTCGCCGTAGGTCGGGCCGACGTGCACGGTGCCGGCCCGCCGCGCGTCGGCGGCGGTCCAGGGCACCGGGCCGTCGAGGGCGTAGTCGATCTTCCAGACGGCGGGGCCGTAGCGGTAGCGGTGATAGGCGTCGCCGAGGCCGGCGATCCGGGCGAGCGCCGTGGGCGAGGTGTCGAAGACGTAGGCGCGCGCGGGCGGCAGTTCGTCGATCTTGCGCACCGTGACACCGGTGTGGACGGTACCGCCCAGCTCGCGCAGGTACGAGGCCAGCGCGTCGGAAAGGCTCTGGGAACCGCCGCGCGGCAGGGGCCAGCCGACCTCGTGCCCGGCGACCGCGAACATCAGCGCGATCGCGCCGGTCAGCGGGCTGTTGAGCGGGGCGACGGTGTGCGCGGCGAGTCCGGCGAGCAGCCCGCGGGCCTTGCGGTCGCGGAACCGCCGGGCCAGCAGCGCCACCGGCGGCAGGCCGGTCAGTCCGAACCGCGCGAAGCCCAGCGGGTCGCGGGGCAGGCCGTGCCACGGGGGCCGCAGGAAGTCGTGGGCCAGGGTGTCCCAGCGCCCGATGTACGGAGCGAGCAGCCGCCGGTAGGTGCCCGCGTCCCGTGGTCCCAGCGAGGCGGCGGTGGCGCCGACGGTGCGGGCCAGGACGGCGGCGGTGCCGTCGTCGAAGGGGTGCGCGAGCGGCAGTTCGGGGTGCAGCCACTCCAGTCCGTGGGCGGCCAGCGGCATGGCGTTGAAGGCGGGCGAGCCCACGCCGAGGGGGTGCACGGCCGAGCAGGGGTCGTGCAGGAAGCCCGGCAGCGTCAGCTCCTCCGTGCGCGCGCCTCCGCCGACGCGGTCGCCGGCCTCGAAGACCTCGACGGACAGCCCGGCGCGGGCGAGTTCGACGGCGGCGGTCAGGCCGTTGGGGCCGGCGCCGACGACGATCGCGTCCAGGACGCGCGCCCGGCTCACCGCTCACCCGCCATGAGGGCGACCACGCGCCGCGCGGTCGCCTCGTCGCGCGCGACGGAGAAGGGGAAGGCGTTGCCGCCCGCGATCCGGAAGGGCTCACCGGCGGCGGTGACACCGGCCCCGCCGGCCTCGGCGACCAGGAGCACTCCGGCCGCGTGGTCCCACGGCGACTCCCAGGTGAAGGCGACGGCGTCCAGGGAGCCCCGGGCGACCTCCAGGTAGTCCAGTCCGGCGCAGGTGCACTGGCGGGCCGTGACACCGTCGGCGCCGAGCCCGTCGAACTGCCGCCTCTCCTGCTCGTCCATGAAGGAGAACTGCGACGTGGCGATCCTCAGCGCGGCGCCCTCGACGTTCTCGGCGGTGCGGATCGGCTCGCCGTTGAGCAGCGCCCCCGCGCCGCGCCGTGCGGTGGCCATCAGGCCGAGGCGCGGCACGTACGTCCACGAGGCGTGCACCTCGCCGTCCCGCGCGAGGGCGACGAGGGTGGCGAACTCGGCCTTGCCGTCGACGAAGTTGGTGGTGCCGTCGACCGGATCGACGATCCAGACCGGGTCGCCGCCGCCGATCCGGCGCAGGACGGAGGGATCGGCGTGCACGGCCTCCTCGCCGACGACGACGGAGCCGGGCAGCAGCGCGGGCAGCTCTTCGGTGAGTCGCCGTTCCGCCTCGCGGTCCGCGACGGTGACCAGGTCCCCGGGGCCGGTCTTGTGGCTGATGTCGGCGGCGGTCAGCTGTCGCCAGCGCGGCACGACCTCCGCTTCGGCGACCGCCCGTACCGCGTCCTCCACGGCCTTGAAGAGTGCGTCATCGATCACTCCCCCATCAGACCAGATCGCTCCGCGCCGTGCGCAGTCGCGGGGGCTTTGGCGGGTTCACGCCGTCCGCGCCGTTCACCCGGTGCGCGCGCGCCGCCTGGCCGGCCACATGAGGAGCACGTAGAGCGCGAAGGACGTGGCCAGGCCGACGGCCCAGCCGTAGTCGGCCAGCGGGCGCAGCGGCGGGATCAGCCCGTCGACGGGGAACGGGCCCTGCTTGGCGCCCTTGGCGTCGACCTTGGAGTGGGAACCGCCGACCGCCAGCAGGGCGCCCGCGGCGAAGGCGGTCACCGCCCGCCAGTTCCAGCCGGCGCGGTACCAGTAGCGGCCGCCGCCCGACTGGTACAGCTCGGGGAGCGCGAGGTGGGTGCCCCGGACGACCCAGTAGTCGGCGATCAGGATGCCCGCGACCGTGCCCAGGATGCCGCCGACGAGCCCGAGCCAGGTGTAGATGTACAGCTCGGGGGTGGAGATCAGCTTCCACGGGAAGATCAGCACCCCGACGACGCCCGTGATCAGCGCGCCGGTACGGAAGTTGATGATCCTCGGGGCGAGGTTGGACAGGTCGTAGGCGGGCGAGACGACGTTGGCGGCGATGTTCACACTGATCGTCGCCACCAGGACGGTGACCAGGGCATAGAGGAGCCCGAAGACACTGTCCGCCTTGCCGGCCAGCTCGACGGGGTCCCAGATGGCCTTGCCGTAGACGGCCTCGGAGCCGGAGGTGACGAGCACGGACAGCACGGCGAAGAGCGTCATGGTCGTCGGCAGGCCCAGGGTCTGCCCCCGGACCTGGGCGCGCTGCCCTGCGCCGAAGCGGGTGAAGTCGGGGATGTTGAGGGACAGCGTCGCCCAGAAGCCGATCATGCCCATCAGGGAGGGGAAGAAGACCTGCCAGAAATCCGGCCCCCAGCCGAGCGAGGACGGCTGGTCCAGCAACTGTCCGAGGCCGCCGGCCTTCCCGGTGATCCAGATGAGCAGCACCAGGGCGCCGACGATGACGAAGGGCGCCGCCCAGTTCTCGAAGCGGCGCAGCGTCTCCATGCCCCGGTAGATGATGGCCAGTTCGAGCGCCCAGAACGCGACGAAGCACAGCCACAGCGTCCACGGGTAGCCGCCGATCCGCGCCGCGCCGGCCCAGCCGCCCCAGATGTTGCCGAGCAGGACGAAGATGCCCTGTCCGCCGATCCACGTCTGGATGCCGAACCACGCGCAGGCCACCGCCGCCCGCAGCAGCGCCGGCAGGTTCGCGCCCCGGACGCCGAACGAGGCGCGGGCCAGCACGGGGAAGGGGATGCCGTACTTGGGCCCGGCGTGGCCGGTGAGCAGCATCGGGGCCAGCACGATGACGTTGGCCAGGGCGATGGTGAACACCGCCTGCTTCCAGTCCATGCCGAGCGCGACCAGGCCGGAAGCGAGCGTCCAGGAAGGGATGTTGTGGGCCATGCCGACCCACAGCGCGGTGAAGTTGTACGTGGTCCACTTGCGTTGGGCCAGCGGGACCGGGAGCAGGTCCTCGTTGGCGTAGCGGCCGTGTGGGGCGGCCGCGCCGGGCGCCAGCTCGACGCGGCCGTCGGTGTGCGTGATCTGGGCGGGGGCCGTGGCCTCCTGCATGTGCGCGTGTCCTCGGTCAGCCGGCGAGGGCGGGGATCACGGTGGCGCCGTAGGCGTCGATGGTGGCCTCCTTGGCGTCGTGCATGTCGTAGAGCGCGAACTGGTCGACGCCCAGGGCCTTGAGGGCGCTCAGCTTCTCGATGTGCCGCTCGGCGGGCCCGATCAGGCAGAAGCGGTCGACGATCTCGTCGGGGACGAAGTCGGTGTGCCGGTTTCCGGCCTTGCCGTGCTCGGCGTAGTCGTAGTCCATCCGGGCCTTGATGTACTCCGTCAGCTCCTCGGGGACGGCGCTGGAGTGGTGGCCGTACTTGGCGACGAGGTCGGCGACGTGGTTGCCGACCATGCCGCCGAACCAGCGGCACTGCTCACGGGCGTGGGCCAGCGCCTGCGGGGAGTCGTCCTCGGTGACGTACGCCGGGGCGGCGACGCAGATCCGCACGTCCCCCGGGTCGCGGCCCGCGGCGACGGCGGCGTCCTTGACCGCCTTGACCATCCACTCGGTCAGATGGACGTCGGCGAGCTGGAGGATGAAGCCGTCGGCCTTCGCCCCGGTCAGCGCCAGCGCCTTCGGTCCGTACGCGGCCATCCAGACGGGGAGCCGGGCGCCCTCCTTGATCCAGGGGATGTGGATGAGGTGCCCGCCGAGGTCGGCCTCGCGGCCTTCGGCGAGCTCGCGGATGACGTGCATGGCCTCTTCGATGCGGGCCAGGGCGTTGGGCTTGCGGCCCGCCACCCGCATCGCCGAGTCACCGCGGCCGATGCCGCAGATCACCCGGTTGCCGAACATGTCCGCGAGCGTGGCGAACGTGGACGCGGTCACCTCCCACGTCCGCGTCCCCGGATTGGTGACCATCGGGCCCACGATCAGCCGCTCGGTCTGCGCCAGGATCTGGCTGTAGATGACGAACGGCTCCTGCCACAGCACCGCCGAGTCGAAGGTCCAGCCGTAGGTGAAGCCGTTGCGCTCGGCACGCTTCATCAGCTCCACGACGCCCGAGGCGGGCGGGTCCGTCTGCAGGACGAGTCCGAAGTCCATGGCTCAACACGCCTCTCTCAGATCTCTCAGGCGAGGTACTGACAGGTGCCCCGCGGGGTGTACTGGCCGTGGCCGGCCCGCCCCACATAGGTGCGGCCCTCGATGACCGGCTCGCCGCGGGAGAAGACGGTCTCCACCCGGCCGGTGATCCGCTTGCCCTCGTAGGCCGAGTAGTCGACGTTCATGTGGTGCGTCTCGGCGGACATGACCTGCTCGGCCGCCGGGTCGTAGATCACGATGTCCGCATCCGCACCCGGCGCGATCGTCCCCTTGCGCGGATACAACCCGAACATCCGTGCCGGAGCAGCACACGCGATCTCGATCCACCGCCGCCGGCTGATGTGCCCGTCCACCACCGCCTGATGCAGCAGATCCATCCGGTTCTCCACCCCCGGCAGCCCGTTCGGAATCTTCGAGAAGTCCCCCCGGCCCAGATCCTTCTGCCCCACGAAGCAGAACGGGCAGTGATCCGTGGACACCACCTGGAGATCGTTGGTCCGCAACCCCCGCCACAACGCCGCCTGATGCTCCTTCGGCCGCAACGGCGTCGAGCACACGTACTTCGCCCCCTCGAAGTCCGGCTCCGCCAGGTTGTCCGTCGACAGGAACAGATACTGCGGACACGTCTCACCGAAGACGTTCAGGCCCTCGTCCCGCGCGAGCGCGATCTGCTCGACCGCCTGCTGCGCCGACACATGGACGACGTAGAGCGGGGAGCCGGCGACCTGGGCGAGGCGGATGGCGCGGTGGGTGGCCTCTGCCTCCAGGAGCGCGTGACGGACCTCGCCGTGGTAGCGGGGGTCGGTCTTCCCGGCGGCCAGCGCCTGCTCGACCAGCACATCGATGGCGATCCCGTTCTCCGCGTGCATCATGATCAGGCCGCCGTTGTCGGCGCCGCGCTGCATGGCGCGCAGGATGCGGCCGTCGTCGCTGTAGAACACCCCCGGATAGGCCATGAACAGCTTGAAGGAGGTCACGCCCTCCTCGACCAGGATGTCCATCTCCTTGAGGGTGTCCTCGTTCACATCGGAGAGGATCATGTGGAAGCCGTAGTCGACGGCGCACTGGGCGTCCGCCTTGGCGTGCCAGGTGTCGAGCCCGGCGCGTAGCGACTCGCCGACCGACTGCACGGCGAAGTCCACGATCGTGGTGGTCCCACCCCAGGCGGCGGCCCGGGTGCCGGTCTCGAAGGTGTCCGAGGCATGGGTACCACCGAAGGGCAGCTCCATGTGCGTATGCGCGTCGACCCCGCCCGGGATGACGTACTTCCCCGTCGCGTCGACGACCCGGTCCGCGGACTCCGTCCAGCCCCGCGCGGCATCGGACTCGTGGGCGGCGAGTGCGGCGACCCGGCCCCCCTCGACGAGCACGTCGGCGTGGATCTCGTCGGCGGCGGTCACGACCAGTCCGCCGCGGATGACGGTGCGGCTCATGCTCCCACTCCTTCCATGGCTGAGGGCGGGGTCGCCGGTGACTCGATGCCATGTCGGAACGGCTCTACGCACGTAGACCCCGGTCGTGGGAAGAACGTATGACCCGTCACCCACGGTGGCAATACCGCTGCCGCTGATCGTCGGGCCCGATCACGTTCCCGGTGACCGCCCCCAAGGCGAACGTTCACAATATGCCATGAAACGGGCGCGCGCGGCAGGATGCGGGCAGCCGCCGCGCCCTGGTTCCCGCTCCCGCCCCAGGGGATGAGGAGCCGTCACATCAGGCGCCGGGGAACGTCGATGGGCGCGGTCCGGGCGGCGCGGCGCCGCCCGGACCAGGAACGGACGGGGCGTCAGGCCACCCCGCCACCCACCTCGCTCTGGGCCTGCTTGAGCGCGGCTTCCAGGATGGACGCGCCCTCCTCGGCCTCCGCGACGGTCAGCGACAGCGGCGGGGCGATCCGCAGCGCGTCACCGGCGCGGCCTCCCTTGCCGATGAGCAGACCGCCCTCGCGGGCCGCCTCCATGACGACCTTGGTGGCGGCGGCATCGGCGAGTTCCATGCCGAGCATCAGACCGCGGCCGCGGACCTCGCGGACCACCGGCAACCCGGCGGCGATCGCCGCCAGACGCGACTTCAGCAGCCCGCCGACGCGCCGGGCGTTGCCCTGCAGGTCGTGGTCGAGGAGGTACTGGAGGTTGGCCAGCGCCCCGGCGGTGGTGATGGGGCTGCCGCCGAAGGTGGAGATGGAGTTGGCGGTCAGGCAGTCCATCACCTCGGCGCGGGCGACGACGCCGCCCATGGACAGGCCGTTGCCGACGCCCTTGGCGAAGGTGAGGATGTCCGGCGGGCCGGCGCCCTCGTGCGCCTGCCAGCCCCAGAAGTGGTCGCCGGTGCGGCCCCAGCCGGTCTGCACCTCGTCGGTGATCCAGAGGATGCCGTGCCGGTCGAGCACCTGCTTGAAGGCGGCCAGCAGTCCGTCCGGGCCGGAGGTGAAGCCGCCGACGCCCTGCACGGGTTCGGCGATCAGGGCGGCGACCCGGCCGTTGGCCTGGCCGAGCACGTCCTCCAGGTCCGCGACGCACGCGGCGATGAACTCCGCGTCCGACAGGTGCGCGTACGGGCCGCGGGTACGGACGCCGCCGTGCACGTAGAGCGTCTGCAGCGGGGAGAGGCTGGTCGGCGACCACGCGGTGTTGCCGGTGATGCCGATCGCCGAGAAGGAGCGGCCGTGGTAGCTGTTGCGCAGGGCGAGGATCTGGTTGGACCCGCGCAGGGTCGTGGCCAGCAGCAGCGCGGTGTCGTTCGCCTCCGTGCCGGAGGTGGTGAAGAAGACCCGGGCGTCCGGGATGCCGGACAGGGCGGCGATCCGCTCGGCGAGTTCGACGGCCTGGGAGCTCAGGTAGAGCGTCGAGGAGTGCAGGATCCGTCCGGCCTGGTCGCGGACGGCGGCGGTGACCTCCGGCAGGGCGTGGGCGGTCATGGTGGTGAGGATGCCGCCGAAGAAGTCCAGGTACTGCCGGCCCTCGGCGTCCCAGACGTGACGGCCCTCGCCGTGGGTGATCTCGATCGGGTCGTCGTAGTAGGTCGCCAGCCACTGGGGCATGACGGCCTTGTGGCGGGCGTGGAGCGCGGCGTGCTGCTGCGAGCGTTCGGTCATGGTCATATCAACGATCACGCCTCCGTGAGGGTGCCGTAGGCGTCCGGGCGGCGGTCCCGGTAGAAGGCCCACTGCTGGCGCACCTCGGGGATCAGGTCGAAGTCCAGGTCACGGACGATCAGCTCCTCCTCCTTGCCGGAGGCGGGCTCGCCGACGAACTGGCCGCGCGGGTCGACGAAGTAGGAAGTGCCGTAGAAGTCGTTGTCGCCGTACTCCGGCTCCTGGCCGACGCGGTTGATGGCCGCGATGAAGTACTCGTTGGCGACGGCGGCGGCCGGCTGCTCCAGCTTCCAGAGGTAGGCCGACAGTCCGCGGTGGGTCGCCGAGGGGTTGTAGACGAGTTGGGCTCCGGCGAGGCCGAGCGCGCGCCAGCCCTCGGGGAAGTGCCGGTCGTAGCAGATGTAGACGCCGACCTTGCCGACCGCGGTGTCGAAGACGGGCCAGCCCAGGTTGCCGGGCTTGAAGTAGAACTTCTCCCAGAAGCCCTTGACCTGCGGGATGTGGTGCTTGCGGTACTTGCCGAGGTACGAGCCGTCGGCGTCGATCACGGCCGCGGTGTTGTAGTAGAACCCGTCCTGCTCGATCTCGTAGACGGGGACGACCATCACCATGCCGGTCTCGCGGGCCAAGGCCTGCATGCGCAGCACGGTCGGCCCGTCCGGGACCCGTTCGGCCCAGCGGTAGTTCCCGGCCTCCTGCACCTGGCAGAAGTAGGGGGCGTTGAACACCTCCTGGAAGCCGATCACCTTGGCGCCCTGGGCGGCGGCCTCACGGGCGTGCGCCTCGTGCTTGGCGATCATCGACTCGGTGTCGCCGGTCCACGTCGCCTGAACGAGCGCCGCTCGTACGACATTGGGCATGACAGCTCCTTTGACGCGGTGTCACACCGGACCGGCGGGCTGGTCTACGCACGTAGATCCGGCGGTGGGAAGAACGTAGAGCCCACTGCCCACTGTGGCAATACCGGCGCCTTTACTCAACGAAGCCGATCAGGATTCGCGGTCGGACAGACCCGCTCGGCGCAGTGCGGCGACCACGTCGCGGCGCCGGGAGGCCGAGACCAGCCCCGCGGCGTCGAGCAGCGGCCCGGTCAGGTCGGGGCGTTCGGCGACGATGGCCGCCGCCGTGTCCGGGGTCCGGGCGCGCACCAGGGCGGCCAGCAGCGTGACCGCCCGGTCCCGCAGCCGCGCCTCGCACAGGGCCGCGGCGGTCCGGGCGACCTCGGCGGCGGGGCGCGCGGCGGCCTGGTGCAGCAGCGTGCGGCAGTCCTCGGCACGGCCCGCGGCGTCCAGGGCCGACGCGACGGCGGCCAGGTGGTGCGGCGGCCGGGCGGCCAGCTCCCACAGCAGGGTGGCGACGTCGGCGGCGAGCCCGGACTGCTCCAGCGCCGCCGCGAGCTCCGGGATCTGCTCGGCCGGTCCCGCGGCCGCCTCGCTCATCAGCACGTACGCCTCGCCGCTGCGGCCGGTGCGGCGCAGCTCCGCCATACGGGCGGCGGCCGTCCGGGCCGCGACCCGGTGCGCCCGCGCCTCGGCGCCGCCGGGCTCCTCGTGTCCCCCCGCGGGCGGCTGCTCCTCCGCGGCCCCGGCGAAGCGGGCTCCACGCGGTCCGGGGTGCGCCGCGTCCGGGGGCGGGGCCGGGGCGGGACTCGGCTCCTCGGCGGCGGCCTCCGGAGCGCCGGCGAAGCGGGCCCCGCCGTAGCGCGCGCCGCCTCGTCTGCCCTCCTTGCGACCGCGGGCCGGAGGTGGGGGTGGTGGCGGTGGCGGGGCCGCCTCGGGCGCGTACGCACCGTCGCCGGTACGGGGGGCGGGGACCCGCGGCGCCGGGGGCGGGGCCGCCGGCGCCCGGAACCAGTCCTCGGGAACGGCGGGACGCGCCAGGACGGCGTCGAGACGGGCCTGGAGCTCGGCGCAGCGGATGGCGGCGCGCTCACGGTCGTCACGGGCCCAGGCGAGCTCGCCCGCCACCAGGTCGGCCCGGCCGGGGTCGTGCCCTGCGCGGTGCAGCGCGTCGTCGAGGTCGCGTTCGCGCAGCGTCGCGTACTGCCGCTCGCGGAGCATCAGGTCCAGGCGCGCACGGAGGGCGTGCTCGCTGCCGGGTGCCGCGTCGTGCGCGGCGACGGCGGCCGCGTGAAGGCGCCGGGCGGGCACGAGGACACCGTCGCCGACATGGCCGCCGCGCACCGCCGCGACGTCGTGGATGAGGGCGCGCACGACGTCCCAGGGAGGTACGTCGGCGCCCTCGAAGTAGTCCCGGGCGGCGTCGGGGTCGCGCCGGGCGAAAACCGCGTACCAGCCGGGGGACGCCCCCAGCGCGGCCGCCAGCCCGCGGAAGTACTGCGTGAACGCGCCTGCCGCGTCGCCTGTCCGGGTGCTCGCCCCGCGTTCCACGCTCGCTCCTCCCTGTCCGCCGCCGGACGGCGGAAGCGTGTGGTCCGCCTGGCATTCGACACCAGTTCTGTTACGGGAGCGCTACAGGGAGTTTTCGCCCAGGGCGCGACGGGAGCGCGGGCGCCCGCGCACGCCCCCGTCCCCCGCCCTCACGTCATTTACCGCCCGCCGTCATCTCCCCGACGAAGGACGGGAAATGACGTTCCATCAGGGAGCGCAGCCCCGGACCACCATCGCGGATCCGCCGCCCCGGCGCACGGGCTCGGCGGCGGCGAGCCAGCGGCCGTCCGGCAGCCGCTGGACACCGGTGGCCGCGCCGATCTCGGCGCCCTCCACCAGGTTCTGGCCGAGCGCCTTCAGCCGGGCCGCCGCGGGACCGGCCAGGAACGCCGCCTCGGCCTGGGTCGTGGCGGTGTTGCGCTGGCTGGCACGCGGGGCCGCGATGGCGTCGACGAGCGGCAGGCCCCGGTCGACGTGCTCGGTCAGCACCTGCAGGACGGTGGTGATGATCGTGGCGCCGCCCGGTGAGCCGAGCGCGAAGTCGGCCTTGCCGTTCTTCAGCACGATCGTCGGCGACATCGAGGAGCGCGGCCGCTTGCCCGGGCCGGGCAGATTGGGGTCGTGGACGGCGGGGTTCGCCGGCACGAAGGAGAAGTCGGTCAGCTCGTTGTTCAGCAGGAAGCCGCGGCCGGGCACGGTGATGGCGCTGCCCCCGGTCTGCTCGATGGTGAGCGTGTACGAGACGACGCCGCCCCACTTGTCGGCGACCGTCAGATGCGTGGTGCTCTCGCCCTCGTAGGTGGTGGGGGCGGCCGTACCGCCCGTGCCGCAGGCCGCCGGGTGTGCGGGGTCACCGGGCGCGAGTGGGCTGGTCAGCACCGCGTCGTCCTTGATCAGGCAGGCGCGCGAGTCGGCGAACCGCTGCGACAGCAGCCCCGCGGTGGGGACCTTCTCGAAGGCCGGGTCGCCGACCCAGCGGCCCCGGTCGGCGAAGGAGATCCGGCTCGCCTCCAGGAAGCGGTGCAGGTACTGGGCGTCGGAGAGCCGGGACAGGCTGCCGGTGCGCTCCAGGATGTTGAGCGCCTCGCCGACCGTCGTGCCGCCGGACGAGGAGGGCGCCATGCCGTACACGTCCAGTCCGCGGTAGGCGACGCGGGTCGGCTTCTGCGCCTTGGCCTTGTACGTCTTGAGGTCGCGGGTCGTGAGGTCCCCGGGCCGTACGACACGTGTGGCGGCGGGGTCGACGGGGGGCTTGCGCACGGTGTCGACGATGTCGGCGCCGATCTCGCCGTCGTAGACGGCCGAGATGCCCTTGTGGCCCAACTCCTCGTAGGTGCGCGCGAGATCGGGGTTCTTCAGCGTGGAGCCGACGACCGGCAACTGCCCGCCGGGCAGGAAGAGGGCAGCGGTCGCGGGGAAGTCCTTGAAGCGGGCGAGGTTGCCCTCGGTCTGGCTGCGGAAGGTGGCGTCCACGGTGAAGCCGCCGCGCGCGAGCCGCTCAGCGGGCTTCAGCATCTCGCCGAGGCTCCGGGTGCCCCAGGCGTCGAGCGCGGTGTCCCAGGTCGCGGACGTGCCGGGGACGCCGACGCTGAGACCGCTGGTGACGGCGGTGTCGAAGGGCAGCGGCTGCCCGTTCTCGACGAAGAGCCGGTCGGTGGCGCTGCGGGGCGCGGTCTCCCGGCCGTCGATCGTGTGGACCTTGTGGTCCCGGGGGCTGTAGTAGACGAAGTAGCCGCCTCCGCCGATGCCGGAGGAGTACGGCTCGGTGACGCCCAGCGCGGCGGCGGTGGCGACCGCGGCGTCCACGGCGTTCCCGCCGCGCCGCAGGACCTCGATGCCGGCGGCCGACGCGTCGGCGTCGACGCTGGAGACGGCGCCGCCGTAGCCGACCGCGAGCGGCACCTTGTCCGGTGGGGCGTGCCCGCCCGCCGGACCGCCGGGCGGGGCTGCCGCGACCGACAGGGCCGCGGTGGCGGTGACGGTGAGCAGCGACAGGATCCGTGCGGCGTGACGACGCATACGTGGACCTCCACTAGGGCGACCGTCCAGGCAGCGTAACCCGACCCCGGCTTCCTCGTCAGGAACACCTCAACTACCATCCCGGCACATGAGCGACGACGTGCGCAACATCGTGCTGGGTCTGGCCGCGAGCGGCCTGAGCGCCGTGCTGGGGTGGTTCGTGCGCACCTACGCGTGGCGCCGCCGGCTCCGCCGCAAGCAGCGCTTCTTCGGGCTGCCGGCCGGTTCCGAGTGCCTGCTGGTGGTCAACCGCGACCCCGGCGCGCGGGAGTGGAGCGTGGCGCGCCATGACGTCTTCGCGCTGATCGAACTCTCCGCGCTCATCAAGGAGTGCCAGGCCAACGCCGAGATCCTGCCGCACGACACCGCCTGGCAGGGCTTCGGCGCACGGACCGAGTTCTGCATAGGGGGCCCGGTCTCCAACCACCGCATGGCGGCCCATCTGCGGTCGATGCTGCCGGGCGTCGAGGTCGGCAAGGAGAAGACCGGCCCCGACCAGGGCGCGCTGACGGTGGGCGGCGAGACCTACCGCATGGACAAGGGCAGGGCCGAGTACGTCCTGCTGGCCCGGCTCGCCGCCGACGAGAACACCGGCAACAGCCGCCCCGTCTTCCTGGCCTCGGGGCAGCGCGCGGTCACGAACCAGGCGGCGGTGCGCTACCTGGCACGCCACCACGGCCGGCTCACCCGCAAGTACGGCGTCAACGGGACGTTCTGCCTGCTGCTGAAGGTCGTCAACTCGCAGGCGTACGGGCCGGACGTCGTGGAGATCGTCGCGGACGTCACCAGGGCGGCCACCACACCGGTCGCCCGCCCGGAGGCCGTGGCCGCTACCCCCGCTACAGCCACTACCTCCGGCACCACCGCGGAATGATCATGTGACGACCGGGCCGGCCGCGGGTGCGGCCCGCCTCACCGGTGGACGTGGAGCCGGTCCAGGACCGCGGCGGCCATCGCCTGCTCGCCGAGCGCGTTGGGGTGGGCGGGGGCGGCCGGGGAGGCGGGCGTGAGCGGCTCGATCCAGCGCACGCCGGGGGCGGTGCACATGTCGTGCCCGACCGTCGGGGTGTAGGTGTCCACGTAGGTGGCGTGAGCGGCCTTGGCACGGCGGGCGAGCATCGCGTTGAGACGCTTCTCGGTGTCGCGCAGATAGGCGAAGTCCCCGTCGGCGAAGGGCACGGCCGGACGGCAGCCGACGCCGCTGTCGGGGAGCAGGTCGGGGTAGCCGACGACCACGACACGGGCGTGCGGGGCGCGCCGGTGCACGGCGCCGAGCACGGCGTCGATCTTCGGCGCGGTGGCGTCGATCGCCGCCCGCAACTGGTCGCTGCCGCCGGAGGAGTAGTACCGCTGGCAGGGGTTGCCGGTCGGGTCGCCGAGCGCCGCCCCCGCGCAGGTGCGGATGATGCTTCCGAAGCCGACGTCGTTGCCGCCGATCTGGACCGTCACCAGGGACGTACGGCGGGACAGGGCGTCCAGCTGCGGCGGATTGGTGCCCTGGGCCTGCCACATCTCGGCGGTGGTGGCGCCCCCGCAGCTCACGTCGGTGAGGTGCGTGCCGCGCAGCCGCCCGGCGACCAGTGAGGGGTAATTACGGTCGGAGCGGGCGCAGTTGAGATCCACCTGAGTGGGGATCAGCGGCCCGGAGGTGTACGAGTCCCCGAGCGCGACATAGGCGCCGCGATGGCCCTGGCCATGCCCGTGGCCACCGCCGTGGCCGTGTCCGTGACCGGAGCCTCCGTGCGCGGCGGCCGGCACCGCGCTCCCGGCCGTGAGGACGAGCGCGGCGGCGGCAGCCGCGACACCCAGGATCGACGCACGTCCGACAGCCATCGGGCCCTCCCCCTGTCAACGCTGACGGTTCAGATTCGACGCGACACGAGGCGAAAGTCAATGACTGTGCAGGAAGTGCACACCGCGCCGCCCCCTGTCCGCCTCCCGCGGCGCCCGGCACGGGGTCCGCGGGAGGCACACAGCGATCGGGGGTACGCGTGGTGCGCGCCCGCGCGAGCCGGTGGCGTCCCGGCCCGCGGGGGCGCCGGTGCGCTACTGGGTGCCCGCGGCGACGTCGGCGTGCCCCTCCCCCAGGACCTGCCCGGCCAGCGCGTCCCGCTCGGGCTTGGGGATGGCGGTCCAGCGGGTGCCGCGGATCGCGCCCTCCAGGGCGAACAGGGTGTGGCTGCGCGCGTCCTCGGGAAGGTCTTCGCGGATCATCGCGAAGGCACGTCCCGCTCCGAGGCGCCGCAGCTCGTCGGCGTCCGTCACGCCGACCCGGCGGAGGCGCTCCGCCAGTACAGCTCCGATGTTGGGCATCTGCTGCAGGGAGTCCATGCCCTCATCATGCACCTCCCGACGCCCCGTCAGACGGCGATCTCGGCCCAGACACGCTTGCCGGCCGGGAGAAGCTCGGTGCCCCAGCGGAAGCTGAGGGAGGAGACCGCCTGCAGACCGCTGCCGTTCCGCGGGCAGGTGGGAGGCGGTCCGGTGAGCCTCGGGCAGGGCAGTGCGCGCGACCCGTCGCGCACCGACAGATGGACCAGGGACAGCCGTCGCCACAGCGTGATGCCCAGGTGACGGCCCCCGGCGTGCCGCACCGCGTTGGCGACCAGTTCGGACAGGACGGCCTCGGCGGTCTCCAGCAGGTGACCGAGGCCCCACGAGTCGAGGGCCGCCGAGAGGATGCGCCTGGCGTGGGCGGCCGCGAGGTCGTCGCTCGGGAGGAAGACCTCGCCGAGGAGCGCGGAAGCCCGCGGCGCGCCGGAGGGTCCGGCCCGGCGCGTCCGGGTGTCCGGGCGGTCCGGGCGGTCCGGGGGCGGCGTCCCGGCCGCCGGGTCCGGGCCGCAGGCGGGGACGAGGCTGAGGAGGGACGTTCTCCCGGCCGGGTTGTCCCGCATGTGTCCACCTCGCAGGTCTCGTAGGTGGCGCCGAGCATTCTCGTGAAGCCGGTGTGCTCGCGATACCCCCGCGCTATTCTCACCACGACATACCCGCTGGTAACGCCGCTGCCGCCGTGGCGTGGACGGGAGGCGCGGATGTCGGAACCGGGTTCCGGCGACGGCGTCGGGATACCTGCCTGGGCATGGGAGCGCGACGAGATCCGGGAGGCGCTGCGCTCCCGTGACGCCGGGGCGATCCTCCGCTTCGCCCAGCAGTACGGGGGCGCCAGCCAGTCCCGCATCGCCGCCGCGACCGGGCTGCTGCAGGGCCGGGTCAACGAGATCGTGCGCGGCCGCCGGTCCGTGGTCCGCCTCGACGTCTTCGAGCGGATCGCACAGGGCCTGCGGATGCCGGACCAGGCGCGGATGCTCCTGGGGCTCGCCCCGCTGCGCTTCAGCGGGTACGGCACCCGGGATCTGACGAACCATCCGCGCGTCGCGGCCGTGGCCCTGACCAAGCCCGAGGCGGCGACCGAGATCCGCGACGCGGCAGCGGGGGCGGAGTCGGTGGACGTGGTGGGGGTACGGGCCCTGGGACTCGTCGCGCTCGGCGACTCACTGCTGCGCGGTCCGCTGACCCGCAAGGACCGCACGGACGTCCCGCGTCTGCGGCTGCTGCTGCTCCACCCGGAGAGCCCGGCGGTGACGCGGATCGCGGAAGAGGTCGGCGAGACGCCGCGGTTCTTCGTGTCGAGCCTGCGCTTCGCGGAGGACATGCTGGCCGCGCTCGCCGAAGAAGGAACGATTCACCTGGAGGTGTACCGGTACCGGACGACGCCGGTGTGGCGGCTGGTCCGGCTCGACGGCCTCACCTTCGTCTCCGTCATCGGACGGCCCGGCGACGCGCGCGGCTCGATGGTCTACCGGCTCTCCGCCACCCCGCCGGGCTCGGTTCTCTACGGCTTCGACCGCTACTTCGAGGCCATGCTCGGCGAGGCGGAGCGCGTCATCTGACGGCCCGGACCGGCGGGCCTACGGCTCCGAGGCCTCCGCGTACACCTGCGACAGCTCGGGGGTGCCGCTCTCGGCCCACTCGTGGCCGGCCTCGACGACATCCAGCTCGCGGCCGGAGACGAGCACGATCACGGGATGGCCGTTGGGCCAGATCTGCCAGGCGGCGCCCGGCACCGTGCGCACGATGACCGTGCCGAGGTAGAGCCCGGCGTCATTGCCGAGCCAGGAGAGTTCGTCGGGGTCGTCACGCCAGCGCGGCTGCAACTGGTCGACGCTCTCCAGCGACGCGGGGGTGTCGTCGAGCGCGACCCCCTCGGACTCGGCACGGGCGCGCAGCAGCTCGCATTCGCCCAGCAGTTCGCCGATGCCCTCGGGGTCGTCCACGACCGGCCCCGTCAGGGCCGTGCCGGCGGCCTCACCGTACCTTTTGCGCCACTTGTCGAGGAACGAGATCTCCATGCAGGTCAGCGTATGCCGTCCGCACGAAAAGGCGGAGGGCGATGACGTACGCCTTCCTCAAAGTCTCGTGCACAGTCCGTGTCGAGCGGCCTTCGCACGGCACCCCGCCCCGGCGGTGATCTGCCATCTGCCGCGCATCCGACTCCCGTCGGGTGATTCCCACCGGACCCCGCCCGGAGCCGAGTGGACCGGGTTCGCGCTCCGCGGAGGCGGTGCCGACGGCGGAACGACCCCTCGGCACGGGCGGGTGCGGTGCCGGAAGCGACGGCAACGAGACGTTGTATACGTTCTGTTGCCGCACAATACGTAGCGTAAAGCCGCCCGGTGCGAGAAGGGGCACGGGATGTGTGATGAACGGGAGGCCGCCGCCCTGCGCACGGCCGACCGCGCCTGGCGCCTGCTCGAGGAACTGGCGGAACGCGCACCGGGGGCGGTGCGGCTGACCCCCGGCGCCGGCGAGGGCGAGATCGACGGCTGGGGGGTGCCACTGCCGCCGGAGGTGCGCCGTCTGGTGGGGCGGGTGCGGGCGGTCCGGATCGGCGGGCTGGAGGAGTACCGGCTGGCGCCGGAACGGGGACTGGCCACGGGCGGCTGGGCGGTGGGGCCGGCGGGCTCGGCGCATCTGCTGCACGAGGCGGGCGAGGACGCGCTGTTCGTCGACGTGGACTCGGGAACCGGCGCCTGGGGGCGGGTGTTCGCCGCGACCGGGGTGTTCCAGGAGACCTGGGCCTATGTGGCACCGTCCCTGATCGCCTGGGTGACCACGCTCGCCTCCGCGGGACTGGCGGCGCTGGAGCGCACGGGGGCGGAGGACCCGGACGGCCCCGGCCCCTCGGCCGACAACGCCACCGTGCTGGAACGGCTGGCCGAGACCTCCCACGTCGTCTCCTACCGGCCCGACCTGCGCGGCACCCCGGTCACCGAGGCCCGACGCGGCGCCGACCCGGAACTGGCCGCCGCCCTGGCCGGACTGCCGGACGAGGCAGTGGTGGTGGACCTGCGCGAGGTGGCCGCCCCGGCCACCTTGCACCTGCCCTGCCCGCCGGGCCTGCGCGGCGGCTGGGTGGAGTTCCAGCGCCGGCACGGCGGCCGCTTCGCGGTCGGGATGCCCCGCAGCGCTCAGACGTCGAGGTCGACCACCACGGGGGCGTGGTCGGAGGCACCCTTGCCCTTGCGCTCCTCGCGGTCGACGTAGGCGTCGCTCACGGCCTTGGTGAAGGCCTGGTTCGCGTAGACCAGGTCGATGCGCATGCCGCGGTTCTTGGGGAAGGCCAGTTGGCGGTAGTCCCAGTAGGTGTAGGGGCGGTCGTACTTGAGCGGGCGGGGCACCACGTCGCTCAGCCCCGCCTCGCGCAGGCTCGCCAGCGCCTCCCGCTCGGCCGGGGTGACGTGCGTCATCCCCTCGAAGACCGTGGGGTCCCAGACGTCCTCGTCGGTGGGGGCCACGTTGTAGTCGCCGAGGATGGCGAAGGGGCGCTCGGCCGCCGCGTCCTCGGAGACGGCGCCGCGCAGCGCCTCGAACCAGCGGAGCTTGTAAGCGTAGTGGTCGTGGCCGACCTCGCGGCCGTTGGGCACGTACACCGACCAGACGCGGACCGGGCCGCAGGTCGCGGACACCGCGCGAGGTTCCTCTGCGTCCTCGTACAGCGGGCCGCCCGGCAGGCCGACGACGACGTCCTCCAGGCCGACGCGGGAGAGCAGCGCCACCCCGTTCCACCGGCCGGTGGCGTTGACGGCGGTCTCGTAGCCGAGGGCACGCAGCTCGTCGAAGGGGAACTGCGCCTCGGCGCACTTGGTCTCCTGGACGCACAGCACGTCCGGGCCGTTCTGCTCCAGCCAGGCGAGCAGCCGCGGCAGGCGGGCGGTGATGGAGTTGACGTTCCAGGTGGCGATGCGCATGGCACCGAATCTACCGCCCGCCTCCGACAACCGGCCCCGCCCGCCGCCGCGCGGGGGCGTCAGCCCAGCTCGGTGCTGTCCCCGGGGGCCAGCCGGTCGTGCCCGGCACCCGCCACACCCGGGCCGTCAGGACCGAGCAGGCGGTCGTAGACGGTGCGGGCCACGTCGGTCAGGAGGGCGTCGTGCACGTCGATGGCCCGGGCCGGCTTGAGCTCGCGCAGGTAGTCGATCACCTCGGAGACCTTGCTCCAGGGGGCGTGCACCGGCAGCAGCAGCGTCTCGACGCTGCGGCCGGGGACGGTGAGCGCGTCGCCGGGGTGGAAGACGGAACCGTCGACCAGGAAGCCGACGTTGGTGATCCGCGGGATGTCGGGGTGGATCACCGCGTGGAGCTGTCCGTGCACCTCGACGTCGAAGCCCGCCGCGCTGAAGGTGTCGCCCTCGCCGACGGTGTGCACCCGGCCGGGGAAGGCGGCGGAGACCTGGTCCGCGACGCTCTTCAGCGTCCAGATCTCGGCGCCCGGGTTGTCCTCCAGCGCGGTGCGCAGCTGCTCCTCGCTGAAGTGGTCGGCGTGCTCGTGGGTGACGAGGACCGCCTCCGCCCCGGCCGCGGCCCGCGGCTCGGTGAAGGCGCCGGGGTCGATGACGAGCGCGCGCCCGTCCTTCTCCAGCCGGACGCAGGCGTGGCCCTGCTTCGTCAGTTTCATGGCTCTCCTCCGCGGCGGTGATCCTTTGCATGGCCATCATGGCCGAGGCCGGGCGCACCGTCCTGGTGCGGAAAGTACCGGGGTACGGGCGCTGTGCGCGGTCTCACTCCCCCGGGCGAGTCTCCTCCCGGATCACCTGCCGCGCCACCGTGAAGGCGGCGCCGGCGGCCGGGACCCCGCAGTGCACGGCGGTCTGCAGCAGCACTTCCTCGATCTCGGCGGGGCTCAGCCCGTTGCGCAGCGCCGCCCGGATGTGCGTCGCGAGATCGTCGTGGTGGCCGCCGGCGACCAGCGCGGTCAGGCTGACCACGCTGCGGGTGCGGCGGTCGAGTCCGGGCCGGTTCCAGACCTCGCCCCAGGCGTAGCGGGTGACGAAGTCCTCGAAGTCCACGCCGAACCCGTCGGCCTGCTCGGCGGCCCGGTCGACATGCGCGTCGCCCAGTACCTCGCGGCGGATGCGGTCGCCGTCGCCGTAGGCACCCGCCCGGTCGCTCGTGGCGGACCGCGGTCCCCCGTCCGCGCGGGGCACCGCCGGGGCCGGCGCCTCGGCCGTGGGCGCGACGGGCGGGGTGGGGACGGGCGCCATGGCGTACCCGGCCATCGGCTCCGCCCAGGCGGCCTCGAAGTGGCGCACCAGCAGTTCGGTCACCGCGGCGGGCTGCTCGACCGGCACGAGGTGCGAGGCGCCGGGGACGACCGCGAGCCGCGCGTCGGTTATCCCGGCCACCAGCGCCCTGGCGTCCGCCGGGGGCGTGACCGGGTCCTCGGCGCCGTTCAGCACGAGCGCCGGGACGGCGATCCGGTCCAGGTCGGCGCGGACGTCATGGGCGGCGAGCGCCTCGCAGGCGGCGACGTAGCACTCGGCGTCGGTGCTGAGCACCATCTGCACGGCCCAGTCCACGATGGCCGTCTGCGCGGTGCGGAAGCCGGCGGCGAACCAGCGCTCCGGGGCGCTCTGGGCGATCTGGTCCAGCCCGTTGGCCCGGACGATCACCCCGCGCTGACGCCAGGAGTCGGGGGTGCCGTAGCGGGCGGCCGAGGAGATCAGCGCCAGGGAGGCCACGCGGTGCGGGGCGCGCAGCGCGAGCTGTGTGCCGACGGCGCCCCCGAAGGAGCAGCCGGCGTAGCCGAAGCGCTCGATCCCGGCCTGGTCCAGGGTGCGCAGGAGACGGTCGGCGAGCTCGGCGGTGGAGGCCGAGGGGGCGGCGGGCGCGCCGCCGTGCCCCGGCAGGTCGTACCGCAGCACGCGCCATTGGCGCGTCAGCTCGGGCACCTGCCGGTCCCACATGTGCCAGGTGGTGCCGAGTGAGGGGCCGAGGACGAGGACCGGGGCGTCCTCGGGGCCGTCGAAGCGGTGCTGGAGGGTCTTCGTGGTCTGCTCGTCGCTCACGCTTGTCACGCTATCGAGCGAACGCCCACGCGGTGCCACCGCCCCCCGCCCGGCCGCTCGGGCCCTTACGTCAGCCGAAGTCCATGGTGGAGACGACGTAGACCACGGGCGCGTCCGGGCTCGACAGATCCACCGTGATGTCGTGGTCGGGCTTGTCGCCGTGCTGCTCGAGCCGCACCCCGGCCCAGTGCTGCCCGGAGTCGAAGGCCCAGCGCACGGTGCGCGCCTGCTTGCGGCTCACCGTCACCGCGCCGTCCCTGAGCGCGGCGCGGCTGCTCCCCACCTGGGCGAGGAACGTGTCGAGACCGCCCTGGCTGGTGGTGAACTGCACATAGAGCGAGCTCGCCGCCCAGTTGTTGGTCTCCAGATACGCCACAGGGCGCGACCTGGCGGGGATCGGCACCTCGTAGATGCGGCGCTGCACCTTGGTGGGCCACAGGTACGTGAGGGTGGTCGCCGCGGCCTGCTTCTGCTTCTGCTCGCCGCCGTCGCGACTCTGCTCCGCGGAGATGATCACGTAGAAGATGGGCACGAGGATCAGCAGCGGGACGACCGTCCACTGCACCCAGCGGGACGGCTTCCTCAAGGGGGGACTGCTCACTTGCCGACAACCTTCGCGTAGCGCTCGTACCGCTCGACCCGGCGGCGGTTCGCGCGCCGGAAGCGGCGGGCGACCAGCCGTGCCAGGTCCGCGGCACCGACCATCCCGGCCTCGGGGCCGAGCTGGGCCTTGACGATACGCGCTTCGGGCCGGTATCCGCGCCCGGTCAGGTGCCGCCGGAAGGCGTCCCGGGCGGGGGCGATCAGCAGATCGTCGGCCGCGCTGACGCCGCCGCCGATGACGAAGCAGGAAGGGTCCAGTGCGGCGGCGAGATTGGCGATGCCGACGCCCAGCCACTGGCCGATCTCCTGGAAGAGCTCGACGCACATCGCATCACCCTCACGGGCGAGCTCCGTGATGAGCGGACCGGTGATCTCCCGCACCTGGCCGCCGACCCGGTCGATGATCCCGTGGGCGACCGGCGAGTCGGCCGCCGCCAGCTCGCGGGCCTCGCGCACCAGGGCGTTGCCCGAGCTGTACTGCTCCCAGCAGCCGCGGTTGCCGCAGGCGCAGCGGTGGCCGCCCGGCACGACCTGCATGTGGCCGAACTCGCCCGCCACCCCGTAGCGGCCGCGCTTGACGTGGCCGTCCTCCAGGATCGCGCCGCCGATACCGGTGCCGAGCGTGATCATGACGAGGTCGCTGTCGCCGCGGCCGGCGCCGAAGCGCCATTCCGCCCAGGCGGCGGTATTGGCGTCGTTGTCCACCATGACGGGGACGCGCAGGCGCTCGGTGAGGCGGTCCTTGAGCGGCTCGTCCCGCCAGGCCAGGTGCGGGGCGAAGAGCACCCGGGAGCGGTCGGCGTCGACCCAGCCGGCCGCGCCGATGCCGACGGCGTGCACGTCGTGGCGCTCGGACAGGTCCAGGACGAGTTCGGTGATGGTGTCCTCGACGACCTTCGGGCTCTTGCTCTTGTCCGGGGTCTCCGTGCGCAGCTTCTCCAGGATGTTGCCGTCCGCGTCGACGACGCCGGCCATCACCTTTGTGCCGCCGATGTCGATGCCGACGGTCGGCACGCGCGGGGCGGTGAGGTGCGAGCGCCGCTCGCGCCGGCCCACGGTGCTCAGGAGGGTGGAACTGCTGGAGGAACGCGCGGAACCGCCGCGGTAGGCGCGCTCACGGTACGTACTCATCTGTTCACCGCCACGGTTCCGGTCCGGGGCTGCTGCTCGGTCGCTCGCAAGGCTCGTCTCTCCGGCGGTCGGGGGTGGGTCCTCTGTGATTCTAAGTGGGGGGCGCGGACGACTCCGGGGGGCCGCCCTTTGTGCCGCGCGGACCCCCGCCATGGTGCTTGTGCCCCGCCGGTGCGCTCCCAGCGCGCCGGCGGGGCGGGCGTCCGTCAGCCCGTGGGGCGGCGCAGTTCGTGCGTGAGGGCTTCGAGGTCGCTGCCCCCGGCCATCTCGCGGGTCAGGTCGTCCAGGGAGATGCCGTCCTTGGTGTACGCACCGGACACCGTGCCGCGGCGCAGGAGGACGAAGCGGTCGCCGACAAGGTGGGCGTGGTGCGGGTTGTGGGTGATGAGCACCACTCCGAGGCCCGCGTCACGCGCGGCGGCGACGTACTTGAGGACGACGCCGGACTGCTTGACGCCGAGCGCCGCCGTGGGCTCGTCCAGGATCAGCACCCTGGCGCCGAAGTGGACTGCCCGCGCGATGGCGACGGACTGCCGCTGGCCGCCCGAGAGCGTGCCGATGGGCCGGTCCACGTCGGGCAGGTCGATGCCCATGCGCAGCAGTTCCGCGCGCGTGGTGGCGCGCATCGTGGCGACGTCGAGCCGCTTGAACGGGCCGCGCCCGATCCTCGGCTCGGAGCCGAGGAAGAAGTTCCGCCAGACCGGCATGAGCGGGACGACGGCGAGGTCCTGGTAGACCGTGGCGATGCCGCGGTCGAGGGCTTCGCGCGGGGAGGCGTGGCGGACCGCCTCGCCCTCGATCTCGTAGGTGCCGGTGTCGTGCGGGTGGAGCCCCGCGATGATCTTGATGAGGGTGGACTTGCCCGCGCCGTTGTCGCCGAGGACGCAGGTGATCTCCCCGGCGTGCACCTCCAGGGAGACGTCCTCCAGCGCCCGCACGCTGCCGTACGCCTTGCCGACGCCGCTCAGCTTCACCAGGGGCGTCATGCGGCGGCCTCCGCCCGCTTGCGCACCCATGCGTTCAGCAGCGTCGCCAGCAGCAGCATGGCGCCGAGGAAGAACTTGAACCAGTCGGGGTTCCACTGCGCGTACACGATGCCCTTGCTGGTCATGCCGAAGATGAACGCCCCGACCGCCGACCCGATGGCCGAGCCGTGGCCGCCGGTCATCAGACAGCCCCCGATGACCGCGGCGATGATGTACAGGAACTCGTTGCCGACGCCCTCCCCCGACTGCACCACGTCGAAGGAGAAGAGCAGGTGCTGCCCGGAGATCCACGCACAGAGGGCGACGGCCATGTACAGCCCGATCTTGGTGCGGGCCACGGGCACACCGACCGCGCGGGCGGCGTCGGGATTGCCTCCGGAGGCGAAGATCCAGTTGCCGGCTCGGGTGCGCAGCAGCACCCAGGTCGCCAGGGCCACCAGCGCCACCCACCACGCGATGGTGACCTGCAGGTCCACGTCGCCGATGGTCAGGTGCGAGGCGAACAGCGCCCGTGCGGAGGAGAAGCCCTCCATGTCCGCGATGGACTTGGTGCTGACCGTGCCGTCGATGAGCTTGGTCAGGCCCAGGTTGGCGCCCGTGAGCATCAGGAAGGTGCCGAGCGTGACGATGAAGCTCGGCAGCTTGGTGCGCACGAGCAGTAGGCCGTTGAGGAAGCCGATGGCGAGGGTGACCAGCAGCGAGACGCCGACGCCGACCCACACGTTGGCCGTCATCTGGTAGCTGAACATCGACGACACCAGTGCCGAGCTGGTGACCAGGACACCCGCCGACAGGTCGAACTCGCCGCCGATCATCAGCAGCGCGACCGGGACGGCCATGATCCCGATGGTGGACGCGGCGTACAGGATGGTGCCGAGGCTCTCGGCCCGCAGGAAGGAGTCGGCGTTCACCGAGAAGAAGACGAAGACCGCCGCGGCACCGACGACCGCGCCCAGTTCGGGGCGGCCCAGCAGGCGGTGGGTCAGCCGGCGCGGCGGCAGAAGGGTTTCCGCGCTCACCTGGTGCCCCGCTTCGCGTAGTCCTCCAGCGCCGCCGCGTCGTCCTTGGTGACGATCTGCGGACCGGTGAGGACCGGCTTGCCGCCGCCGAGGACGTCGGCGTTGTACCGGTAGAGCCACAGCAGGTCGACGGCCTCGTAGCCCTGCAGGTAGGGCTGCTGGTCCACGGCGAAACCGATGGTGCCGGCCTTCAGCGCGGCGGCGACCTGGGCGTTGAGGTCGAAGGTGTCGACCTCCGCCCGGCTGCCCGCCTGCTCCTTGGCCTTGGCGGCGGTGGCGGCGAACGGCGCGCCCAGGGTGACGACCGCGTCCACCGAGGGGTCGGACTGCAGCTTGGCCTGGAGGGCGGACTGCACGTCGGGCATGTTGGTGCCGTTGACGTACAGGTTCTCCGTGGTGCCCTTGAAGGTGCTCTTCACGCCCGCGCAGCGCTGCTCGTGGCCGACGTTGCCCTGCTCGTGCAGGACGCACAGGACGTGCTTCTTGCCGCGGGCGGTGAGCTCGTCGCCGACGGCCTGGCCGGCGATGGTCTCGTCCTGGCCGATGTGGGCGAGTGCGCCGTACTCCTTGGACTCGGCGGAACCGGAGTTGATCGTGACGACCGGGATACCGGCCTTCTCCGCCTTCAGGACGACGTCCTTCATGGCTTCCGGCTTGGCGAGCGTGACGACCAGGCCGTCGACATGCTGGTCGATGGCCGTCTGGACGAGCTGCGCCTGATCCTTGCCCTGGTCGCTGTTGGAGTACAGGAACGTGATGTTGTCCTTGGCAGCGGCCTGCTTGGCGCCCTTCTGGACGATGTCCCAGAAGGTGTCGCCGGCGCCCGCGTGGGTGACCATGGCGATCTTCCACCGCGGGGTGTCGACGGCCGAGCCGTTGGCCCTGGCCTCCTTCGCGCGCTGCTCCGCGCGCAGGCCGCCCGTGCTGCTGCAGCCCGCGATCGTCGCGCCGATGGCCACGGTGAGTAGCGCGCCGAGCACGCGCCTCCCGGTGTTCGCCCTCTCCACCTGGTGCCTTCCCCTACTGGATCCTGGAAAGGACCCAGTATCCGTCACGCGGAGCAATGCTCCGCCCCACGCGTGACGGATGCCTCAGGCGCGGACGAGGAGCTGGAACTCGAAGGCGTAGCGGGATGCGCGGTAGATGTGCGTGGCGTACTCGACGGCCCGGCCGGTGTCGTCGTACGTCGTGCGGCTCATGGTCAGCAGCGCGGCGCCCGGGTCCTCCCCCAGCAACTCGCCCTCCTCCTCGGTGGCGCGGCGGGCGCCGACGGACTGGCGGGCGCTGTGCAGGGTGATGCCGGCGGCACGCATCATGCGGTAGAGGCCGGTCGACTCGAGCCTGGCGGTGTCCAGGTCGATGAGTCCGGGCGGCAGGTAGTTGCACAGGTGGGCCATCGGCTCGCCATGGGTGAGGCGCAACCGGTGCAGGACGCGGACCTCGGCGCCCTCGGCTATGCCGAGCGCGGCGGCGACCTCGGCGGAGGCGGGCACGGACTCGTTGCGCAGCACCTGGGTGGCGGGACTCTGACCGGCGGACTGGAGGTCGTCGAAGAGGCTGCTCAGCTCCAGGGGGCGCTTGACCTGGCTGTGCACCACCTGGGTGCCCACACCGCGGCGGCGCACCAGCAGTCCCTTGTCGACAAGGGACTGGATGGCCTGGCGGACGGTCGGCCGCGACAGGCCGAGGCGCCCGGCGAGTTCGATCTCGTTGCCGAGCAGGCTGCCCGGTGCGAGCCGGCCGTGCTCGATGGCGCCCTCCAGCTGCTGGGCGAGCTGGTAGTACAGCGGCACCGGGCTCGAGCGGTCCACTTCGAACTCGAGCGGCGTGGACTCTGCTTTGGACACAGGGGGAGCGTATCCGCCGGTCCCGATCTCAGGAAACTCTGACATCACATTGTCCGAACATGTGAGTCCACGCCTTCTCGGAGGGCCCGTGGACTGGTCGGTCCTGGGCGGGTGGTGTGCGGTGGGAGCGCCGGTGACCGGCACGCGCGGGCGCGCGTGCCGGTGGCTGTCACAGGTGGCGGCGGCGGTCGGCGAGGTGGCGTTCGTAGTTCTTGCGGGCCTCGACGGCGGATTCGCGGGTGGCGGTCTCGGCGACCGGGACGTCCCACCACGCCTGCGCGGCGGGGGCGGTCGGCGCCGGGTCGGTCTCCACGTACACGCACGTCGGCCGGTCCGAAGCACGGGCGGCGGCCAGGGCCTCGCGCAGCTCGCGCACCGTTCCGGCGCGCAGGACGTCCATGCCGAGGCTGGCGGCGTTGGCGGCGAGGTCCACCGGGAGCGGGTCGCCGGTGAAGGTGCCGTCGGCGGCGCGGTACCGGTAGGCGGTGCCGAAGCGCTCGCCGCCGACCTCGGAGGACAGTCCGCCGATGGAGGCGTAGCCGTGGTTCTGGATGAGCACCAGGTTGATGTTGACGCCCTCCTGGACGGCGGTCACGATCTCCGTCGGCATCATCAGGTACGTGCCGTCGCCGACGAGTGACCAGACCGGCCGGTCCGGCGCGGCCATGCGGACGCCGATGGCGGCCGGGATCTCGTAGCCCATGCAGGAGTAGCCGTACTCCAGGTGGTACTGGCGCGGGGAGCGGGCGCGCCAGAGCTTGTGGAGGTCGCCGGGCAGGGAGCCCGCGGCGTTGATGACCACGTCCTCGTCGCCGACGACGGAGTCCAGGGCGCCGAGGAGCTGGGTCTGGGTGGGCCGGGCGGAGTCGTCGGGCGCGGCGTAGGCGGCGTCGACGACGCGCTCCCAGCGCTCCTTGCCCGCGCGGTACTCGTCCTCGTACTCCGCGTCCACACGGTGGCCCGCCAGCGCCCCGGTGAGGGCCTCCAGCGACGCGCGGGCGTCGCCGATCAGGGTGTGGGCGCCCAGCTTGTGGGCGTCGAAGCCGGTGACGTTGAGGTTGAGGAAGCGCACTCCGGGGGCCGCGAAGAGGGTGGAGGAGGCGGTGGTGAAGTCGGTGTAGCGAGTGCCGACGCCGATGACCAGGTCCGCGGTGCGGGCCATGTCGTCGGCCACGGAGGTGCCGGTGTGGCCGATCCCGCCGAGGTCGGCCGGGTGGTCGTGGCGCAGCGAGCCCTTCCCGGCCTGGGTGGACGCGACGGGGATGCCGGTGGCGTCGGCCAGCGCCTTGAGCGCCGCCTCGGCCTCGCTGTGGTGGACGCCGCCGCCCGCGACGATCAGCGGGCGCCGGGCCCCGCGCACGGCCTGCACGGCGGCGGCGAGTTCGGCGTCCTCTGGAGCCTGCCGGCGTACGTGCCAGACCCGCTCGGCGAAGAACTCCTCGGGCCAGTCGTACGCCTCGGCCTGGACGTCCTGCGGCAGGGCGAGCGTGACGGCCCCGGTCTCGGCGGGGTCGGCGAGCACGCGCGCTGCCTGGAGCGCGGCGGGGATCAGCGCCTCGGGCCGGGTGACCCGGTCGAAGTAGCGGGAGACCGGGCGCAACGCGTCGTTGACGGACACGTCTCCGGACCAGGGGTGTTCGAGCTGCTGGAGCACCGGGTCGGGGACGCGGCTGGCGAAGGAGTCGCCGGGCAGCAGCAGCACGGGCAGCCGGTTGATCGTGGCCAGCGCGGCGCCGGTGACCAGGTTGGTGGCGCCGGGGCCGATGGAGGTGGTGACGGCCTGCGCCGAGAGCCGGTTGAGCTGCCGCGCGTACCCGACGGCGGCGTGCACCATGGACTGCTCGTTGCGGCCCTGGTGATACGGCATCACGTCCTGGTGCTCCAGCAGCGCCTGGCCGATGCCGGCGACGTTGCCGTGGCCGAAGATGCCCCAGGTGCCGGCGATCAGCCGATGGCGGGCGCCGTCGCGCTCGGTGAACTGCGCGGACAGGAAGCGCACCAGGGCCTGGGCGACCGTGAGACGGCGGACGGACTGGGTCATCGGGACCTCTCGGAGGCTCGGTCTTCGGCGGGGGCCGTGTACAGGGGCAGTCTCGGGTCGACGGGCTGCTCGGGCCAGGTGGCGCGGATCCAGGCGTGGTCGGGATGGTCGCAGATCAGCCAGGCGCGCTCCTGGCCCGGTCCCGCCATGACGTTGAGGTAGTACATGTCGTGGCCGGGGACGGCCATGGAGGGGCCGTGCCAGCCGTCGGGGATGAGGACGACGTCGCCGTCGCGCACCTCGGCCAGCACATCGGTGTTGCGGCCGTTGCCCGAGGGCGAGACCCGCTGGTAGCCGATGCCTTCCCTGCCGTGCGCGGCCGCGATCTCGAAGTAGTAGATCTCCTCCAGCCGCGACTCGCCCTCCCGGTCCTCGTCGTGCTTGTGCGGCGGGAAGGACGACCAGTTGCCGCCCGGTGTCAGCACCTCGACCGCGATCAGCCGGTCGCACTCGAACACCCCGGCGGCGCCGAAGTTGTTGACCTGGCGGCTGCAGTTGCCGCTGCCGCGCAGCTCGACGGGCACGGCGGAGGCGGGGCCGTAGCGGGCGGGCAGCCGCCGTTCGCAGCGCGCGCCGGTCAGCGCGAAGCGGCCGCCCTCCTCGCTGGCGACGAGCACGCGCGCGTCACGGGGGACGTACGCGAAGTCGCTGACACCCGCGAAGACGCTCTCGCGGCCCGCGAGCCGGAAGCTCTCCCCGTCCGCGTCGACCGTGCACGAGCCGGACAGCGGGAGCACGATCCACTCGCTGTCGCCGGTGGCGAACTCGTGGCGCCCACCGGGCGGCAGTTCCAGGACGCGCAGCGACGAGTGGGTCCAGCCGGCCTGTTCCGGATGGACGGCGACGGTGTAGGGACCTGACGCGGCCTTGCCCGCGGCCAGGTGGTTCTCGGTGCCGGTCATCTCGTGCGGCTCGCCTCTCTCACGGTTCGTCCCGGTCCTCACAGCAGCCCGACGGCGGTGTCGACGGCCGTCTCCACGCTGCCCTCCGCCGGATAGAGCAGCGACCGGCCCACCACCAGACCCTGGACGGTGGGCAGCCGCAGCGCCTTGCGCCACTTCTCGTACAGCACGTCCTGTTCCTTGCCCACCTCGCCGCCGAGCAGGACGGCGGGGAGCGTGGAGGTCTCCATGACGGCCGCCATGTCGTCCACGTTCTCCGTGACCGGGACCTTGAGCCAGGTGTAGGCGGAGGTCCCGCCGAGGCCGGAGGCGACGGCGATGGACTTGGTGACGGCCGGTGCGCTCAGGTCGTTGCGCACCCGGCCGTCGACGCGGCGGGATATGAACGGCTCGACGAAGACCGGGAGTCCGCGCTCGGCCATGTCGTCGATGGCGCGGGCGGTGGAGACCATCGTGGTCAGCGATCCGCTGTCCTCGTAGGCGATGCGCAGCAGGAGCTTGCCGGCGTCGAAGCCGAGCCGGGCGATGTCCTGGGCGCGGTGGCCGGTGAAGCGGTCGTCGAGTTCGAAGGAGGCGCCGGCCAGGCCGCCGCGGTTCATGGAGCCCATGACGACCTTGCCCTCCAGCGCGCCGAGCAGCAGCAGGTCCTCCAGGATGTCGGCGGTGCCGAGGACGCCGTCGACGCCGGGCCGGGAGAGCGCGGTGCACAGGCGCTCCAGCAGGTCCACGCGGTTGGCCATGGCGAACTCGCGGTCGCCGACGGCCAGGGCGCCCCGGGCCGGGTGGTCCGCGGCCACGATCATCAGCCGGCCGCTGTCCCCTATCAGGGGGCGGCGGACACGGCGGGCGGCCGCCTCGGCGATCGCCTCGGGGTGCCGGGTCCGCACCTTCACCAGGTCGGAGATGCTGATGCTCAAGGGGAGCTCGCTTTCGGGCTTTCAGGTGGGGGCGGGCCGCTCAGCGGCGGTCGAGGAGGTCCCGCACCTCGGACTCGGTGGGCATGGCGGAGGAGCAGGCGAGACGGGAGGCGACGATCGCGCCGGCCGCGTTGGCGTGGCGCATGATCCGCTCCAGGTCCCAGCCGGCCAGCAGCCCGTGGCACAGCGCCCCGCCGAACGCGTCGCCGGCGCCGAGGCCGTTGACCACCTCGACGGGGACGGGCGGCACCTCGGCCGAGGTGCCGTCGCGGTGGACGGCGAGCACGCCCTTGGGGCCCTGCTTGACGACGGCGAGTTCGACGCCCGCCTCCAGCAACGCCTCGGCGGCTGCGCGGGGTTCGCGGACGCCGGTGGCGACCTCGCACTCGTCGAGGTTGCCGACGGCGACGGTGGCGTGGGTGAGCGCCCGCGCGTAGTACGGCCGCGCCTCGGCGGGGTCCTTCCAGAACATGGGGCGCCAGTCGAGGTCGAAGACGGTGGTGCCGTTCCCGGCGCGGGCCTCCAGCGCGGAGAACGTGGCGGCGCGGCTGGGCTCCTCGCACAGACCCGTCCCGGTCATCCAGAAGATGCGGGTGGCGCGGATCGCGTCGAGGTCCAGTTCCTCGGGACGGATCTCCAGGTCGGGGGCCTTGGGCAGCCGGTAGAAGTACAGCGGGAAGTCGTCGGGCGGGAAGATCTCGCAGAACGTGACGGGGGTCGGCAGGCCGGCGACCGGGGTCACGAAGCGGTCGTCGACGCCGAACTCCTTCAGCGCCTGGTGGCAGTACGTGCCGAACGGATCGTCGCCGGTGCGGGTCACGACCGCGGCGGAGCGGCCGAGCCGCGCGGCGGCGACCGCCACGTTGGTCGCCGAGCCGCCGAGGAACTTGCCGAACGTCTCGACCTCGGGCAGCGGTACGCCCGTCTGCAGCGGGTAGATGTCCACCCCGATCCGGCCCATCGTGATCAGGTCGTACGGCTCGGTCATGGGCAGGGCTCCTCGTCGTCTCGCGAGCGGACCGCTCCGCGGCCCCCTCAGGTCTAGTCGCGAGACCCGGAAGATGTCAACACTATGTCCTTACATACGAACGTTCAGACCGGCACTTCACAAGCTCGTTACCGTGTCGTTACGTCGAGATGAACAGATGTCTTGACAAAACCTTGACAGCGGCCCGGGCGAGGGGTTTGCTCCCGTCAGCAACGCCACGGGAAACACAGGTCGGTCCCCCTTCTCCCTCCCACCGCAGTGAGGTGCAGGAACATGGAACGCTCTCGTACAACCCGCAGGATCGCCGCCATCGCGGCCGTCTCCGCCGCGGCGGTCCTCCTCGCAGCCGGCTGTTCCAGCAGCTCGGGCGGCAAAAAAGCCGAGGAGTCAGCCGACAACGCCGCCGCCGGCAAGGCGGACACCCCCCGCATGAAGATCGCGATGGTCACCCATGCCGCTCCCGGCGACACCTTCTGGGACCTGATCCGCAAGGGCGCACAGGCCGCGGCCGCCAAGGACAACGTCGAACTCGTCTACTCCGCCGACCCCAACGCCGCCACGCAGGCCAACCTCATCCAGAACGCCATCGACCAGAAGGTCGACGGCATCGCCGTCACGCTCGCCAAGCCGGACGCCATGAAGTCGGCCGTCGCCAAGGCGGAGCAGGCCGGCATACCCGTCGTCGGCTTCAACGCGGGCCTGGACGACTGGAAGGACCAGGGGCTGCTGGAGTTCTTCGGGCAGGACGAGAGCGTCGCCGGCGAGGCCCTCGGCAACAAGCTCAACGTTCTCGGCGCCAAGCACAACGTCTGCGTCATCCACGAGCAGGGCCACGTCGCCCTGGAGGCGCGCTGCGCGGGCGTGAAGAAGACCTTCAAGGGCACTACGGAGAACCTGTACGTCAACGGCACGGACATGCCGTCGGTCAAGGCCACCATCACCGCGAAGCTCAAGCAGGGCTCCGACATCGACTACGTGGTGGCCCTGGGCGCGCCCTTCGCGCTCACCGCCGTCCAGTCGGTCGCGGACGCCGGCAGCAAGGCCAAGGTCGCCACCTTCGACCTCAACAAGGACCTGGTGAAGGCGGTCCAGGACGGCGACGTGCAGTTCGCCGTCGACCAACAGCCCTATCTGCAGGGCTACCTGTCGGTGGACTCGCTGTGGCTGTACAAGACCAACGGCAACTTCAGCGGCGGCGGCGTCTCCCCGGTGCTGACCGGCCCCGCGTTCGTCGACAAGGACAACGTCGAGTCGGTGGCGAAGTTCGCCGCGAACGGCACCCGGTGATGCCGGTGTCCCCGGCAGCCGCATCCGCGGCGTCCCCCTCCTCGGCGGACGGCCGGACCAGCGAGCGCTCCCTGCTGCGCAGGTCACTGGCACGGCCGGAGATCGGCGCGCTGATCGCCGCCGTCGGCGTCTACCTGTTCTTCTTCGCGGTCGCGCCGTCGTTCCGCGAGGCCAGTTCCCTGGCGACCGTGCTCTATCAGGCGTCGGTCATGGGCATCATGGCGCTGCCGGTGGCCCTGCTGATGATCGGCGGCGAGTTCGACCTGTCGGCCGGCGTCGCGGTCACCACCTCGGCGCTGACGGCGAGCATGTTCAGTTTCCAGCTGAGCATGAACGTGTGGACCGGGGTCGCCGTCGCGCTCGTGGTCTCGCTGGCCGTCGGGGCGCTGAACGGCTACCTGCTGATCAGGACCGGCCTGCCCAGCTTCCTGATCACCCTCGCCACCTTCCTGATGTTGCAGGGCCTCAACCTGGCCGTCACGAAGATCTTCACCGGCAACGTGGCCACCGACTCCATTGGCGACATGGACGGCTTCGACCAGGCCAGGAGGCTCTTCGCCTCCGAGATAGGCATCGGCGGGGTGCAGTTGAAGGTCACGGTGCTGTGGTGGCTGGGCTTCGCGGCCCTGGCCACCTGGGTCCTGCTGCGGACGAAGTTCGGCAACTGGACGTTCGCGGCCGGCGGCAACGCGGACAGTGCGCGGGCGGTCGGCGTCCCGGTGAACCTCACCAAGATCGCGTTGTTCATGGCCGTCGGCTTCGGTGCCTGGTTCACCGGCATGCACCTGCTCTTCTCGTTCAACGCCGTGCAGTCGGGCGAGGGCGTCGGCAACGAGTTCCTGTACATCATCGCGGCGGTCATCGGAGGGTGCCTGCTGACCGGCGGCTACGGCTCCGCGATCGGTTCGGTGATCGGCGCGTTCATCTTCGGCATGGTCTCGCAGGGCATCGTGTACGCCAACTGGAACCCCGACTGGTTCAAGTTCTTCCTCGGTGTGATGCTCCTGATCGCGACCCTCGTCAATCTGTGGGTCCGCCGCACGGCGACCAGGAGGTGAGGACCCCATGACCACCGAAGCGACCGCGAGGGAACAGGCCACCGGCACACCCGTCGTCGAACTGACCGGCGTGGGCAAGAGCTACGGCAACGTCCGCGCCCTGCACGGGGTCGACCTGGCCGTCCGGCCGGGGCAGGTGACCTGCGTGCTGGGCGACAACGGCGCCGGCAAGTCCACCCTGATCAAGATCGTCTCAGGGCTGCACCAGCACACCGAGGGCGAGTTCCGCATCGACGGCGCGGCCGTGCGGCTGAACACCCCCCGCGAGGCGCTGGACCGCGGCATCGCCACCGTCTACCAGGATCTGGCCACCGTCCCGCTCATGCCCGTGTGGCGGAACTTCTTCCTCGGCTCGGAGATGACGCGCGGCCCCTGGCCGGTACGCCGCCTGGACATCGCCGCGATGAAGCGCACCGCAGACGCGGAACTGCGGGCGATGGGCATCGTCCTGGACGACCTCGACCAGCCCATCGGCACCCTGTCGGGCGGCCAGCGGCAGTCCGTCGCCATCGCGCGCGCCGTCCACTTCGGCGCGCGGGTGCTGATCCTGGACGAGCCGACCGCGGCGCTCGGCGTGAAGCAGTCGGGCGTCGTCCTCAAGTACATCGCCGCCGCCCGCGACCGGGGCCTCGGTGTCATCTTCATCACGCACAACCCGCACCACGCCTACATGGTCGGCGACCACTTCACCGTGCTCCGGCTGGGCACCCTCGAGCTGAGCGCGAGCCGTTCCGAGGTGACCTTGGAGCAGCTGACCCACCACATGGCCGGCGGCACCGAGCTGGCCGCGCTCAAGCACGAGCTGTCCCAGGTCCGTGGCGTCGACGTGGAGGAACTGCCGGGACCCGAGGACCTGAAGGACCGGCCCGGAACGACCTGAGGGAGGTCCGGGGAGTATGTGCGACAGTCCGCGCGGAGACCCCGGAGAAGGGCGGCCCGCCTCGCGGGGGGCCGCCCGGACCGGCCCCCTGGGCCCCCCGGCGCCCTCCCCTGACACGTGACATGACGTCCATATGTCAGGACTAACTCTTGACGGTAGCCCCGTCGGGCAGCGAAGCTGCCACCGGGACCGCGGGCTTTCGCGGGCATCCGCACCGTCGCCGCACCGAGCACCACTTCCGAACCACCCGACCGGTCACCGCCGACCGGTGAGAGGAGCCCTCCTCATGACCGCCGCCTCCCCCGCCCTGGACCGGATCCGCGTCGGGTCCGCGCCCGATTCGTGGGGCGTCTGGTTCCCCGACGACCCGCAGCAGGTGCCGTGGCAGCGCTTCCTCGACGAGGTCGCCCAGTCGGGGTACGAGTGGATCGAGCTCGGCCCGTACGGCTACCTGCCGACCGACCCGGCCCGGCTCACCGAGGAGACCTCCGCCCGCGGCCTGAAGGTGTCCGCCGGCACCGTCTTCACCTCCCTGCACCGCGGCCCGTCGGTCTGGGACGCCACCTGGGAGCACGTCGGCCAGGTGGCCGCCCTCACCCAGGCCATGGGCGCCCGCCACCTCGTCGTGATCCCGTCCTTCTGGCGGGACGACAAGACCGCCGAGATCATCGAACCGCACGAGCTCACCGCGGAGCAGTGGGGCCACCTCGCCTCCGGCATGGAGCGCCTGGGCCGCCAAGTGCGGGACACCTACGGCCTGGACATCGTCGTGCACCCGCACGCCGACACCCACATCGACACCGAGGAGCACGTCGCCCGCTTCCTCGACTCCACCGACTCCGGCCTGGTCAACCTGTGCCTGGACACCGGCCACTACGCCTACTGCGGCGGCGACAGCGTCAAGCTGATCGAGACCTACGGCGAGCGCATCGGCTACCTGCACCTGAAGCAGGTCGACCCGGAGATCCTGGCCGACGTGATCAAGAACGAGGTGCCCTTCGGGCCGGCCGTGCAGCGTGGTGTCATGTGCGAGCCGCCCGCCGGTGTGCCCGCCCTGGAGCCGGTGCTGGCCGCCGCGCAGGGCCTCGGCGTCGACCTCTTCGCCATCGTCGAGCAGGACATGTACCCGTGCGAGCCCGACCGGCCGCTGCCCATCGCCGAGCGCACCCGCGCGTTCCTCCGCTCCTGCGGCGCCTGACGCCCCGCGCACGAAAGGGATGACACGCATCATGACCCAGCACGGAACCCTCGGGGTCGCGGTCGTCGGGACCGGCAAGATGGGCGCCGACCACGTACGCCGCATCAATGACGTGATCAGCGGGGCGCGGGTGACCGCCGTCGTGGACGTCGACGCCGAGCGGGTCAAGGCGATCGCCGCCGGCATCGACGGCTGCACGGCCTACACCGACCCCGCCGCCGCCATGGCCGCCGACGATGTCGACGCCGTCCTCATCGCCTCCCCCGGTCCCGCCCACGAGGCGGCGCTGCTGGCCGCCTTCGCGCACGACCTGCCGGTGCTGTGCGAGAAGCCGCTCACCCCGGACGCCGCCTCGGCGCTGCGCGTCCTGGAGGCCGAGCAGAAGCTGGGGCACCGGCGGGTGCAGGTCGGCTTCATGCGGCGCTACGACGCCGAGTACATGAAGCTCAAGGCCCTTCTCGACAGCGGTGAGCTGGGCCGCCCGCTGATGGTGCACAACCGGCACCGCAACGCGAGCGTCCCGCCCGGCTATGTGAACGCCAACCTCATCAACGACTCGGTCGTGCACGAGATGGACGTGACGCGCTGGCTGCTCGGCCAGGAGATCACCGCCGTGACCGTGCTGCGCCCGCGCCCGTCCTCGAACGCGCCCGAGGGCCTGGACGACCCCCAGCTCGTGATCTTCGAGACCGACGGCGGCGCGATCGTCGACGTCGAGATCAACGTCAACTGCAGCTTCGGCTACCAGGTGCAGGCCGAGGCCGTGTGCGAGCGCGGCAGTGCGCGTATCGGCGAGGCCCACGACCTGCTCGTCAACACGGCGGGCCGCTGGGGCGGCACGATCGCCCAGGACTTCGTGGAGCGCTTCGTCGACGCGTACGACCGCGAGGTGCAGGCCTGGGTGGACGCGACCCGGCACGGCGAGGTCACCGGGCCGAGCGCCTGGGACGGCTACGCGGCCGCGGCGGTCTGCGAGGCCGGCGTGCGCTCGCAGAGCGAGGGCGGCCGGGTCCAGGTCGAGTTGGTCGAGCGCCCCGCGTTCTACCGCTGAGAGAGCGGCGGCTCCACCTGGTCGATCCGGATGGCGCGTGGGCGCGGCGGTTACTCCCTGGCCGCCGCGCCCGCGTGCACCGAACTGCACCGCCCCACCCCGCACAGCCCCACCCCGCACAGCCCCCGGGAGAAAGGCTCCCCGCTCATGCGCGTTGTCCTCATCGGTGTCGGGCGCCTCGGGTCCTTCCACGCCGCGACCCTGCACAGGCACCCCGACGTCACCGAACTCGTCGTGGCCGACGTCGACGCGGCGCGCGCCGCGGGGACGGCCGACCGGCTCGGCGCGGGCGCCCGTGCCGCCGGCTCCGTGGACGAGGCGTTCGCCGCGGGCGCCGACGCCGTCGTCATCGCCTCCGCGACCGCGGCCCACGCGGAACTCATCTCACGCGCCGTGCGGGCCGGGCTCCCCACGTACTGCGAGAAGCCGATCGCCCTGGACCTGGCCTCGACGGTCGCCGCTCTGCGCGAGGTGGAGGAGGCCGGGACCGTCCTGCAGATGGGCTTCCAGCGCCGCTTCGACCCCGGCTATCGCGCCGCCCGCGAGGCCGTGCGGGCGGGCCGGTTGGGAAGGCTGCACACGGTGCGGGCCATGACCTCCGACATGGCGCCGCCCCCACCGGAGTTCGTGCCGCTGTCCGGCGGCCTCTACCGCGACTGCCTCATCCACGACTTCGACGCAACCCGGTGGGTGACGGGGCGCGAGGTCGTCGAGGCGTACGCCATGGGCGCCAACGGCGGGGCGGACTTCTTCCGTGAGGCGGGCGACGTCGACACCGCCGCGGCACTGCTGAGACTCGACGACGGCACCTTGGTGACGGCCACGTCCACGCGCTACAACGGCGCCGGTTACGACATCCGCATGGAACTCTCCGGCACTCTCGACCAGATCGCGGTCGGTGCCGGCGCCCGTACGCCGGTCACGTCGGTCGAGCCGGGCGCGGCGCCGGGCGTACCCGAGCCCTGGACCGGATTCGTCGACCGCTTCGGGGACGCCTACCGGGCCGAGATCGACGCCTTTGTGCGGGTCGTCGCGGGGAAGACCGCGAATCCGTGCGACGGGCGGGAAGCGCTGGCAGCACTCCTGGTGGCGGAGGCCTGCGAGGTCTCGCGCACCGAGCGGCGGCCCGTGCACATCGCGGAGATCACCGAACTGGCCGCCACCACCGCACCGACGAGGCCGTCGGCACCGACGGCCTGAGGCGCCCCGGTTCCGTGTCACCCGCCCGGGCCGGGCCGGGTGGCGCCATCGACCACGGCGGTGCTTGCTGGTCGTAGGTCGTTGCCGGGGTGCGTGCGTGCGTGAAGGGCTCAGATGTCAGATACGGTCCGGGCCCTGCGCACACCACGAGCCGCCGGAGCGGTCGGCATCGCCTTCGCGGTCCTGCTCGGCGCGGCCATCGTCATGGTCCGGGTCGCGATCCCGGAAGGGCAGCACTACGCGGCGAGCGGCGGCCCCCTCAGCGGCGACTCGCGCCATACGGTGCGTACCGCCCTCGGGCTCATCCCCTTCGCCGGGATCTTCTTCCTGTGGTTCATCGGGGCGGTGCGCGCCCACGTGGGGGACGCCGAGGACCGGTTCCTCGCGACCGTCTTCCAGGGCAGCGGGCTGATCTTCGTGGCGACGCTCTTCGGGGCCGCCGCGTGCGCCGGCAGCCTGCTGGCGACGGCCGACGCGGGGGCTGCGGACGGGGCGCGACTGCCCCAGCTGTGGTTCTTCGGCGGGCACTTCACGTACAGCCTGCTGACGACCTACGCGATGCGGATGGCCGCCGTGTTCGTCCTGTCCGCGTCCACCGTCGCGCTGCGCCTCGGCACCTTTCCGCGCTGGCTGGCGCTGCTCGGCTATCTCGTAGGCCTGACGCTGCTCTTCGTGGTGCCCGGCGTGGCGTGGGCCGAACTGGTCTTCCCCATCTGGGCGCTGGTGGTGAGCCTGCACATCCTGGTGGCCGGCTTCCGGCGGGAGGCGGCGGCCCGGCTGGACGGCCGGGGCGGCCGGGAAGACGCCAGTACGGGCCGCTGAGCTGCCCCGTCGTCGTGTCGGGCGTCCGGCGCGGGGGCACGCGGGCTCGCGGGCGGCGGGATTGAGGCCGGCAGGCGGATGCGGGCAGCATGCGGTGCATGGCTCTGGTGACGATGTCCGCGTCCCTGCCTCTCGTACGGAACGTCAGCGGTGCGCCGGGCGGGCCGCAGTGGCTGGCCCGGCTGCCCTGCCTGGTCGAGGAGGTGCGTGAGCGCTGGGAGCTGCGGCTCGGGGAGCCCTTCGACGGCGGAAGCTGCTCGTGGGCGGCCGAGGCGTGGCTGCCGGACGGACAGCCGGCCGTCCTCAAGGTGGGCCGGCCCCATCCGGAGGCGGAGGGTGAGGCGGCGGCTCTGCGGCTGTGGGACGGGCGAGGGGCGGTGCGGGTGCACCGGCACGACGCGCGGCGGCATGCCCTGCTGCTGGAGCGCTGCACGCCCGGCGGCGGGCTCGGGGCGGCGGGCGGCCTCACGGCCGAGGAGCGGCTGCTGCCCGGGGCCGGTGTCCTGGCAGAACTGTGGCGGGCGGGCGCGACGGTGGACGGCGGATTCGACCGGCTGGCGGACGTGACCTCCGGCTGGGCCGGCCTCGCCGAGGAGCGGATGGAGCGGCTGCGGCCGCCCCTTCGACCCGGGACTGGTCGCGCTCGGTGTACGGCTGCTCCGCGAACTGCCCGGCTCGGCGGCGCGGGAGGTCGTCGTCCACGGTGACTTCAACCCCGGCAATGTGCTGGCCGCGACGCGCCGCCCGTGGCTCGCGATCGATCCGAAGCCGATGAGCGGCGACCCCGCCTACGATCCGTGGCCGCTGCTGGAGCAGGTCGACGACCCCTTCGCGCATTCCGCTCCGGGGCGGGTTCTGGCGGGGCGGTTCGCCCTGGTCGCCGACGCGCTCGGCGAGGATGCGGCCCGGCTGCAGGCGTGGGCGGTGGCCCGGCGGGTCGAGAGCGCGCTGTGGCTGACCGGGCACGGACGCCTCGTGGACGCCCTCGGCGCGATGGCGGCGGCGCGGACGGTGGCGGACCTCGCCGGGCTGTGATTCCGCCGGATCATGCGGTGGTGCGCCGCAGCAGGAGGGTGACGAAGCCGAGCGTGCCCCGATAGCCGTGCAGCCACTCCGTGCGGTGCCGGGCGGCCGCGTCGAGGGCCTGGCCGCTGCCGGGGTCGGCGGGGTGGTCCAGCGCCCAGGCGGCGAGGGAGCCGGTCCAGGACCACTCGTACTCGTCCCACTCCTGACGTGTGCTGATGTGGCCGTACACCGGGGTCCATCCGTCGGCGACGACACGGTCGACGGTGGTGGGCAGGTCGTCGAAGACTCCCAGCATCTCCACCAGGGCGGGTTCGGGCTCCTTTTCCCAGAAGCCTTCGCCCACGAGGGCGTGGCCGCCGGGAGCCAGATGCTCGCGGACCGCGGACAGGGTCGCGGACAGGCCGCCGAAGGCGTGCGTCGCACCCACGCTGAGAACGAGGTCGAAGGGGGCCGCGGAGGTGTGGCGGCGGGCGTCCTCCTCGTGCAGGACCAAGCGGTCGGCGACGTCGAGGGCGGCTGCCGTCCGGGCCGCCTTGTCCAGGGCCGCCGCGTCGTTGTCGACGCCTTCCGCGGTCACCTTCGCGTGGTCGGCCAGTGCGCGCAGCAGCCAGGCGCCTTCGCCGCAGCCGAGGTCCAGTACGCGTTCGTCGCCCCGGCGCAGCGCGCGGTCGAGCAGGCTGCGCACGGAGGCGTCGTCGAGCGGCGCGGCTACGGGGTGGTCGCTGTGCGCGATGCGGGAGATCCGTCGGCGGTCCATCGGCGCAGCCTCCCAGGCCCGTCGTGTCACCGCATCCGGTTAATTCCCGCCGCGCGTGCAACGCGACGGGACGGAATGGTGGTTTGCCATTTCAGAAGGGTCAGAAGGGCCATACGGGCCAGCCGGGTCATACGAGCCGGAAAGGCCGGAGGGGGGACGACGGACGTGGTGAACACGATCGAAGCGGGGACGGGCTCGTGCCGCTCCACGGAGCGGGGTCCCTGCAGCCGCCGCGGGCACTCAGCCGAAGCGCACCGGCAGGCTGCGGACGCCGCGCATGAGCATGCCCGGCAGCCACTGGAGGGCTTCGGGTTCGGTGTCCAGGGCGAGACCGGGGCAGCGTTCGAGCAGGGAGCCGATGGCGACGCGGCCTTCGAGCCGGGCCAGCGGTGCGCCCAGGCAGTGGTGGAGGCCGTGGCCGAAGGCGACGTGGCCGCGCGCGTCGCGGCGGATGTCGAAGCGGTCGGGGTCGCCGAAGCGGTCCGGGTCGCGGTCGGCGGAGGCGAGGGCGACGAGCACGGGCTCCCGGGCCGGGAGGACGGTGCCGGAGATCTCCACGGGCTCGGAGGTGAAGCGGTAGGTCGCGGTCTCCACGGGCCCGTCGTAGCGGAGCATCTCCTCGACGGCGCCGTCGAGGAGGCCCTTGTCCGCTCGCAGAAGGGCGAGTTGGTCCGGGTGGGTGAGCAGGGCGCGGACGCCGTTGGAGATCAGGTTGACCGTCGTCTCGTGGCCCGCGACGAGCAGCAGGAAGGCCATGCCGCTCAGCTCCGGGCGGGACAGCCGGTCGCCGTCCTCGGCGACGGTGCGGATCAGGGCGCTCATCAGGTCGTCGCCGGGCGTGCAGCGCTTGTCCTCGATCAGCTCGTCCAGATAGTCGGCAAGCTGCTCGAACGCTGCTCGCTCGGCTTCCGGGCCGGTCGGCGCGACCACCTCGTTCGACCACCCGCGGAACGCCGCACGGTCGAGGTCCGGCACGCCCAGCAGCTCGCAGATGACGGTGATCGGCAGCGGATAGGCCAGGGACTCGACGAGATCCGCGCGGGCACCGGGCCGGCCGAGCATCGCGTCCAGCAGGCCGTCGGTGATCTCCTGCACCCGGGGCGCCAGTTGATCGATCCGCCGGGCGGTGAACTCACGGGCGACGAGCTTGCGCAGCCGCGTGTGCTCGGGCGGATCGGACACCAGCATGTGGCGGCCGAGGAGCTCCTCGTCGTACGAGGTCCAGCCGAGCGCGCGGGCGTCCTTGGCGAGGCGCGGGTCGGTCAGTGCCGCCCGTGCCTGGTCGTGGCCGACGATCAGCCACAGCTCGCCCTCGAGTGTGCGCACGCGGTGCACCGGGCCCAGCTCGCGCAGCCGGGCGTACACCGGATAGGGATCGGCGGTGAATTCCTCGCCAAGGGCTGTCAGGTCAACCGTCTCCATCTCTGCACGGTAACTCGCGGGCCGCCGCTGCGAGAGATGCCCTGCGGGTCGCCGGCGCCGTTTCCCGGCCACGGCGGTCCGCGGGGGGGGCGTCGGGGACCACCGCGCCATGGGCACCTCAGGGAGCGCTGCTTCGTTGGCCCCATTGCCCACGCCGACGCGTGAACAGAGAAACCGAGGAGTTTTCCCGTGGCCTTCTGGGACCGGCTCAAGGACAACACTGCCTCCCTGCAGACACAGCTCGTCGCCAAGAAGAACGACCTCAAGAGCGGTGCCTTCCGTGACGCGAGCATGGCGATGTGCGCCCTGGTCGCCGCCGCCGACGGCACCGTCGACCCGTCGGAGCGGGCGCGGGTCGCCCAGCTCATCACCACCAACGAGGTGCTGCAGAACTTCCCGGCGGCCGACCTGCAGCGGCGCTTCGACGACTACCTGAACAAGCTCACCGCCGACTTCGAGTTCGGCAAGGTCAGCGTGCTCCAGGAGGTCGCCAAGGCCAAGAAGAAGCCGGCCGAGGCACGTGCCGTCGTGCAGATCGGGATCGTCATCGGCGGCGCCGACGGCAATTTCGACAAGACCGAACAGGGGGTCGTCCGCGAGGCCTGCTACGCGCTCGACCTGGCGCCCGCCGAGTTCGACCTGTAGGGCGCGGCACCCGTTCCGGGCTCGCCGCCGCGGCGGGCCCGGCCGGGCCTCAGGTGATCACCGCGATGACCGCTCCGAGGGCGCCGAGCGCACCCAGCACCAGGAGGGTGAGCACGAGACCCGTCCTGCCGAGGGCATCGGTCATGCGCCGGACGGAGTCCTCCAGGAACGACTGGCCGTTCTGCCGGTCCCACTTCGCGTGGACGGGACGTCCGACCCTCGCGCCGAGCGCGTGCAACGGGCGCAGCGCCAGGAGGGATTCGCTGCCGAGCAGGGAGGTGACGATCAGGAGCGGCCGGGCGCCGGACCCCACGAGGCGGGCCCGGTCGAGGCCGAACCCCGGCTGTGCGTAGCGGTGTTCGAGGTCGGCGAGCATGCCGGCCGCCGCAACCCGTTCGCCCGGGGAGTCGGGGAGCAGCCGGATCTCGTTGGGGCCCGGCAAGGCGACCGCCTCCGGGGCGCAGGCACGGGCGCGTTCCAGCAGGGCGTCCCAGCCGGGGGCGTCGACGGCGAAGCCCGGGGTGTCCGCCGGGTGGCCATGGGCGACGGGCAGGCCCTCCGCCATGCCCCCGGTGAGGAACAGCCGTGCGACCGAGAGCAGTTCGGGTGGCGGCAGTCCCTTGTCCCCCACGCCCGGACCGGTGCCGAGCAGCAGCAGCCGGATGGGGCGGCGCATGTGGTCGCCGCTGTCGTCCCCCGAGGGCAGCCCGGTCAGCAGCAGGACCCACAGGGGCCGGCCGCCCGCGCCGTCCTTGAGGGCGTACAGGAGGAGGGAGGACTTGGTGTCGTCCACGAGGTCGTTGAGGGAGCGGCCGGCACAGCCTTGCAGCAGCAGTCCGGGGTCGGCGCCCGGGGCCCGGCCCGCGGGCAGCCATGTGTAGCCCTGCTCGGGAAGCCGGCCGCGCGAGTGGAAGGACCAGGCGACGGTCACGCCCGGCCCCTCACCGCGCCGGCGGCCGGGCTCAGGTGCGGGTGGTCCTGGACCACCTGGAGGCCGTCCCGTTCGGAGCCCGACTTCGCGAACGTCGCGACGGCGTCCTGGAGCGCGAGGTCGGTGCCGAACACCTCGTCGACCGCTTCCCGCCAGAACCCGCGTTTGCGGCGGTACTCGCCGAGGACGAAGCGCAGCGCGTACCGCAGCGGCTGGTCGGTGTCGACGGGCCGGTAGGGCGCGCCGGGCGTGCGGCTGCGGTAGTGGAACTGCACACCGCCGCCCGGCGTTTCCTTGATCGTGGAGAAGACGATGGAGCCGGTGGTCTGCACGGGCGTGATGACGCAGCCCACGCGCGGGCGCACATCGGCGTGGGCGATGTAGTCCAGCAGTGGGCGGTAGCCCTCGCGCACCCGCTCCATCAGGGCCTCGGTCCCCTGGCGGGTGGCGACCCAGCGCTCGCACTTCAGCGGCACGATGATCAGCAGGCGCGGCCGCTGCTCGTCCTCGACGACCAGTTCCTTGATCCGCTCGTACATCAGGTGCGGCAGGTTGATGCGCTGGTGGTACTCACCGTCCAGCGCCATGAGCGCGGGCGTGTCGACGGCGAGGACCACGACCGGGCTGTTGTGGAGCGAGGCCCGCACCTTCCGGCCCACCGGGCTGCCGTCGAGGTCCCGCAGCACCTCGCCCGCGTAGTCGGTGAAGCACATCCGGAAGCGCGGCTTGCGGCCTTTGCGGCCGACCGCGATCTCGTAGCGGTGGACATCGGTGGTGGTGGTCTGCTCGATGCCGCCGCGTACCTGCACGGAGCGGGAGAGCGACTCCAGCACCGAGACCGCGTCGGTGAGCTTCGCGGCGGTCTCGCCCACCGGGGTGAGGTCGAGGTCCGTGGCCCCGGTCACGGAGGGGTACTGGACGTACATGGAGGCCAGCAGGGACGTCTTGCCCGCGCCCGAGGGGCCGAGCATGCCCACGTCGAGCACGTGGCGGCCGGACTCGCTCATGCCGCCGCCTCCTTCCCGGCGACCGCGCCGCGTTCGGCATCCGCGGCGGTGAGGGCCGCCAGCGACCGGACGGCCTCGGACCAGCGCCGCAGATGCGCCGCGTCCTCGGCGAGGGCCGCGAACCGGCCGGGCCAGATCTCGGCCCGTACGTCCTGGTAGAACACCCGCCACTCCTCCTTGGTCCCGGCCGCCGAGATCACCCGGTCATGGAACTCCTCCACGAGGGAGAAGACGGCCGCGCTGGGTTCCGCGAGCACCTTGTTCAACTCGCCGCGGCAGGCGAACAGCGCCTCGTCGTACGCGACTTCCAGCATCTCCAGCACTTCCTGCCCGCTGGGTGACCGGTCGTGCGGAAAGGGCATGGTGGGGCTGTCGGCGTGCAGCCCGTCGAGGCAGGTGCGCACCCGGTGCTGGAGCATGCCCCGGTACGACAGCTCGAAGCCGGCCAGCAGTTCCAGCGCGTAGCGGATCTCGCTGCCGCCCTCCTGCCGCACGCGCGGAATGCGCTCGGCGGTGCGCAGCAGGAACTCCCGGCCCCCGGCCCCGCCGAGGCCGCCCAGGCCACCCGGGCCACGCAGGACGTCGGCGACCTCGTCCTGCATGCGAGCGGTGCGGGCGTGCAGGGCGACGTCGCACTCCAGGAAGCGGCGGGACAGCCGGGCGCGAGACTCGTTGAGGTACTTGGCATAGGCGACGCTCAGGCCGCCCTCGGCGTCGGCGCGCGCGGTCAGCCGGGCGACCGTGGGGTGACCGGGGTCGTTCTGCGCGGCGTCGAGGATCTCCTCGACCGCGTCCGCGAGCAGTCCGTCGGTCAGATCGCGATCCTCGCGCAGGCTCCGTACGAGGGCGGCCAAGGCGTTCGCCATCTGCTCGTAGGTCTGCTCGAACAGGCCGTTGAAGGGCAGGAACCAGATCTCCGAGGGCTGAGCGAGGTCGGCGAGCCGGCCGGCCCGGGCGGCCAGCCGGGCGGTGCGCTCGCGCAGTTCGGCCAGCTTCTCGGCGCGCTCGGCCAGGTGCTGCTCGTCCAGCTCGTCCAGGTGGGCCACGAGGTGGTCGAGCACGCCGTCGGTCATGGCGGCGACCTCCTCGGGCCGGGTGCAGTCCACGATGTGCGCCGCGGCCACCTGGAAGCGGGAGGCCGGAAGCCACTCGTCCACCATCTTGCGGGCGTTGGCCGTGTTGTCGCCCGCGGAGCCGGTGACCCGGTTGACCACGAGGAAGGAGCAGCGGGCCAGTTCGGCGCCGGTCAGTCCGTCGCGGACGTGGTCGTAGAGCTGGTGGTCGTAGGTGTCGACGCCGTCGCCGAGCGGGTCGGGGCGGCGGACGAAGACCACCACGTCGATCTCGTCCCGCAGCGCGCCCACGATGCGCTGCGCGTCCTGGAGGTTGGTGTCACCGAGGCCCGGGAGGTCGATCAGCGACAGGCCGGTCCAGTCCTGCTGGGCGAAGTGCGTGGTGACGCGCACGTGCCGGACCGCACGGAAGGCGTGGTACCGCTGCTCGTCCCGCTCGTCGGACTGGGCGACGAACTCGCGGATGCGCTCGGGGCCGATGGGGTACGGCGAGTTCGTCGTCAGGTAGTGGCGGTACTCCGGCAGCGCGGCGTGGAAGGCCGCCAGGTGCCGGTAGCGGCTTCCCTCCACGGCGCTGTCGCCGTCGGGCGGCGGGGGCAGGGGGCGGGCGAACTCCGTCAGGGTGGTGGGCGCCGGGCCGAGGCCGAGTTCGGCGTAGTAGGGCGCGATCACCTCGTGGAGGAAGGAGCGTTCGGTGTGCAGGAAGACCTGCGCCCGGGTGGGCGCGCCGTCCTCGTGGCGCAGCACACTGGTGACACCGGTGCAGAAGCCGCCGTCGCCGGTCGGCACCTCGCGGTCCGACAGCCCGGTCAGGCTCCTGATCATGCGGCTCTTGCCCTGCCGGGCCCGCCCGATGACGCCGACGTTGAGGGTCGGGCGGCGGAAGCGGGACGCGGCGGCCTCCATCACGGCGGCCTCGGTGGGCAGTTCCTCCAGCAGGTCGCCCAGTTCCGCGCCGAGGGCCAGCAGGCGGTCCTGCGCCTCGTCGGGCACCAGGGCGAGCATCTCGGTACGCAGCGCGTCGAGTTCGCGCAGCCGGTCGAGCGTGTCCGTCACCCGGGCATGGGCCCCGTCCAGCCACTCGGCCCGCCGGGCCCGCCGGACCCGGATCTCCTCGATCCGCTCGGCACGTGACATCGTCTCCCCCGTCCCTGGACGCCTGCTCCCCTGCTCCCCCGGACGCTGCCGATGATGTCACCGCGGCACGGGAAGCGTCCGGTGTTTGCCGGAGTCGACCGCGCGGGGCGCCGCACGGCTACGCCGCGTCCTCCGCGGCGGCGCGCAGGGCGTCCAGGACGGGGCGCAGCAGCGGGTGGTCCTCGGCGCCGCGGCGGACCGCGGCGAAGACGCGGCGGGTGGCGACGACGTCGTGGACGGGGCGGACGGCGACCCCGGACAGGTCCATGTCGCGCAGCGCCGTGCGCGGTACGAGCGCGACGCCCGCGCCCGCCGCGGCGAGGGCCACGACGGCGCGGAAGTCGTCGGAGGAGTGCTCCAGGCGCGGCTGGAAGCCCGCGTACTCGCAGGCGAGCACGACCACGTCGTGGCAGGGGTTGCCGGGGTAGGGCCCGATCCACGTCTCGTCGGCGAGGTCGGCGACACGGACGGCCGAGGTCGCGGCATCCGCGAGCGCGTGGCCGGCGGGCAGGACCGCGTCGAAGGGCTCGGCGTACAGCGGGACGCGGGCGAGCCGCTGGTCGTCGGCGCTCGGGGCGCCCCGGTACTCGACCGCGACGGCTATCTCGGCGCGGCCGTCGAGCACCATCGGCAGCGACTCGTCGCCCTCGGCGTCGCGGACCCGCACCCGGATGCCCGGCGCCGTGCCGCGGAGCGCCGTGATCGCGGGGGCGAGCACGAGCGCGATGCCGGTGGCGAAGGAGGCGACGGTGACCTCTCCGGCCGCGCCGGAGTTGTACGCGGCCAGCTCGGCCTCGGCCCGCTCCAGCTGGGCGAGGACGACGTTGGCGTGTGTGAGCAGGATCTCACCGACGGGCGTCAGCTGGACGCCCCGGCCACCGCGCTCCAGCAGCCGGTGACCGGTCTCGCTCTCCAGCGCGGCGAGCTGCTGGGAGACCGCCGACGGCGTCAGGTACAGCGCGGCGGCCGCGGCGGTCACCGTCCGGTGGTCCGCCACGGCCCGCAGGGTCCGCAGCCGTCGTGCGTCGATCACCCATTCATCCTGCCAGGGCCTCGCGCGAAGCGATGAACGCGGCCACCGCCTTCTCGACGTCCTCGGTGGAGTGCGCGGCCGACAGCTGCACGCGGATGCGGGCCTTGCCGTGCGGCACGACGGGGTACGAGAAGCCGATCACGTAGACGCCGCGCTCCAGCAGCAGATCGGCCATCCGGCCCGCCTCCGCGGCGTCGCCGATCATGACGGGCGCGATGGGGTGGTCGCCGGGCAGGATCTCGAAGCCGGCCTCGGTCATCCGGGAGCGGAAGAGCGCGGTGTTCTCCGCGAGGCGGACGCGCAGCTCCTCGGAGTCCTCGATCAGGTCCAGGACCTTCAGCGAGGCGGCGGCGATCACCGGGGCGAGGGAGTTGGAGAACAGGTACGGACGCGAGCGCTGGCGCAGCAGCGCGACGATCTCCGCGCGGGCGGCGACGTAGCCGCCGGAGGCGCCGCCGAGGGCCTTGCCGAGGGTGCCGGTGATGATGTCGACCCGGTCCATCACGCCGTGCAGCGCGTGGGTGCCGCGGCCGCCGGGGCCGGTGAAGCCGACCGCGTGGGAGTCGTCGACCATGACCATGGCGTCGTAGCGGTCGGCGAGGTCGCAGATCTCGCGCAGCGGCGCCACGTAGCCGTCCATCGAGAAGACGCCGTCGGTGACGATCAGCCGGCGGCGGGCGTCGCCGGCCTCCTTCAGACGGGCCTCCAGCTCGGCCATGTCGCGGTTGGCGTAGCGCAGGCGGCGGGCCTTGGACAGCCGGATGCCGTCGATGATGCTGGCGTGGTTGAGGGCGTCGGAGATGACCGCGTCGCGCTCGTCGAGCAGGGTCTCGAAGACACCGCCGTTGGCGTCGAAGCAGGAGCTGTAGAGGATCGTGTCCTCGGTGCCGAGGAACGCCGACAGCCGCGCCTCCAGCTCCTTGTGGACCTCTTGCGTGCCGCAGATGAAGCGCACGGACGCCATGCCGTAGCCCCAGCGGTCCAGCGCCTCCTTGGCGGCCGCGGTGACCTCGGGGTGGTCGGCCAGGCCCAGGTAGTTGTTGGCGCAGAAGTTCAGCACGTCACCGGGGCGGCCGCCGGAGGTGACGCCGACCGACGCGCTCTGCGGCGTGCCGATCACGCGCTCGGGCTTGAACAGGCCCGCCTCGCGGATCTCGTCGAGGGTGCCGCGCAGGTCGTCGCGGACGGAGTCGAACATGGGGGTCTCCCGTGGGTTTCCGGGCCGGATCGGGGTGGTGGGGCGGGGCGGCACAGCCGGTTGCCGCGGAGGTTCGAGAACCTCCGCGGGGCGAACCGAGCCACAAAGATCAAACAGTCCAGTCGAGGACGATCTTGCCGCAGCGGCCGCCGGCGGCCTCGTCGAAGGCGGCGTCGAAGTCGCGGTGGGAGTAGCGGCCGGTGACCACGGGGGCGAGGTCGAGACCACCCTCCAGCAGCACGGACATGGCGTACCAGGTCTCGAACATCTCACGTCCGTAGATGCCCTTGATGGTGATCATCGAGGTCACGACCTTGGCGAAGTCGACCGCGAACTCCTGCGAGGGCAGGCCGAGCATCGCGATGCGCCCGCCGTGCGTCATGTTGTCGATCATGTCGCGCATGGCCTCGGGGCGGCCGGACATCTCCAGCCCGATGTCGAAGCCCTCGCGCAGGCCGAGCTCGCGCTGCCCGTCGGCGATGGTGGACTCCGCGACGTTCAGGGCGAGGCTGACGCCGATCTTGCGGGCGAGTTCGAGACGGTACTCGCTGACGTCGGTGATGACGACGTGGCGCGCGCCGGCGTGCTTGGCGACGGCGGCGGCCATGATGCCGATCGGGCCGGCGCCCGTGATCAGCACGTCCTCGCCCACCAGCGGGAAGGACAGCGCGGTGTGGACGGCGTTGCCGAAGGGGTCGAAGATCGCGGCGATGTCGAGGTCGACGGGGACGCGGTGCACCCACACGTTGGATGCGGGCAGCGCCACGTACTCGGCGAAGGCGCCGTTGCGGCCGACGCCCAGGCCGATGGTGTTGCGGCACAGGTGGCGGCGGCCGGCGAGGCAGTTGCGGCACTTGCCGCACACCAGGTGGCCCTCGCCGCTGACGAGGTCGCCGGCCTTGATGTCGGCGACGTCGGAGCCGACGGCCGCGACCTCGCCGACGAACTCGTGACCGAGGACCAGCGGGGTGTTCACGGCCTGCTGGGCCCAGCCGTCCCAGGCACGGATGTGCAGGTCGGTGCCGCAGATACCGGTCCGCAGCACCTTGATGAGGACGTCGCCGGGGCCGATCTCGGGCTCGGGGACGTCCCGCAGCCACAGGCCGGGCTCGGCCTTCTCCTTCACCAGTGCCTTCACTCTTGCGACTCCTGCCGGCAGACGATGTGGCCCGGTCCGCACGGGGGAACGCGGACCGGGCACGGAAGAACCCGGGGCGGAGCGGCGGCGCCCGTCGGCGCCTGCTCGCGCGGTGCGCCGGGCACACAGCAATCTGCCCGGCTCCGGGCGTTCAGTCCATCGATCTTTTCTTAAGCTCGGCAACAGCGCAGCTTCACGCTCGCCCGTAAGGGGGGCGCGGGGCGGCTCAGCGGGGGGCGAGCGCCGCCAGCTGGGCGACGATGGCGTCGGTGTCCTGGAAGGTCAGCCCGAGGCGGGCCACGTGCTTCCAGCGGATGATGCCGTCGGCGTCGACGATGAACACCGAGCGCTTGAGGCCGAGTCCGGGCATCGAGATGCCGTAGGCCTTGACCACCGAGCGGTCGGTGTCGGCGAGCAGCGGGAAGCGCAGGTCGCGCTTGCGGGCGAAGTGCTCGTGGCTGTCGAGGTCGCTGAGGTTGATCCCCCACACGGTGGCGCCGAGGTCGCGGAAGCGGTCCAGGTCCGAGGTGTAGGAGCACAGCTGCTTGGTGCACACGGCCGTGTCGTCGCCGGGGTAGAAGGCGAGCACCACCGGGGCACCGCGCTGCGCGGACAGGGAGTACTCGGCGCGCTCGGCGCCTGCGTCGGTGAGCAGCACCCCGGAGAGCGTGAAGTCGGGGGCAGGGGCGCCGATCTCGGGCACGGCCATGAGTGGGGGTCCTCTCGTACTGCGGGGGGGCGGGGGCGGGGCGGGCGCACCGCGTGCCGTGGGTCGGCGGCGCATGCGCGGCTCCGGGAACACCGAAGAATCAGGAAGATACAGAACGTTCGTTCTTGTCGGGACACTACGCGCGTCCGTCCGCTACCGTCAAGGACATGACCGCGCCACCCGACGCCCCACTCGCCCCCTCCGGCGCCGCCGTGCCCGCGGACGCCCCGCCGCGCGAGCGCATCCTGGCGACGGCGTCCCGGCTCTTCTACGCCGAGGGCATCCACGCGGTGGGCATGGACCGGATCGTCACCGAGGCGGCGACCACCAGGGCCACGCTCTACCGGCACTTCGCGGGCAAGGAACAGCTCGTCCTGAGCTACGTCCAGACCACGGACCGGCAGATCCGCTCCTACACCGAGGCCGCCCTGCGCGGCCTCGGGGCGCGGGAGGCGCTGCTCGCGGTGGCCGGTGCGCTGGGCGACCAGCTGTGCGCGCCGGGCTTCCGCGGCTGCCCCTTCCTCAACGCCGCCGCCGAGTACCCGGACCCGGCCGACCCCGTGACGCGTGCCATCGTCGCCCACCGCACATGGCTGCGGGAGCTGGCGGAACACCTGCTGAGCGAGGCGGGTGCGCGGGAGCCGGCCGAGGACGCCATGACGCTGATGATGCTGCGGGACGGCGCGGCGATGACGGCCGCGCTGAGCGACCCGACGGCCGTGCGGGCCGCCCTCGACCGGGCCCTGCGCAAGGTCCTGGAGGCCGCCGGGGCGGTGTGAGCCCGGGGCAGGACGGCGGGCGGAGGCTCGGCGGGCGGAGGGTGGGCCGGCGGGTCAGCCGGCGCGGGTGGAGAACAGACCGCCGGTGGGGCCCTGCTTGTCGCCGCCCTGGGCCTTCTTCAAGGCGTTGGCCAGTCCCTCGATGGTCATGGACTGCAGGATGACGCGGCCGTTGCCCTCCAGCGTGGCCAGTGACAGGCCCTCGCCACCGAAGACGGCGTTCATGATCCCCTGGCGGTTGAGCCCGCCGATGCGCTGCACGCCGTAGCGGACGCCGTCCTCGAAGGCCACGATGCAGCCGGTGTCGACCTCGATGCGGCCGCCGAAGTCCGCGGGGTTGAGGTCGATGAAGTTGCCCGCGCCCGCGATGATCACCGTGCCGCGGCCGGTGAACTTCTCCAGGATGAAGCCCTCACCGCCGCTCATGCCGCTGCGGCCGCCCTGGAAGGCGATGCCGAAGTCGACGGTGGACTCCGCCGCGACGAAGGCGTCCTTCTCGGCGAACCAGGCGCGCGACCCGTCCAGCTCCAGGGCCCGCATCTCGCCGGGCAGGACCCCGGCGAAGCCGACGGTGCCCTCGCCGCCGCTCGCGCTGAAGTACTGGAAGGCTATGCTCTCGCCGGCGAGCACACGCTGGCCGACCTGCATGGCGGTGCCCATGGCCTGGCGGAGCATGCCGCCCATGCCGCCCGCGCCGCGCTGGTCCTGCTGCTGTCCGCCGCCGGGCCCCGCGAGCCGGGTGTCCATGCTCACGTTCGCGGTCTTGAAGAGGAACTTGCCGGCCTCGCAGTAGACCGTCTGGCCGGGCTGGAGGGTGCACACAGCCATCTGCATGGCGTTGCCGACGATCTGCTGCTTGAGGGTCACCGCGGTCTCCGGGTCTTTCTGGGGTGTGCTGTCTCAGTCTGCTGTTTCAGGCGGACGTCCCTGACAACGACCGACCCGGACGATTCGGTTCCGCCTGCTCCTCGGACCGCGGCGCGGGTGCCGGCGCCCGGCCCCCGGCGTCGAGGAAGCGGGCGAGCGGCAGGGTGGCGGCGCCCACCGTGACCGCGTCGGGGCCCAGCAGCCCGAGCTCGATCGAGGTCTGGGCGCAGGGGTGGCGCAGCGCGTACGCGGCCGTGGCCTCCCGGACGGCGGGCAGCAGCCGGGGGCCGATCATCAGACCGGTCCAGCCGGCGAGCACGATGCGCTCGGGGTTGAAGAGGTTGACCAGGTCGGCGATGCCCGCGCCGAGGTACTCCGCGGTCTCGTCGAGCAGTTCCACGGCCGCACGGTCGCCGGCCTCGGCCGCGGTCATGAGGGCCGCGATCGCCGCCTCCTCGCTGACCCCGGCCGAGGCGTCGGAGTCCCAGCGGTCGATCAGGGCCTCGGCGCCGACGTACGCCTCCAGGCAGCCGCGGGCCCCGCAGCGGCAGAGGCGCCCGCCGACCTGGAGGGTGGTGTGCCCCCACTCGCCGGCGCTGCTGCTGGCCCCGCGGTACGGCTTGCCGTCGGCGACGACACAGGCGCCGACCCCGGAGCCGAGCAGGGCGATGACGGCGCTGCGGGCGCCGCGGCCGGCCCCGAACCACAACTCGGCCTGGCCGAGCGTCTTGGCGCCGTTGTCGATGTGGAGGGGCAGGCCGATACCCTCGGCCAGCAACGCGCCGAGCGGGACGGCGTCCCAGTCGATGGTCTGCCCGTGCACGACCGCGCCCGCGCCGCCGGTGCCCTGCTCGACGATGCCGGGGACACCGATGCCGACGCCGAGCACGAGCGCGGGGTCGACGCCGGAGTCCTCCAGGACCACCGAGAGCCCGTCGAGGATCAACTGCACGACCAGGGCGACGTCGTGGCCGCTGTCGGCCAGCGGCCGGTCGGTGGAGGAGAGTTCGGTCAGGGCGAGGTCGAAGAGGGTGACCCGGACCCCGGTCTCACCGACGTCGACTCCGATGACGAAGCCGTGCCGGGGGGCCACCTTGAGCATCACACGGGGGCGGCCGCCGTCGGACTCGACCGAGCCGGCCTCCTCCACGACGCCGTCCCCGATGAGCTCGGCGACCACGTTGCTGATCGAGCCGGTGCTGAGACCGGTGTCCCTGGCCAACTCTTGACGGCTGAGCGGGCCTTCGAAGTAGAGGTGGCGAAGGATCGCCGAACGGTTGCCCCGCCGCAGGTCACGGACGGTGCGCTTGCTTCGGTCTGCCATGGTGTTCCCTCCCCGGCTGAATGTATCGCTGCGCCAAGTCTTGACGCCAGGTTTTCTCAGACGTTAAATCACGCCTTGAATTAAGGCGTGACGCTCTTCATATCCCGAAGCCATCACCCCCTGAGAGGGTCCCCGGTCATGCACATCACCCGTACGACGGCCGCCGCCGCAGTCGCGGCCGCGCTCATCGCATCCGCAACCGCGTGTGGCGGCGGCTCCTCGACCGACGGCAGCGGCGACGGCGGCTCCAAGACGCTCACCTACTGGGCCAGCAACCAGGGCAGCAGCCTGGAGAACGACAAGGAAGTCCTGGAGCCCGAGCTCAAGAAGTTCGAGCAGCAGACCGGCATCAAGGTCAAGCTGGAAGTCGTCCCCTGGTCCGACCTCCTCAACCGGATCCTCGCCGCCGCCACCTCCGGCCAGGGCCCCGACGTGCTCAACATAGGCAACACCTGGTCCGCGTCGCTGCAGGCCACCGGCGCGCTGCGTCCATTCGACGCCAAGGCGTTCGACGCCATCGGCGGCAAGGACCGCTTCGTCGACGCCGCGCTGGGCGCGACCGGCGCCGAGGGCAAGGACCCGGCCGCGGTCCCGCTGTACTCGCTCGCGTACGGGCTCTACTACAACAAGAAGATGTTCGCCGACGCGGGCATCGACGCGCCGCCGGCCACCTGGGACGAGCTCGTCGCGGACGGCAAGAAGCTGACCAAGGGCGGGAAGTACGGCCTCGCGGTCGAGGGCGGCAACCTCTCGGAGAACGTCCACCACGCCTTCGTCTTCGGGAAGCAGCACGGCGCCGACTTCTTCGACGCCTCCGGCAAGCCGACCTTCACCACCCCTGAGGCGGTCGCGGCGGTCAAGCAGTACATCGACTTCATCGCCAAGGACAAGATCGCCGCCCCCGGCAACGCCGAGTACGCGGCCAACCAGTCCGTCGCCGACTTCGCCACCGGCAAGGCGGGCATGCTGCTGTGGCAGGCCGCCGGCTCCTCGCTGAAGTCCCACGGCATGAAGCCCGAGGACTACGGCGTCGCCCAGGTGCCGTTCCAGACCAAGGGCGCCACCGGTGACACCGCCGTCAACTCGATGGTCGCCGGCATCAACCTCGCCGTCTTCAAGAAGACCAAGAACGTCGACGGCGCCCTGAAGTTCGTGAAGTTCATGACCAGCGACGACGAGCAGAAGATCCTCAACGGGACCTACGGCTCGCTCCCGCCGGTCAAGGCCGCCCAGTCCGACGCCGCCTTCTCCACCCCGGACCTGAAGGTGCTCGCCGACGCGCTCGCCAACAGCGCCGCGCCGCTCCCGCAGGTCGCGAACGAGAGCCAGTTCGAGACCACCGTCGGCACGGCGATGAAGGACCTCTTCGCCGAGGCCGCCGCCGGGCACCCGGTCACCGACGACACCGTCAAGGCCGCCCTCGAGAAGGCCCAGCAGCAGATGCCGGCCTCGTGAGCGTGAAGCAACCCATGACCACCACCGTGCCGCCCGTACGGCACACCTCGAAGTCTCCTTCCTCCGGCGGCCGGCGGGCCGCCGGGGGAAGGCCCCGCCGGCGCCTGCTCTCCGCGCGGGTGCGTCGCGGCTCCCTGCCGTACGTCCTGCTGCTCCCCGCGCTCGCGCTGGAGCTGCTGATCCACCTGATCCCGATGGTCGTCGGCGTCGTGATGAGCTTCAAGGAGCTCACGCAGTTCTACATCAGCGACTGGTCGGCGGCGCCCTGGAAGGGCCTGGACAACTACCGCATGGCGGTGGACTTCAACGCGCCCGTCGGCAAGGACCTGCTCAACTCCTTCGTCGTCACCTGCGAGTTCACGCTGCTGGCCGTGGCCCTGTCCTGGCTGTTCGGCACCGCCGCCGCGATCCTCATGCAGGACGCGTTCCGGGGCCGGGGACTGCTGCGCGCGGTCTTCCTCGTCCCGTACGCGCTGCCGGTCTACGCGGCGGTGATCACCTGGTCGTTCATGTTCCAGCGCGACACCGGCATGATCAACCACGTCCTGCACGACCAGCTGCACCTCACCGACGGCAAGCCCTTCTGGCTGATCGGCGACAACAGCTTCTGGGCGCTGGTGACCGTCTCCGTGTGGCGTCAGTGGCCGTTCGCCTTCCTGTGCCTGATGGCCGGACTGCAGAACATCCCGCGCGAGCTGTACGAGGCGGCGGCGATGGACGGCGCCGGCATCTGGCAGCAGATCCGCCGGATCACCCTGCCCTCGCTGCGGCCGGTGAACCTGGTGCTGGTGCTCGTGCTGTTCCTGTGGACGTTCAACGACTTCAACACGCCCTATGTGCTGTTCGGACGGGCCGCGCCCGACGCCGCGGACCTGATCTCGATCCACATCTACCAGTCGTCCTTCGTGACCTGGAACTTCGGCTCCGGCTCGGCGATGTCCGTGCTCCTGCTGCTCTTCCTGCTCGTCGTGACGGCGCTCTACCTGCTCGTCACCTCCCTGAGGAGGCAGGATGACTGACATCCGCAGCCCCATGGCCTCGCCGCGCTCCTTCGTGTGGACCCGGCGGATCGTGCTGACGCTGCTGACGGCCTTCGCGCTGGCCCCCGTCTTCGTGATGGTGGTCTCCTCGCTGAAGCCGCTGCAGGACGTGCAGGGACCGTTCCGCTGGTTCCCGAGCGGCTTCACGCTGCGGCCCTACGCGGACATCTGGCACACGGTGCCGCTGGCCCGCTACTTCCTCAACTCGCTGATCGTGGCGGGCGGCGCGACCGTCGCCTCGGTGGCGGTGGCGATCTTCGCGGCGTACGCGGTCAGCCGCTACCGCTTCGCGGGCCGCCGCTTCTTCACGGTGACGATCCTGTCCACCCAGATGTTCCCCGGCATCCTCTTCCTGCTGCCGCTGTTCCTGATCTTCGTCAACCTCGGGAACACCACCGGCATCGCGCTGTACGGCAGCCGGGGCGGCCTGATCCTGACCTACCTCACCTTCTCGCTCCCCTTCTCCATCTGGATGCTGGCGGGCTACTTCGACTCGATCCCCCGGGACCTGGACGAGGCCGCCCTCGTCGACGGCAACGGCCCGCTCGGCGCGCTGTTCCGGGTCGTCGTCCCCGCCGCCGTGCCCGGCATCGTCGCGGTGTGCGTCTACTCCTTCATGACCGCGTGGGGCGAGGTCCTCTTCGCCTCGGTCATGACCAACGACACCACCCGCACCCTCGCCGTCGGCCTGCAGGGCTACGCCACGCAGACGGACGTGTACTGGAACCAGGTCATGGCCGCCTCGCTCGTGGTGAGCGTGCCCGTGGTCGCCGGGTTCCTGCTGCTGCAGCGCTACCTCGTGGCCGGCCTGACGGCCGGCGCCGTCAAGTGAGCGCCGAACCCTCGTACCCCCCTCCGAAAGGCAGTCCGTGACATCCGACCTCAGTGCGCTCCCCGCCGGCTTCGTGTGGGGCGCCGCGACGGCCTCGTACCAGATCGAAGGCGCCGTGGCCGAGGACGGCCGCGCGCCCTCCATCTGGGACACCTTCTCCCGCACCCCCGGCAAGGTCGCCGGCGGCGACACCGGCGACACCGCCTGCGACCACTACCACCGCTGGCCCGAGGACATCGGCCTGATGCGGCGCCTGGGCCTCGACGCGTACCGCTTCTCCATCGCGTGGCCGCGCGTGATGCCGCAGGGCGGCGGCCCGGTCAACCCGGCGGGCCTCGCCTTCTACGACCGGCTCGTCGACGGGCTGCTGGAAGCGGGGATCACCCCCTTCCCGACGCTCTACCACTGGGACCTCCCGCAGGCGCAGCAGGACCGCGGCGGCTGGCCGGAGCGCGAGACCGCGCTGCGCTTCGCCGACTACGCCTCCGTGGTGGCCGAGCGCCTCGGTGACCGCGTCACCCAGTGGGCGACCCTCAACGAGCCGCTGTGCTCGGCCTGGATCGGCCACCTCCAGGGCGAGATGGCCCCGGGCCTCACCGACCTGACCGCCGCCGTACGCGCCTCGTACCACCTGCACCTGGGTCACGGCCTGGCCGTGCAGGCGCTGCGCGCCGCCGTCCCGCAGGCCCAGATCGGCATCGTCAACAACCTCAGCCCCAGCGAGCCGGCCTCCGACCGGCCCGAGGACGTCGCCGCCGCCCTGCGCGCCGACGGCCACACCAACCGCTGGTGGCTCGACCCGATCCACGGCCGGGGCTACCCCGAGGACATGCTGAAGCTCTACGGGGTCGAACTGCCCGTCCAGGACGGCGACATGGAGACCATCGCCGCGCCGCTGGACTGGCTGGGCCTGAACTACTACTTCCGTGACATCGTTGCCGACGACCCCTCGGGACCGGTCCCGCACACCCGCGCCCTGCGCATCCCCGACGTCCGCCGCACCGCGATGGACTGGGAGGTGCACGCCGAGGGCCTGGAGAAGCTGCTGCTGCGGCTGACCGAGGAGTACGGCGCGCGGAAGATCTACGTCACGGAGAACGGCTCGGCCTACGAGGACCACGTCGGCCCCGACGGCCAAGTCCACGACCCCGAGCGCACCGCCTACCTGGAGGAGCACCTGGCCGCCTGCGCCCGCGCGGTGCGCGCCGGCGCCCCGCTGGCCGGCTACTTCGCCTGGTCGCTGCTGGACAACTTCGAGTGGGCGTACGGCTACGCCAAGCGCTTCGGGCTCGTCCACGTCGACTACGAGACCCAGCAGCGCACCGTCAAGGGCAGCGGAAGCCGGTACGCCGACATCATCGCCGCCCACCGCCGCCGCGCCCGCAGCGCGGCCTGACCCCGGGCGCCCCGGCGCCCGTCGACCTCCCTCGCACGCACCCCACGTCCTTCCCCACAAGGAGCACGCGATGCGACAACACCCCCACATCAGAAGGGTGATCGCCGTCCTGGCGGCGGTCGCCGCGGCCTTCGCCGCGTTAACCGTGGCCGGCCCGAGCGCGGCCGCCGCCACCGCCGTGCAGGTCACCATGACCACGACCTCCGACGGCAAGACGGTCGTCAAGGGCCTCCAGGCCCAGACCCCGACCGCCTTCGAGGCGGGTGACGGCAGCGGCGGGACGGTCATCACGGTCGATCCCGCCGCCCGTTACCAGCCCTTCGAGGGCGGCGGGGCGTCCTTCACCGACAGCGCCGCCTGGCTGATGAACTCCTCCGGCGCGCTGTCGGCGGCCACCCGCGACGCGACCATGCGCAAGCTGTTCTCCCCCACCGACGGCATCGGGCTGGGCTTCCTGCGCAACCCCATGGGCGCCTCCGACATCGCGCGCAGCCACTACACGTACGACGACACCTGCTGCGACCTGGCCGACTTCTCCATCTCACGGGACCTCGCCGACGTCCTGCCGCTCACGCAGCAGGCGCGTCAGCTCAACCCGGCCCTGAAGATCATGGCGGTGCCGTGGTCGGCGCCGGCGTGGATGAAGGACAACGGCAAGCTGACCCAGATGGGCAAGCTGAAGCCGGAGTTCTACGACATGTACGCGCAGTACTTCGTGAAGTACCTCCAGGCGTACGAGCAGCGCGGCGTCCACATCGACTACGTGTCCGTGCAGAACGAGCCCCAGTGCTGCGGCGCGGACAGCAGCTATCCCACGATGGAGTGGACCGGCGCCACGCTGCTGGACTTCACCAAGAACCATCTCTTCCCCGCCTTCCGCTCGGCCGGGATCACCACCAAGGCGCTGATCCACGACTGGAACCACGGCGACTGGAACACCACCGGCGCCGGCCAGCTCGCCGACGCCGCGCTGCGCGGCGACCCGCTGTTCGGCGGCGTCGCCTGGCACGGCTACGCGCCCACCCCGCCCAACTACGCCTTCGGCAGCACGATCCAGAGCCAGTACCCGGGCGTACCGCAGTACGAGACCGAGCACTCAGGCGGCACCTGGGTCGCCGACCAGCAGCTGGAGGACCTGCGGGACATCACCGGCTTCACCCGCAACTGGGCCCGCTCCTACGTGAAGTGGTCGCTGGCGCTGGACCAGGCCATGGGCCCGCACGCGGGCGGCTGCGGCACCTGCACCGGGCTGATCACGGTGCACAACGGGGACGCGCGCAGCGGCCAGGTCGACTACACCGTCGAGTACTACACCATGGGGCAGCTGACGAAGTTCGTCCGCGCGGGCGCGGTGCGGATCGGCAGCAACGCCACCGACCCGGTGTGGAACACGGCGTTCGTCAACAGTGACGGGCAGCGGGTGCTGGTCACCCACAACTCCTCGTCGTCCACCCAGCAGGTCACCGTCCGCGAGGCCGGGCAGCACTTCTCGTACAGCCTGCCGGCCCGCGCCACGACCACCTTCACCTGGTCCGGCGCGCCGACCGGCGGGCCCGGGGACGGCATCAGCACCTCCGCCTGGTACCAGGTGACCGGCGCGGGCTCCGGCAAGTGCGTGGACGCCACCGACCGGGGCACGGCCAACGGCACGGCCGTGCAGCAGTGGAGCTGCGTCGCGGGGCAGACCAACCAGCAGTGGCAGTTCCGCGCGACCGACAGCGGCTACTACCGGGTGGTGAACCGCAACGCGGCGGCCACCGAGCAGGTGTGGGACGTCACCGGCGGCTCCACGGCGACGGGTGACTCCGTGCCCGTGCAGCTCTGGCAGTGGTCCTCCGGCACCAACCAGCAGTGGAAGCCGGTGCTCCAGCCGGACGGCTCCTACGTCTTCACCGCCCGGCACAGCGCCAAGTGCCTGGACGTCGCCGCCGCCTCGGCGGCCGACGGGGCCCGGATCCAGCAGTACACCTGCAACGGCACCACCGCCCAGTCCTTCCGGCTCGCGCCGGTGGGCTGACCCGACCCGCGGGGCGGCCGGGGTCCGGGGGGATGCCCGGGCCCCGCCGGCCCAATCCCCGGGGCCGGGACCGGCCCCGGGGGGCGGGGT
>NZ_JBHXSO010000027.1:0-117067 GCF_042714775.1 Streptomyces sp. NPDC058691 | reverse complement strand
CTCGACGACGCCGAGGGGTTCGTGACGACCACCGCGGGGTACCTGGCCCTGTCGGCGCAATACGACTGTGCCGCCGGACCTCGGGGGCCGGGGACCCGGCTCCGACCACGTAGCCGGGTCCGCGGGCGCCGAAGTCACTCCGTTGGGTCCTTGCACCGTCCGATGTCGTGGGAACGCTCCAAGATCGTCCGGCGATTGTTGTGCGCCGTGAGAGCCGGATCCGAGGCCGCGACACCGGAGACTGACAGCACGTGGCGGCCGGATCACCTCCGCCGGTCCCCGAAGCCACCCTTCGAAAGGGACCTCACGTGACGCAGCGCACCATCGCCCCTCGTAGCCGCGGCTTTCTCTTCCTCGACTCCCACCCCGCCGGATGTGAGCGCGTCGTCGAGGACATGTGGTCCTCCGTCGCCGAAGCCCCGGACGCACCGACGGGGGAGGACCGGCCCGTCGCCCTCGTGATCGGCTCGTCCGCCGGATACGGACTCGCCGCCACCGTCGCCGGGCTCAAGCGGGCCGGCATCCGGGGCATCGCGGTCTGCTTCGAGAAGGGCCCCACCGAGCGGCGCACCGCGACGGCCGGCTGGTACCGCACCGCGGCCACCGCCCGCCTCGCCCGCGCGGCCGGCAGCGACATGGTCTTCCTCAACGGCGACGCCTTCGGCGACGCGATGAAGGACCAGGTCGCCGACCTGCTCGTGCGGCGGTTCGGCGGGCGCCTCGACCACCTGGTCTACTCGGTGGCCGCGCCACGGCGCACCGACCCCGACACCGGGACCACGTTCGCGTCGGTGCTCAAGCCGATCGGCGCGCCCCATCGCACCAAGACCCTCGTCTTCGACGCCGACGGCGCACCCGAGATCCGCGACGTCGAGACCGCGCCCGCCGAGGGCGACGACGTCGAGCAGACCGTCGCCGTCATGGGCGGCGCAGACTGGGAACGGTGGATCGAACGGCTCGCCGGCCGCGGCCTGCTCGCCGACGGCTTCAGCACCGTCGCGCTGTCGTACATCGGTTCCGCGCTCACCGCCGCGATCTACCGGCAGGGCACGATCGGCGCGGCCAAGGCCCACTTGGAGGCCACCGCCCGGCGTCTCGACGAACGCCTGGGCACGTCCGTCGGCGGCCGCGCCCTCACATCCGTCAACGGCGCCGCCGTCACGCAGTCCTCGACCGCCATCCCCGGCATCGCCTTGTACGTGGGCCTGTTGCGGGGCGTCCTCGGCGACCGGCTCGTCCCCCCGGCCGCGCAGCTCAGCGAGCTGTGGGACGGGCTCACCGGCGCGACCGGACTGCGCCTCGACGAGGGCCGCGTACGACTGGACACCTGGGAGCTCGACGACGCGGTCCAGGCCGCCGTCGCCGAGCGCTGGGACAAGGCCACCACCGGCACCATCGCCGGTCTCGCCGACCTCGGCTGGTTCAGCGCCGAGGTACGCCGCCTTTACGGCTTCGATGTGCACGGTGTCGACTACGAGCGCCCCGTCGAGACCGACGTCGAGTGGCCGGACACCGCCGTGTCCCAAGCTGACGCGCACACCCCGGCCCACGTGATCGCCACATGACAGGGGAACAGCCGTGAACGGCCCGCCCGGTCGGCGCGCGACGGCGACCGGGCGGACTCCGCTCCTCAGGTGACTTTCTCCAGGGTGCCCGTGGACTCCTCGGCGCCGCGGTGGAGCGTGCCCCCGGGGAGCATGATGAGGGACATGCCCAGAGCCAGACCCAGCGCGGGCAGCACGGGGAACCGCCCGTCGGGCGCGAAGCCCTGTACGGCGAAGCGGGCGAGCGCGGGGACGGCGGCGGTCAGGCCGAGCCACAGGAGCCAAGGGCGGCGCGGGGCGGCGTCCGGGCGAGTGCGTGCGAACAGGACCGCCAGCCCGCGCTCCAAGGGCCTCAACAGCCGGACGACACCGGTCAGCACGAGGCCGAGTACCAGCAGCCAGGGCACTCGCAGCGCCCACCACGACGGTGAGCCGAACGCGGGCTCGGGGGCGAGCCCGGTGAGGTAGAACGCGGCGGCGACGACCAGCACCGGCACCATGTGCCACAGGTAGAGGGTCATGCTGACCCCGCCCAACGGACGCACCAGCCGCCATACCCGTTCCTGCTCCAGCCACCGCCGCACCGCGGGGGCGATGAGCACACACAGCCCCACCTGTGCCACCGCCCAGGCCAGCATGGCGGCCGACGGCGGGTTGGTGTTGCTGGGGATCTGCCCGGTCACCAGGATCAGGCTGACCGGGAACGGCCCCGGGCCGACCAGTGCCGCGAAGGCCAGCCCGCCGCCCGCGGCCAGCGCCACGGGGGTCGCGCGGTGCCGGGTCAGCAGACCGTCCCGCCAACAGAAGCCGAGTTGGTAGGCGACTCCCCACACGAGGACGTAGTTGAGCAGGCCCAGGTACGGCGCGTTCTCGGTCACCACCAGGGCGTCGGCCGCGATGGCGGCCGCTGCCATGGCGAGCGGGGCGCGCAGTCCCCAGCGCCGGTGGGCCTCGCACAGCGCCGGCGTCAGAGCGCTCAGGATCAGGTACACGGGGAGGAACCAGAACTGCATGCCCATCGCCCAGCCCACCAGAGTGAGCGTGCCGGAATCCACGCCCGCCGCCGCGCAGATCGCGACGGCGAGGAGCACCAGACCGCTGTAGACGGCGGTCGGGAGCAGCAGTCGCAGGGCCCGTCGTCCCACCCACCCGGCGGCCGTACCCCCAGCGGCCTGGGCGCGCGACCAGGAGTCGACCGCCGATCGGCCTCCGGCGAGGAAGAAGAGCGGCATGATCTGGAAGCCGAGCGTCAGCCATTGGGTCCACGGAACGACGGCCAGCAGTTCCGGTGCGGTGATCCCGCCGTCGGGGCCCCGGACCAGCCCGGTGATCAGCCAGTGGCCGAGCACCACGAGAACGATCGCCCACGCACGGAGGAAGTCGACGTAGCGGTCTCTGCTCATGAGTCGTCATGCTGCCCTCGTCGCGGGCCGATTCTGCTTGCGGAGCCCAGGCCGCAACCAATCCGTGCCCGGTACGACATCACCACCGTCCGCACCGCGACCGGACTTTGTCCCGCGATCGGAAAAAGAGTGAGCAGATTCCTGCGCAACTTCTTCCCCCTTCGGGCAGCCGCTGCTACGTTCCCCTCGAAAGCCACACGGACAGGGCCGGCCGGTCGCCGGCCGCACATCCCCGCGCCACGGGGCAGGGGAGGGGAGGGGCGCGTGAGACGTATGACGGCTCGACCCGCCAATGCGCACCAGGTGCGGCTTCTGCGGCTGCTCCGTGACGGCGGGCCCAGCTCCCGTGCCCAGATGGGGGACGAGATCGGGCTCTCCCGTTCCAAGCTGGCGGTCGAGGTCGACCGCCTGCTGGAGACGGGCCTGGTGGTCTCCGACGGCCTCGCCGCCTCGCGCGGCGGCCGACGCTCGCACAACGTACGCCTCGCCCCGAGCCTGCGCTTCCTCGGTGTCGACATCGGCGCCACCTCCGTCGACGTCGCCGTCACCAACGCCGAGCTGGAGGTGCTCGGCCACCTCAACCATCCGATGGACGTCCGCGAGGGCCCGGTCGCCGTGTTCGAGCGGATCCTCGAAATGGCCGCCAAGCTCCAGGCCGCCGGTCTCGCCGAGGGGTTCGACGGCGCGGGGATCGGAGTGCCGGGACCGGTCCGCTACCCCGAGGGCGTTCCCGTCGCGCCGCCGATCATGCCCGGCTGGGACGGCTTCCCGGTCCGCGAGGCGCTCAGCCAGGAACTGGGCTGCCCCGTCATGGTCGACAACGACGTGAACCTGATGGCCATGGGGGAGCAGCACGCCGGAGTCGCCCGCTCCGCCGCGGACTTCCTCTGCGTCAAGATCGGTACGGGCATCGGCTGCGGCATCGTCGTGGGCGGTGAGGTCTACCGCGGGGCGACGGGCAGCGCCGGCGACATCGGCCACATCCAGGTCGAGGCCGGCGGACGACCCTGCGCCTGCGGCAACACCGGTTGCCTGGAAGCCCACTTCAGCGGGGCCGCGCTCGTCCTCGACGCCAAGGAGGCCGCCACCTCGGGGCGTTCGCCGGCGCTCGCGGCCCGGCTGGAGGCGGCCGGCCGGCTGTCCGCGGCCGACGTCGCCGCCGCGGCCTCGGCCGGTGACGCGGCCGCGCTGGAACTCATCCGCGAGGGCGGCAACCGCGTCGGACAGGTCATCGCGGGTCTCGTCAGCTTCTTCAACCCGGGACTCGTCGTGATCGGCGGCGGCGTCACCGGACTCGGCCACACCCTGCTCGCCAGCATCCGCAGCCAGGTCTACCGCCAGTCGCTGCCGCTGGCGACCGGCAACCTGCCCATCGTCCTGGGTGAACTGGGCCCCACCGCCGGTGTGATCGGCGCGGCCCGGCTCATCAGCGACCACGTCTTCTCCCCGGCCTGACAGAACCCCCACCGCCCGCCAGGCGCGACAACCGGCACTTCGGTAGCTCCCGTACCACCGGCACCACCGGCACCACCGAGTCATCAGCACCACGGCACCACGGCACAACTGGCTCCACTTGCACGCTCCGCACGCGCACGTGTACCCGCACCCGCCGAGGGGATCCGTCATGGCACCAGTACCACCGGCCCCGCCACCGCCGACCGCGGCATCGCTGCTCACGATGTCCGGCATCACCAAGTCCTTCCCCGGCGTCCGCGCCCTCGACGGCGTCGACCTGGACGTCCAGGCCGGCGAGGTGCACTGCCTCCTGGGCCAGAACGGCGCCGGGAAGTCCACACTCATCAAGGTGCTCGCCGGGGCCCACCAGCCCGACGACGGTGAGATCACCTGGCGCGGCGAACCCGTCTCGCTGAGGTCGCCCATCGCCGCCATGCGCCTCGGCATCGCCACCATCTACCAGGAACTCGACCTGGTGGAGGGCCTGTCCGTCGCCGAGAACGTCTTCCTCGGCCACGAACCCACCACCGCCGGGTTCGTGGTGCGCGGCCGCCAGGCGCGCCGCGAGGCCGAGATACTGCTGCGCCGCCTCGGCCATCCCGAGATCGATCCCGCCCGGCAGGTCGGCGAACTGTCCGCCGCCCAGCAGCAGATCGTCTCGATGGCCCGGGCGCTCTCCCACGACGTGCGGCTCATCGTGATGGACGAGCCGTCCGCCGCACTGGACCCGGAGGAGACCGACAACCTCCTCCGCATCGTCGCGCAGCTCACCGCCGAGGGTGTCGCCGTCGTCTACATCTCCCACCGGCTGGAGGAGATCCGCCGCATCGGCGACCGCGTCACCGTCCTCAAGGACGGCCGGGCGGTCGCGGGCGGACTGCCCGCGAAGTCGATGCCCACCCGCGACATCGTCGCCCTCATGACGGGCCGCGACGTGGAGTACGTCTTCCCCGAACGCCCGGCCGGTCCGCGCGAGGGCGCTCCCGTGCTGCGCGTCGAAGGACTCGCCCGCGAGGGGGAGTTCGCCCCTGTCGACCTCGAGGTCCGGCCCGGCGAGATCGTCGGGTTGGCCGGCCTCGTCGGCTCCGGGCGCTCGGAGATCCTGGAGACCGTCTACGGCGCGCGCAGACCCACCGCGGGCCGTGTCACCGTCGACGGCCATCCCCTCAAGCCCGGCAGCGTCCGCTCGGCGGTCCGCGCGGGACTGGGCATGGCGCCCGAGGAGCGCAAGGCACAGGCCCTGCTGATGCTGGAGTCGGTCACCCGCAATGTGTCGGTGTCCTCGCTCTCCCGCTTCTCCCGCGGCGGCTGGCTCGACCGCCGCGAGGAACGCCTGGCCGCCCAGAAGTCCACCCGCTCCCTGTCGTTGCGCCCCGACAACCCGGACGCCCGGGTCCGCACCCTGTCCGGCGGCAACCAGCAGAAGGCCGTGCTCGCCCGCTGGCTGCTGCGCGGCTGCCGTGTCCTGCTGCTCGACGAGCCGACCCGCGGCGTGGACGTGGGTGCCCGCGCCGAGTTGTACGCGGTCATCCGCCGGCTCGCCGACGAAGGGCTCGCCGTCCTCCTTGTCTCCAGCGAGGTGCCCGAGGTACTGGGTCTCGCCGACCGCGTACTGGTGCTCCGCGAGGGCCGCGTCGTGCACACGGCGCCCGCGCAGGAGCTGGACGAACACCGTGTACTCGACCTCGTCATGGAAGGGAGCCCGAGCTGATGACACAGCCCGCTTCCCAGGCCCCGCAGGCACCGCTGCCGCCCGCGGACGCGCCTCCCGCCGTCAAGGGCGGCCGGCGGCCGGCGGCCGGACTCCGTGCCGACGTGCGCAACCTCTCCCTGCTCGGCGTCCTCGCCGTGCTCATCGCCGTCGGCGGCATCACGCAGCCCGACTCGTTCCTCGACGTCTCCAACCTCCAACTGGTCCTGACCCAGGCGTCCGTCATCGGCGTCGTCACCGTCGGTATGACCTTCGTCATCACCAGTGGCGGCATCGACCTGTCCGTCGGCGCCATCGTCGCGCTGGCCTCGGTGTGGGCGACGACCGTCGCCACCCAGGAGTACGGCTTCGCGGGCATCCTCTTCACCGCGGTGCTCGTGGGCCTCGGCTGCGGTCTGGTCAACGGGGTGCTCATCGCGTACGGCGGCATGGTGCCGTTCATCGCGACCCTCGCGATGCTGGCATCGGCCCGCGGCCTGGCCCTCCAGCTCACGGACGGCAAGACGCAGATCGTCACCGAGAAGTCGGTGCTCGACCTAGGCGTCCCGGACTCCTACATCCTCGGCATCCCGCCGCTGGTCCTGGTCTTCGCCGCGGTCACCGTCATCGGCTGGCTGGTGCTGAACCGCACCACGTTCGGGCGGCGCACCGTCGCCGTCGGCGGCAACGCGGAGGCCACCCGGCTCGCCGGCATCGACGTCCGCCGCCAGCGGCTGTACCTCTACCTCCTGTCCGGGCTGTGCTGCGGGATCGCGGCCTTCCTGCTGATCATCCTGGCCGGGTCGGGTCAGAACACCAACGGCAATCTGTACGAACTCGACGCCATCGCCGCCGCGATCATCGGCGGGACGCTGCTCAGCGGCGGCCGCGGCACCATCGTCGGATCCGTCCTGGGCGTCCTGGTCTTCACCACCATCACCAACATCTTCGCCCTGAACAACCTGGAGAGCGCCGTCCAGCAGATCGCCAAGGGAGCGATCATCGTGGCCGCCGTCCTGGTCCAGCGCGGCACCGTGCGCGGCAGCGACAGCTGACGCGGGCGCACCGCCCCTTCCACACCGTTCCCGCCTCACCACCGGTCCCGCTCTTCGCGCCGGCTCTCGCAGCCGTCCCGTCTCCCGTTCCCGACCCACCTCACCGCCACGCACCCGCCCCGTGCGCACGAACCCAGGAGGGTTTCACCGCCATGCCAGAAAACCCGCTCACCAGCCGTCGAGGCCTGCTCTTCGGCGCCGCCGCCGTCTCCGCCGGCGTCGCCCTCACCGCCTGTACCAGCAACGAGCCGAAGAAGCAGGCGCCGGCCGCCACCAACGTCCCGTCCGCCGAGGACAAGCCCGGCACGCCCGTCACCATCGGCTTCGCCGGTCCCCAGGCCGACCACGGCTGGCTCAACGCCATCAACCAGAACGCCAAGGACCGCGCGGCGACGTACTCCGACGTGACCCTGGAGATCACCGAGGGGTCCAACGACACCGCCGCCCAGATCGGCCAGGTCCAGACGCTGATCAACAAGAAGGTCGACGTGCTGGTGATCCTGCCGGCCGACGGCAAGGCGCTGACCCAGGTGGGCCTGCAGGCCATGAAGGCCGGCATCCCGGTGATCAACCTGGACCGGATCTTCGCCTCCCCGCAGGCGTACCGCTGCTGGATCGGCGGCGACAACTACGGCATGGGCCTCAACGCCGGCAACTACATCGGCGAGCAGCTCAAGGACAAGTCCGACGCGAAGGTGATCGAGCTCGCGGGGCTGGACAACCTGGAGCTGACCCGGCAGCGCACGCAGGGCTTCGACGACGCCCTGAAGAACTACCCCAACATCAAGAAGGTCGCCCGCCAGGCGGCCGAGTTCACCGTGGAGTCCGGCCAGGCCAAGATGGCTCAGCTGCTCCAGGCACAGAAGCAGTTCGACGCGGTGTGGAACCACGACGACGACCAGGGCGTGGGCGCGCTGCGCGCCATCGCGCAGGCCGGCCGGGAGGACTTCCTCATGGTCGGCGGCGCGGGCGCCAAGTCGGCCATGGACGCCATCAAGGCCGACGACGGCGTGCTGAAGGCCACCGTGCTCTACCCGCCGACCATGGCCGCGTCCGCCATCGACCTGGCCAGGACCCTCGGCCAGAAGAAGGGCGTCGGCGGACTCGCCGAGCTGGAGATCCCCGCCTCGATCACCCTCTACTCGGCCGTCGTCACCAAGGCGAACGTCGACCAGTACCTGCCGACGGGCTTCAACTGATCGAGGCCCCCGCCCCGCCCGAACCGAGCAACCGATGAGGAGCAAGGCATGGCTGGTACAGCCGATAACGAGACCCGTGACGCGGAGGCCGCTGTGCCGGCGCTCGGCATCGGGATGGTCGGCTACGCGTTCATGGGCGCTGCCCACTCCCAGGCGTGGCGCACCGTGGGCCGCGTCTTCGACCTGCCGGTGCGGCCGGTCCTGGCCGCGATCGGCGGCCGGGACGCGGCGGCGGTACGGGCCGCGGCTGCCCAGCACGGGTGGGCCGCCGCGGAGACGGACTGGCGGGCTCTGATCGCCCGCGACGACGTCCAGCTCGTGGACGTGTGCACCCCCGGGGACAGTCACGCCGAGATCGCCATCGCGGCGCTGGAGGCGGGCAAGCACGTCCTGTGCGAGAAGCCGCTGGCCAATTCGGTCGCCGAGGCCGAGGCCATGGCCGTGGCGGCCGACCTGGCGGCCGCTCGCGGCCAGGTGGCCATGGTCGGCTTCAACTACCGGCGGCTGCCGGCGGCGGCGTACGCCCGCAGGCTCGTGGCCGAGGGCAGGCTCGGCACGATCCGCCATGTAAGGGTCACGTACCTGCAGGACTGGCTCGTCGACCCGGACTTCCCGCTGACCTGGCGGCTGAAGCGCGAGTACGCCGGCTCCGGCGCCCTCGGCGACCTCGGCGCGCACGCCGTGGACCTCGCGCAGTACCTGGCGGGGGAGCCCCTGGTCGGTGTCTCGGCGCTCACCGAGACGTTCGTGCGGGAACGGCCGCTGCTCGCCGGGGTGTCGTCGGGCCTGTCGGGCTCGGCCGGCGGCGCCGAGCGGGGGCCGGTCACCGTCGACGACGCCGCACTGTTCACCGGGCGCCTCGCCTCGGGGGCGCTCGCCAACTTCGAGGCCACGCGCATGGCCTCGGGCCGCAAGAACGCCCTGCGGCTGGAGATCAACGGCGAACACGGATCGCTCGCCTTCGACCTGGAGCGACTGAACGAGCTGTTCTTCCACGACCACACCGAGCCCGCCTCCACGGCCGGCTTCCGGCGGATCCTGGTGACCGAGCCGGACCATCCGTACCTGGAGGCGTGGTGGCCGCCGGGCCACGCCCTGGGCTACGAGCACACCTTCACGCACCAGGCGCGCGACCTGGTGCTCGCCGTCGCGGAGGGCACCACCCCCGCGCCGACGTTCGCCGACGGGCTGCAAGTGCAGCGGGTGCTGGCGGCCGTGGAGGAGAGCGCCGAGAAGAACGCCGTCTACACCCCCGTCCCCGCCTGACCGCGTACGTTTCGAGGAGGTCCCCGCCGTGCCACGTCCCTTCACCCTTTTCACCGGCCAATGGGCCGACCTGCCCCTGGAGGAGGTCTGCCGGCTCGCCCGCGACTTCGGTTACGACGGGCTCGAACTCGCCTGCTGGGGCGACCATTTCGAGGTCGACAAGGCCCTCGCCGACCCCGGGTACCTGGACGGGCGGCGGGCGCTGCTCGACAAGTACGGACTCAAGTGCTGGGCCGTCTCCAACCATCTGGTGGGTCAGGCGGTCTGCGACAACCCGATCGACGAGCGCCACCAGGCGATCGTGCCCGCCAGGATCTGGGGCGACGGCGAACCCGAGGGCGTCCGGCAGCGGGCGGCCCGCGAGCTGGCCGACACCGCCCGCGCGGCGGCGGCCTTCGGGGTGCGTACCGTCATCGGATTCACCGGCTCGTCGATCTGGCACCTCGTCGCCATGTTCCCGCCGGTTCCCGAGCGGATGATCGAGCGCGGCTACGAGGACTTCGCCGAGCGGTGGAACCCGATCCTGGACGTCTTCGACGCCGAAGGGGTCCGCTTCGCCCACGAGGTCCACCCCGCCGAGATCGCCTACGACTACTGGACCACGCACCGCGCGATGGAGGCGGTCGGCCACCGGCCGGCGTTCGGGCTGAACTTCGACCCGAGCCACTTCGTGTGGCAGGACCTCGACCCGGTCGGGTTCCTGTGGGACTTCAAGGACCGCATCTACCACGTCGACTGCAAGGAGGCCCGCAAGCGGCTCGACGGCCGCAACGGGCGGCTCGGCTCCCACCTGCCGTGGGGCGACCCGCGGCGGGGCTGGGACTTCGTGTCGGCCGGACACGGCGACGTGCCGTGGGAGGACGTGTTCCGGATGCTCCGCTCGATCGGATACGACGGCCCGGTCTCGGTGGAGTGGGAGGACGCCGGGATGGACCGTCTCGCCGGCGCCCCGGAAGCGCTCTCTCTGCTGAAGAGGTATGACTTCGACCCGCCGGCGGCCTCCTTCGACGCCGCCTTCGGAGGCCGCGACTAGCCCCTTTCCCCAGCTCGGCAAGGCAGGAACCCACAGCCCGGCGGCAGTGCCGCCGGGCCTGTCGGGCTGCCCGGACGCGGCTTTGTCCTGACGCGGGAGAAAGTTCAACTTATCTGCCACGCAAGGGCTTTCGGTCTCGGACGAACCCGGCTACCGTCCCTGAGGTGTACAGGACACGGGCCCGAAACATGAGGCCGGTCCTGACCGAGTGACCCGACCAGCGTGACGGCGCACGCCGGTCCCCGGGAAATACCGCACGGCAGCACCATCCGCCCGTACGACCGTTCCTCCGGAGGACACACGTGCACAGACAACGGCCCGGAGCACACCGTTCCCGTATCCGACAGGGATTAGCGCTCCTCACCGGCAGCCTCCTCGCGGCGACCTCCCTCGTCGTCGCGGCCCCCTCGGGGGCGTTCGCCAAGTCGCTCGACAACGAGCCCGCCGCCGCCGCGGCGGAGCAGTTCCAGCAGATCACCCTCGCCAAGGGGGAACCCGAGACCGGCGAGCCCATGTCGCTCGCCGTCCTGCCCGACCGCAGCGTGCTGCACACCTCGCGCGACGGCGAGCTGCGCAGGACCGACGCCGCCGGCACCACCACGGTGATCGGGACCGTCCCCGTCTACACCCACGACGAGGAGGGTCTCCAGGGCGTCGGCATCGACCCGGCCTTCAGCCAGAACCGGGCGATCTACCTCTACTACGCGCCCCCGCTCGACACCCCCGCCGGCGACGCCCCCGACCAGGGGACCGCCGAGGACTTCGCCAAGTTCGACGGCGTCAACCGGCTCTCCCGGTTCACCCTCAAGGCGGACTGGACCCTCGACAACGCCAGCGAGAAGAAGGTCCTCGACGTCGCCACGACCCGCGGCATCTGCTGCCACGTCGGCGGCGACATCGACTTCGACGCCCAGGGCAACCTGTACCTGTCCACCGGCGACGACTCCAACCCGTTCGCCTCCGACGGCTTCGCGCCCATCGACGACCGGCCGGGCCGCAACCCCGCCTACGACGCCCGCCGCACCTCCGGCAACACCAACGACCTGCGCGGCAAGCTGCTGCGCATCAAGGTCGCCGACGACGGGTCGTACACGATTCCCGAGGGCAACCTCTTCGCCCCGGGCACGGACAAGACCCGGCCCGAGATCTACGCCATGGGCTTCCGCAACCCGTTCCGCTTCAGCGTCGACAAGAAGACCGGCATCGCCTACGTCGGCGACTACGGTCCCGACGCGGGGGCGGCCGACCCCAAGCGCGGCCCCGGCGGCCAGGTCGAGTTCGCCCGTGTGACGCAGGCCGGCAACTTCGGCTGGCCCTTCTGCACCGGGAACAACGACCCGTACGTCGACTACGACTTCGCGACCGGGCAGTCCGGAACGACCTTCGACTGCGCCGCGCCGAAGAACGACTCGCCGTACAACACCGGCCTCACCGACCTGCCGCCCGCGCAGGCGGCTTGGATCCCCTACGACGGCGGTTCCGTGCCCGAGTTCGGCAGCGGCTCGGAGTCCCCGATGGGCGGCCCGGTCTACCGTTACGACCCGGACCTGGACTCCCCGGTGAAGTTCCCCGAGGCGTACGACGGCGACTTCTTCGCGGGCGAGTTCGGGCGTCGCTGGATCAAGCGCATCGAGCAGGGTGAGGACGGCACCGTCCAGTCCATCAACCCCGTCGCCTGGTCCGGTACGCAGATCATGGACATGGCGTTCGGCCCGGACGGCGCGCTCTACGTCCTCGACTACGGCACCGCCTGGTTCGGCGGCGACGAGCACTCCGGCCTGTACCGGATCGAGAACGCCACCGACGGCCGCTCCCCGAGCGCCGAGGCCTCCGCGAACAAGACCTCCGGCACCGCGCCGCTGAAGGTCAGCTTCTCCTCGGCCGGCACCACCGACCCCGACGGTGACGTCCTCACCTACGCCTGGGACTTCGGTGACGGCGGCACCTCCACCGCGGCCGACCCCGCGCACACCTACCGCACGAACGGCACGTACACCGCGACCGTCACCGTGAAGGACCCGACCGGCCGCACCGCGTCCGCCAGTGTCCGGGTGGTCGTCGGCAACACCGCGCCCAAGGTGACGCTCGACCTGCCCGCCGAGGGCGCCCTGTTCAGCTTCGGCGACGAGATCCCGTTCAAGGTGACCGTCACCGACCCCGAGGACAAGACCATCGACTGCTCCAAGGTCAAGGTCACCTACGTCCTCGGCCACGACAGCCACGGCCACCCCGTGACCTCCGTCAACGGCTGCTCCGGCAGCATCAAGACCTCCGCCGACGGCGGCCACGACCCCAACGCCAACATCTTCGGCGTCATCGACGCCGAGTACACCGACGGCGGGGGCGGCGGCCAGGAGGCGCTCACCGCCCACGACCAGGCGCAGCTCCAGCCGCGCCACCGGCAGGCCGAGCACTTCACGGCCTCCGCGGGTGTCGACCTGTTCGACAAGGCCGAGGCCCACGGCGGACGGACCGTCGGCAACATCGACAACGGCGACTGGATCGCCTTCAAGCCCTACAACCTCACCGGCTCCGTCCGGCTGACAGCCCGGACCTCCTCCGGCGGCTCCGGCGGCTTCCTCGAGGTGCGCACCGGCTCGGCCACCGGCCCGATCCTCGGCTCGGCGCCCGTGCCCGTCACCGGCAGCTGGGAGACCTTCCAGGAGATCGACGTGCCGCTGCGCGCGGTGCCGAAGAAGACCACCGAGCTCTTCCTGGTCTTCAAGGGCGGAGCCGGGGCGCTCTACGACCTCGACGACTTCGAACTCTCCAGCACGCCGGCCGACCGCGCCGCCAAGCGGGTCCTGGTCTTCTCCAAGACCGCCGGCTTCCGCCACGACTCCATCCCGACCGGGGTCGCCGCACTGAAGGAGCTCGGCGCCTCCGCCAACATCACCGTCGACGCGACGGAGGAACCGAAGCAGTTCACCTCCAACAACCTGGCGCGCTACGACGCGGTGGTCTTCCTGTCGACCACCGGTGACGTGCTCAACGCCGAGCAGCAGCAGGCGTTCGAGAACTACGTCAAGGGCGGGGGCGGCTACATGGGCGTCCACGCCGCCGCCGACACCGAGTACGACTGGGCCTTCTACGGCGGCCTCGTCGGCGCCTACTTCCAGGGGCACCCGCAGATCCAGAAGGCCACCGTCCGCGCCGAGGACCACGACCACCCCGCCACCTCGCACCTCGGCGAGGCCGGCTGGGAGCGCACCGACGAGTGGTACAACTACCGCACCAACCCGCGCGGCCAGGCCCATGTCCTGGCCACCCTGGACGAGACCACCTACCAGGGCGGCACGATGAAGGGCGACCACCCGATCGCGTGGTGCCAGGCCTACCAGTCCGGCCGCTCCTTCTACACCGGTCTCGGGCACACCAAGGAGTCCTACGCCGAGCCGGCCTTCCGCCAGCACCTCCTGGGCGGACTGCGCTACGCCGCGGGCCAGGTCAAGGCCGACTGCAAGCCGCAGACCGGCTACCGGGACCTGTTCAACGGGCACACCCTGGAGGGCTGGAAGCAGGCGGGCCCCGGCAAGTTCAACGTCGTCGACGGTGAACTGCGCACCGAGGGCGGACTGGGCCTGCTGTGGTACCAGGCCAAGCAGTTCGGCTCGTACTCGCTGAAGCTCGACTGGAAGATGGACGGCGACGACAACTCCGGTGTCTTCGTGGGCTTCCCGGCCTCCGACGACCCGTGGTCCGCGGTGGACAAGGGCTATGAGGTCCAGATCGACGCCACGGACGCCGCCGACCGCACCACCGGCTCCGTCTACAGCTTCAAGTCGGCCAACCTCAAGGCCCGCGACCAGGTGCTGCGGCCTCCGGGCCAGTGGAACAGCTACGAGATCAAGGTCCAGGGTGAGCGGCTCCAGGTCTTCCTCAACGGAGTCAAGATCAACGACTTCACCAACACCGACCCGGCCCGCAGTCTGAAGGACGGCTACATCGGCCTGCAGAACCACGGGGCCGACGACCAGGTGTCCTTCCGCAACGTCCAGATCAAGGAGCTGCCCGCGTCCTAGGGCAGTCCCTGCCGGCACCCCAGGCCCCGGCGCGGGGCGGTGAGAGGCCGGGCCCCCGCCCGCCGCCCCCACCCCACGCAGCAGGGAGAGGCAGCCGTGACGAATCCGCACGACCAGGCACTGGACCGCTCGTCGGCCGACCGCACCGGAGTGTGGCTCATCGGAGCCCGCGGCTCTGTCGCCACCACCGCCGTCGCCGGATGCGCGGCGGTCACCGCCGGGCTCCACCCGGCGACGGGCATGGTGACCGAGACCCCACCCTTCGCTGAGGCCGGCCTGCCGGCGCTGTCCACCCTGGTCTTCGGCGGGCACGACACGGCTGCCTGCCCGCTGGGCAAGCGGGCCGAACTCCTCGCGGAGGGCGGCGTACTCCCGCACGGCCTGCCGTCCGCGCTCCACACCGAACTCACCGCCGCCGACCAGGAGATCCGCACCGGCGGCCCCCTCCCCGGTGACACCCGCGACGACGAGGAACTGATCGCGGCGTTCGCGGCGGACATCGCTTCCTTCACCCGCCGGCACGCCCTGAGCCGGACCGTGGTCGTCAACGTCGCCTCCACCGAACCCGTGCCCGAACCCGGCAGCACGCGCCTTCCGGCGAGCTCCCTGTACGCCGCCGCTGCGATCGAAGCGGGCTGCCCGTACGTGAACTTCACCCCCTCCACCGGGATCCGGACCGCGGCCCTCGCAGACGCGGCCTCCGCCCGAGGGCTTCCGTACGCCGGCCGGGACGGGAAGACCGGGCAGACCCTGCTCCGCTCCGTCCTCGCCCCGATGTTCGTGCAGCGTGCGCTCCCGGTGCGGGCATGGTCCGGCACCAACCTGCTCGGCGGCGGCGACGGGGCGGCACTCGCGGACCCCGCGGCGGCCGCGGCCAAGAACGCCGGGAAGGAACGCGTCCTCGCCGACATCCTCGGCGGCGCCCCCGAAGGCGAGGTGCACATCGACGACGTGCCGGCCCTCGGCGACTGGAAGACCGCCTGGGACCACGTCGCCTTCGACGGATTCCTCGGCACCCGCATGGTCCTGCAGACCACATGGCAGGGCTGCGACTCCGCCCTCGCGGCGCCCCTCGTCCTCGACCTCGCCCGACTTGCCGCGCGCGCCCACGAAGCCGGACTGACCGGCCCCCTGCCCGAGCTCGCCTTCTACTTCAAGGACCCCGACCCCGGCGCCCCTTCAGCGCTCGCCGACCAGTACGCCATGCTCGTCGCCCTCGCCGCCAGGCTGGGGGAGTCCCGGTGACTCCCCTGCGGGGCGGGCGGGTTGTCCTGACCGCCGTGATCGCCCTCGCTGTCCGCGGGGCCGCGCGCACGGCGCCGCGGGTGGCGAAGGAGCCCTCCACCCCGGGCGGGCACGGGAAAGCGTGCGACGACCTCCGGCAGGCGAACGGCGAACCGACGCCCGATGCCCCGGCACGGGCCGCACGGTTGTGGGCCTGGGCCGAACTGCTGCGCATATCGGCCCTGTTCACGGTGCCCGGTGACGCCCTCGCAGGTGCGGCCGCCACCGGGACGCGCCCGCATCGCGGGACGTTCCTCGCCGTCGGCACGTCGCTGTGCCTGTACCACGCGGGCATGGCCCTCAACGACTACGCCGACCGCGACGAGGACGCCGTCGACCGCCCCCACCGCCCCATCCCGTCGGGCCGGATCACCCCCACTGCGGCCCTGACGGCGGCGGGAGCGCTCACCCTGGCCGGACTGGCGCTCGCCCGTCGTGCGGGGCCCGCCCCGCTGGTCGCCGCCACGGCCCTGGCGGCGACGGTCTGGTCCTACGACCTGGGTCTGAAGCACACGCCCGCCGGCCCGGCCGCCATGGCCTCCGCCCGCGCCCTGGACCTCCTCCTCGGCGCGACGGCCACCCGCCCCCGCGCGCTCGCCACCGCCCTGCCCCACGCGGGACTGCTCGGCGCCCACACCTACGCCGTCACGTCGGTGTCCCGTCACGAGACGCAAGGCGGCTCCACCGCGGCTCCGCTGGCGGCGGTGGCCGTCACCGCGGGCATCGCCACCATCACCGGCGGGGGCGCCGCCGCTCTGCGTTCACTCCGCGCGTCCCGGCGGTCCCGGCCCGACGCGGCCCTCCCCGCGTCCGCGCTCCGGCACTCCCCGGCCCGCGCACTCGGCCGCGGCCGGGCGGCCCCGCCGCCGCGGCCCGCCCGGCCGGCGACCGGACAACCGGCCATCCCGCTCCGAGCCGTCGCCGCCTTGGCGGCGGCCTCCTACGCCGGTACCGCCCTCACCCCCCTCCTTCACGCCGCCCTCAATCCCTCCCCGCAGCTGACCCAACGGGGAGTCGGCGCCGGAATCCGCGCCATGATCCCGCTGCAGGCGGCCCTGGCCGCCCGCGCGGGCGCCGGCACCACCGCTCTGGCGGTCCTCGCGCTCGGACCTCTGGCCCGGCGGCTGGCCCGGAAGGTGAGCCCCACATGACCCTGCGCCTCGGCTACGGAACCAACGGCCTCACCGACCTCCGTCTCGACGACGCGCTCGCCCTCCTCGCCGACCTCGGCTACGACGGCGTCGGACTCACCCTCGACCACATGCACCTGGACCCCCTCGCGCCCGATCTCGCCGGCCGCACCCGCCGCCTCGCGGGGCGCCTGGACCGGCTCGGCCTCCAGGTCACCGTCGAGACCGGGGCCCGCTACGTGCTCGACCCGCGGCGCAAACACGGCCCCTCCCTCCTCGACCCGGATCCCGGCGCCCGCGCCGCCCGGACCCGGCTCCTCGTGCGTTCCGTGCAGGTCGCCGCGGATCTCGGCGCGCACGCCCTGCACTGCTTCAGCGGCATCACCCCCGACGGCACCTCGCCGGCCACCGCCTGGCAGCGCCTCGAATCCGCCCTCACCCCCGTTCTGGACGCCGCCGCCACCGCCGACGTCCCGCTCGCCGTCGAACCCGAGCCGGGCCACCTCCTCGCGACGTTGGAGGACTTCCACCACCTGCGCGCACTCCTCGGCGACCCCGGACCGCTCGGCCTCACGCTTGACATCGGCCACTGCCAATGCCTCGAGCCCGACGCCCCGGCCGACTGCGTCACACAGGCCGCACCCTGGCTGCGGCACGTCCAGATCGAGGACATGCGCCGCGGCGTCCACGAACACCTCCCCTTCGGTGAGGGCGAGATCGACTTCCCGCCCGTCCTCCGGGCCCTCGCGGCCACCGGCTACCAGGGCCTGACCGTCGTCGAACTGCCCCGCCACTCCCACGCGGGACCCGAACTCGCCCGCACCTCCCTCGACTTCCTGCGCTCCCACGCCCCCACGATCGGAGCAACGGCATGACCTCATCCACCCCCATCCCCACCCGTGAGGACCTCCGCGACCGGCTCGGCGACACAGCCCGCACCTGGCTCGACGCGGCCCTCGCCGACGCCGCCGACAGCGCCACTCCGTCCCAGGACACCCTCGGCCCGAGGCGCTCCGTCGCACCCTGGGAACTGAGCTTCGCCTCAGCGGGCCGTCACTGCGGCCAGGACCAGGCCGACGCCGTCCGCGTCCTCCTGCTGCGCGAGGCGCACCCCGACGCCGTGGCGCTGACCCGGCTGTACCGGCAGGGCACCGCTGCGGAGCGCCGGGCGATCCTCCTCGTGCTGCCCCACCTCGCTCCCGATCCCGCGGACGGTCTGCCCCTTGTCGAGGACGCGCTGCGCACCAACGACACCCGGCTGGTGGCCGCCGCCGTCGGCCCGTACGCCGCCGAGCACCTCGACCCGCACACCTGGCGTCAGGCCCTCCTGAAGTGCCTGTTCACCGGAGTCCCCGTGGACGCGGCCGCCCGGCTCGAAGACCGCGCCAGAGGCGACGCGGAACTGGCCCGCATGCTCGGCGACTACGCCGCCGAGCGCACCGCCGCGGGCCGGCCCGTCCCCGCCGACCTCCACCGCCTCCTCGCCCTGACCTCCCCGACGGAGCAGCCCTGATGCGCATCTTCGACCCCCACATCCACATGACCTCCCGCACCACGGACGACTACCAGGCCATGTACGACGCCGGTGTCCGAGCCCTGGTCGAACCCTCCTTCTGGCTGGGTCAGCCCCGCACCTCGCCGGACTCCTTCTCCGACTACTTCGACTCCCTCCTCGGCTGGGAACCCTTCCGGGCCGCGCAGTACGGCATCGCCCACCACTGCACCATCGCCCTGAACCCCAAGGAGGCCAACGACCCGCGCTGCACACCCGTCCTGGACCTCCTGCCCCGCTACCTCGTCAAGGACAACGTCGTCGCGGTCGGCGAGATCGGCTACGACTCCATGACCCCCGCCGAGGACACGGCGCTGGCCGCCCAGCTCCAGCTCGCCGCCGAGCACGGACTGCCCGCCCTCGTGCACACCCCGCACCGCGACAAGCTCGCCGGGATGCGCCGCACGATCGACGTCGTCCGCGAGTCGGCGCTCGATCCCGAACACGTCCTCCTGGACCACCTCAACGAGACCACCGTCAAGGAGGCCGCCGACAGCGGCTGCTGGCTCGGCTTCTCCGTCTACCCCGACACCAAGATGGACGAGGACCGCATGGTCGCCGTGCTGAAGGCCCACGGTACGGAGAAGATGCTTGTCAACTCCGCGGCCGACTGGGGCAAGAGCGACCCCCTCAAGACGCGCCGCACCGCCGACGCCATGCTCGCCGCCGGCTTCAGCGACGACGACGTCGACCAGGTTCTGTGGCGCAACCCCGTGGCCTTCTACGGCCGCAGCGGCAGACTCCACCTGGACGCCCCCGCGACCGGGGCCCTTCACGAGGGGAACTCCCTCCTCCGCGGCGGGGAATGAGGGGGCGGCCAGCATGCGCTTCCGGCATCCCGACGGCTCCGTCGTCCATCTGTCCTACTGCACCAACGTGCACCCCGCCGAGACGCTCGACGGCGTCCTCGCGCAGCTCCGCGACCACTGCGAACCCGTCCGCAAGCGCCTCGGGCGGGATCGCCTCGGCATCGGCCTGTGGCTCGCCAAGGACGCCGCGCGCGCCCTGCACACCGATCCGGCGTCCCTGCGCGGACTGCGCGCCGCCCTCGACCGGCGCGGCCTGGAGGTCGTCACCCTCAACGGCTTCCCGTACGAAGGGTTCGGCGCCGACGAGGTCAAGTACCGCGTCTACCGGCCGGACTGGGCCGAACCCGAACGCCTCGCCTACACCGCCGTCCTGGCCGACCTGCTCGCCGCCTTGCTCCCGGACGACGTCACCGAAGGCTCCGTCTCCACCCTCCCGCTCGCCTGGCGGACCCTTTTCGACGAGCGGGCCGCCGCTGCCGCCCGCACCGCGCTGACCACGCTGGCCGGACATCTCGACGCGCTCGCCGAGCTCACCGGGAAGTCCATCAGGGTCGCGCTGGAACCCGAGCCGGGCTGCATCGTCGAGACCACCGCCGACGCCATCGGCCCGCTCACGGCCCTCGCACACCCCCGCATCGGCATCTGCGTCGACACCTGCCATCTCGCCACCTCCTTCGAAGAACCCGTCACGGCGCTGAACGCTCTCACCGCCGCCGGCATCGCCATCCCCAAAGTCCAGCTCTCCGCCGCACTGCACGCCGAACACCCCCATCTCCCCGGCGTACGCGACGCACTCGCCGCCTTCGCCGAACCCCGTTTCCTGCACCAGACACGAACCCGCACCGCCGAAGGCCTGCAAGGCACCGACGACCTCCACGAGGCCCTCACCCCGGACGCCCTCCCCACCGGCGCCCCTTGGCGCTCGCACTTCCACGTCCCCCTGCACTCACCACCGGCACCGCCCCTCACCTCGACCCTCGGTGTCCTGAAGGACGCCCTCCGCCGCCTCGTCGGCGGTCCCGCACCGCTCACCCACCACCTGGAGGTCGAGACCTACACCTGGCAGGCGCTCCCCGCCGAGCTGCGGCCGCGCACCCGCGCCCAGCTCGCAGACGGGATCGCCGCCGAACTCGGCCTCGCCCGCGACCTCCTGCACGACCTCGGCCTCAAGGAACTGCCATGAACGAGACCGCCGGGCCGACCCCGCTCCTCGTCCTGGACGTCGTCGGCCTCACGCCGCGGCTGCTGGAGCACATGCCGCACCTGAGACGACTCGCCGGCGCCGGCTCCCGGGCCCCGCTCGGCACCGTCCTGCCGGCGGTCACCTGTGCCGCGCAGTCCACCTTCCTCACCGGCTCCCTTCCCTCCGAACACGGCATCGTCGGCAACGGCTGGTACTTCCGCGAGCTCGGCGACGTCCTGCTGTGGCGGCAGCACAACGGCCTGGTCACAGGCGACAAGCTCTGGGACGCCGCCCGCCGCGCCCACCCCGGCTACACCGTCGCCAACATCTGCTGGTGGTACGCGATGGGCGCCGACACCGACATCACGGTCACCCCGCGCCCCGTCTACTACGCCGACGGCCGCAAGGAACCCGACTGCTACACGCGCCCCCCGGAGCTCCACGACGAACTCACCGCGGAGTACGGCACCTTCCCCCTCTTCCATTTCTGGGGCCCGGGCGCCGACATCGTCTCCAGCCGCTGGATCGTCGACGCCACCCGGCACATCCTGCGCACCCGCACCCCCGACCTCGCACTCTGCTACCTCCCGCACCTCGACTACGACCTGCAGCGTCATGGCCCGGACGACCCCCGCTCCCGCCAGGCCGCCACCGACCTGGACGCGGCGATGGCCCCGCTCCTCGACGACGCACGGCGCGAAGGCCGCACCGTGATCGTCCTGTCCGAGTACGCCATCACGCCGGTGAGCCGGCCCGTCGACATCAACCGGGCACTGCGCCGTGCCGGTCTGCTCGAGGTCCACACCCAGGACGGCATGGAGTACCTCGACCCGATGGCCTCACGCGCGTTCGCGGTCGCCGACCACCAGATCGCCCATGTGTACGTGCGGCGCCCCGAGGACCTCGACGCGACCCGGGCCGTGTTGACGGAACTACCCGGGGTCGCCGAACTCCTCGACGACGAGGGCAAGAAGCGGCACGGCCTCGACCACCACCGCTCCGGCGAGTTCGTGGCCGTCGCCGACCCCGACGCGTGGTTCACGTACTACTACTGGCTCGACGACGACCGGGCGCCCGACTTCGCGCAGCTCGTCGAGATCCACCGCAAGCCCGGCTACGACCCCGTCGAGCTGTTCATGGACCCCGCGGACCCCTACGTCCGCGTCAAGGCGGCGACGGCCCTCGCCCGCAAGAAGCTCGGCATGCGCTACCGCATGGCGGTCGTACCGCTCGATCCCTCGCCTATTCGCGGCAGCCACGGCCGCCTCCCGACGAGCGACGAAGAAGGTCCGCTCATTCTCTGCTCCAACCCCCGTGCCCTCAGCGGCCGCGTCGCGGCCACCGATGTGAAGTCCCTGCTCCTGCGCCTGGCAGGACTTCACTGAACCACACGGCACCGACATCAAGGAGTTATCCACAATGAGCCGCAATAGTCGTACAACCGGCACCCCTGACCCGGAGCTCAGCCGCAAGCTCAGCAGGCGCGGCATGCTCGGGGTCGCCGCCGGAGCCACCGCGGCCGCCCTCCTCGGCACCACCGCCCCCACCGCCGCCGCCCACGACAAGGGGCACGGCAAGGACCACGGCAAGCACCACCACGGCCACGGCAACGGACGCGCCGTCCTGCCTCCGGGCCGCCTCGGCATCCAGCTGTACTCGCTGCGCGACAAGGTCTCCACCCTAGGCTTCGCCACCGTCTTCGCCGAGTTGGAGAAGTACGGCTACGACGAGATCGAGTACGCCGGCTACACCCAGGGCTCCGCGGGCGCCATCACCCTCGCCCAACTGCGCGGGCTGGCCCGCGACCACGGCCTCAAGGGTATCGGCAGCCACGTCGGCTACTACGACGACAACAATCCCGGCGCCTACACCTTCGCCCAGAACCTCACCAAGGTCCTGGACGACGCCGAGGCCCTCGGCCTGAAGCACATCGGCACGGCGTCCGGCCCCTGGCGCTACGGCAGCACCGTCGACGGCTGGAAGCGCTGCGCCGAGGAGTTCAACACCTTCGGCGCCGCCGCCAGGGCCCGCGGCATGAAGTTCTACCAGCACAACCACGCCGAGGAGTTCTCCTTCGCCACCGACCGCCCGAACGTCCGGCTGTACGACGTGCTCCTCGCCGAGACCGACCCGCGCCTGGTGTTCCTGGAGATGGACATCTACTGGGCGTTCGTCGGGCAGTTCCGCTTCTCCAAGCGTGCCGACGGCACCTCGGCCCCCTTCGACCCGCTGCGTTACGTCCTCAAGCAGCCGGACCGCTACCCCCTCTTCCACGTCAAGGACGGCGAGCGGGACGAGGCCGCCGGCGACGGCTACCACATGGTCGACGTCGGCGACGGCGACATCGACTACCAGCGGTTCATCTCGGCCGTGACGCACACCCACGGCGGCCGCCTCTCCCACCACTGGCAGACCGAGCACGACGCCCCGGCCGACTCGTTCTCCTTCGCCCGCAGGTCGAGCGCGTACCTGCACTCGCTCCGCGAGAAGCGCCGCTGACGGCCGTTCCGCGGGCGTGCGCGGTGATGTCGCGGACGTCGCGGACGTCGCGGAAGGGCACGGGAGGGGCTTCACGCACGGGTTCGAAGGCCTGGGGCGCCGCCCGTGCTCGATGAGGGGTGTGCTCCTCGCGGCCCTTCCGGCCGCATTCTCACGAGGGGGTAAGACACCATTGTCGCCACTCGGCGCGTGACGCTATCACACCGGAATGACGTGTTAAGCCGGGGTGGTTCGGCCGGTGCGCCCCCTGCCGTCCGGACGTCCGCGCTGCCGGTCCTCGCCCTCCTGCCGGGACACTCCCCATGGAATGCGAGCGGCCCGGTCCTGTTCGCGGGACCGGGCCGGCTGCCCTCACGGCCGGTTCACGACCGGCCTGCACGCAGGGTCAGTTGGCGTCGTCCGCCGGGTCCTCGGGGGCGAGGAGCACGGCTATGCCGGCGCGGTGCGCGATCGTGTCGCTGACACGGGGGTTGAACAGCGCGGCGACCGAGCCGCGGTGGTGGGGGCTGAGGATCAGCAGGTCGGCCCCGAACTTCTCGGCCTCCTCGGTGATGGTCTCGGGGACCTGCTGGACCAGGCCGGCCGCGAGCGCGCCGTCGGCCTCGACCCCGTCCTTGCGGACCTCGGCGAGCGCCTCGTCGAGGATCTTCTTGGCCTCGGCGTCGTCCTCCAGACGCATGACCGTGTCGTACGCGACGGCGGACGTGGCGACGTGCAGGACGTGGACCTGGGCACCGGAGAGCCGGGCGAGACCCTGGGCCATGCGCAGGGCGGCGTGGCGGGCGGAGGTGGGGTCGATGGCGACCATGATGCGCTGGAACATGTGCGTCTTCTCTCCGAATCGAGCTTTGTGGAAAAGCGGCCGTTCGTGCGAATACCGGCCCAGTACATCTATCACCACTGCTTTTCGTGGGAATCACCGGTGAACGGTATGGGGGGTCCACGCCACGTCTTGGCGCTCTGTCATCTGGCCCCGATGTCCTCCCGGACCCCGAACGGCGCCCCGAACGGCGCCCCGAACGGCGCCCCGAACGACGCGCCGGACCACGCCCCGCATGACGCGCCGGGAACGACGGCCTGAACGCGGAGCGACCGCCGCCCGGCGGCGGCGCGGAGACGATCCGCGACCCCGCGCACCGCCGCTCGCCCCCGCCTCCGGCGACCTAGAATCACCGCGGGGCCCGCGAAGATCACGCGCCCGTGCTGTGCTGTCTCCCACTGGAGGTTGTCCGTGACCGAGCCGAACAGCGAGGCAGGGGAGCAGAGTGTCTGAACACCCCCCGGTATCCGCGCCCACGGCCGGACAGCTGTCCACCGACCCGGTGCGCGACCCCTGGTTCGCGTCCCTGATCCTGGAGAGCCACCACCGCCTGGTGGGAGTCGGGCTCTGCCCGCCCGTCTGGTCCTCGGAAGCCGAGGCCGCCGCGTGGCTCTACGAGGACGCGCCCTTCGGGCTGCTCGTGCACGACACCTCCGCTGACCCGCGGTTCGTCTATGCCAACCGCACGGCGCAGCGCTGCTTCGGCTACTCCAGGGAGGAATTCGTCGGCCTGCCGTCGCGCCTGTCGGCCGCCCCCGGGGACCAGGAGGACCGCGAGGCCCTTCTCACGGCGGTCGACGACCGCGGTTACGCCGACGGCTACCGCGGACTGCGCCTGCGCAACGACGGCCGGAAGTTCTGGATAGAGGACGTCTGCATGTGGAACCTGGTGGACGCGGACGGCAAGCGGCACGGCCAGGCCGCGGTCTTCGGCTCCTGGTCGGACGCCTCCCCGCCCGTGAGCCGGCCGGACGCCGACGGCGCGCCTGTCCAGGCGGTGACGTGAGCTACGGCACCGTTGCACCGGCCGGCGCCCGCGGACTCCTCACCACCGGGATCCCGGTGCGGCGATGAGGCAGACGCCGGGACCGGCCGGGCCCGACGAGCCGTGCCGAGAGGTGGACGCCCCCTGACACGCGTCTTCGGGCTGCTCGGCAAGCGGTGGACCGGCCTCGTCCTGGCCGTGCTGACCGAGTCGCCGACGTACTTCGCCCAGCTGCGCCGTGCCGTCCCCGGGATCAGCGAGCGCATGCTTTCGGAGCGCCTCGCCGAGCTGGTGGACGCGGGCCTGGTCGTCCGCGACGTCGACCCCGGCCCCCCGCTGCGGGTCCGCTACGGCGTGACCGAGGCGGGCGCCGCCCTGCGCCCCGCCCTCACCGCGCTGGGCTGCTGGGCGGACGAGCACTACCCCGGGACCTGAGGCCGTTCGTCCGTGGTCGACCGGGGCGGCACCCACCGCCTCAGCTGTACCTCAGCTCACTGATGTCGATCGCGACCATCAACTCGTCCGGCAGTGGACTGCCGTCGTCGCCGCAGCGGTAGGCGCGGCGCTTGGACGGCGTGCGCAGCCCCTGGGCCTCGATGTACTCGTGGACGTACTGGGCCGCCGGGAACCCGCCCGCCACATCGACGTGGTAGTCGTGCCGGCGCAGCAGCAGGTCATCCCCGAAGTAGAAGTCCTGCTCCCGGCTGTGACTGGCGATGCCGTCGGGGAAGCCGGCCCGCAGCCCCTGCCAGCGTTCGCCGTTCTCGTGCAGGTCGGGGACGGGCGAGACCGTCACCCCCGGCATGGCGAGCAGGAACGGGGTGGTCAGGTAGGTCCACAGCGCGTAGCCGTTGAAGTAGGCCCTCTGGAGTCCGTCCCAGGGCGTGGTGAGCTCGTGTCCGGCGAAGGACGCCCGCGGGTCGAGACGTTCCGCGACCACGGTCCCGTCCGTCCGCTCGATCGCCACGCGGCCGGGGACGAACGCGCTCCGCTGATCGGGCGCGCCGAAGGGCTGCACGGAAGCCCACTCCTCGTGGAGCCGCACGGTCATCTCCCGCGGCGCCGGATCCTGCGGCACGCCCTTGATCGCCCACAAGCCGCCCCCGGTGACGATCGTCGCGCGGACTTCGGAGAACTGCGCGTAGCGATCGCCGCCGCCATGCGCCTGGAGGATCTTCGCCAGTAGCTCGTCCACAGCACCGTGTCCGTTCGCTGGTCCCTGCCGGCCCCGATGGGCTCGTTCCGGGTGATGGTGTCCGTCCGGGCCCCTGCCCGGTGCGGGCCTTGCCGTCGATTTTCCCAGGGCGGCGCGCGGCCCACAAAGCGAGGACGCCGCGTCCTCGGCACCCCGCCGCCACTTACTCAGGATTAGTAACTCACCTCGGACTTTGTGCGGGGGAGCCCGGTCCGCAGCGTGGAGGCATGAATGACTACGGACACCCCCTTTCATTCGGGCTGAGCCTCGACCCCGACGTCGAGACGCTGACCCGCACCCGGGCACTCGCGCGGCAGGCCGAGGCACGTGGCCTGGAATACCTCGCCGTCCAGGACCACCCCTACCAGCCCGGCCACCTCGACGCGTGGACCCTGATCAGCCACCTCTCCGGGGCGACGCGCCGGATCTCCTTCCTCACCGATGTCGCGGATCTCCAGCTGCGACCGCCGACCATGCTGGCGAAGGCCGCCGCGTCACTGAGCGTGCTCGCCGGAGGCCGGATCCAGCTCGGTGTCGGTGGCGGGGCCTTCCCGGAGGCGATCGCCTCGATGGGCGGCCTGGCCCGCAGCGGCGCGGCGATGGTCGACTTCACCGAGGGGTCGCTGAGCCTGCTCCGCAGCGCCCTCGCCGGCGGGCCGGTGCGGCTGCGCAGCGCGCATCACGCCGTCGAGGGCTACCGGTCAGGACCGGTGCCCCCCGAGCCGGTCGGTGTGTGGCTAGGGGCACAGAAGCCCAAGATGCTCGCGCTGACCGGCCGGGCCGCGGACGGCTGGATCTCCCCGCTCAACATCTATGTGCCCCCCCGAGCGGGTGCCGGGCGCCCAGCGTGTCATCGACGAGGCGGCCGAAGCCGCGGGGCGCGCCCCCGCGTCGATCCGCCGCGTCTACAACGTCATCGGGGTGATCGGAGACGGGCACGGCGCAGGGCTTGTCGGAGACCCCGCACGCTGGGTGGACACCCTGAGCGAGTGGGCGGTCGGCCTGGGGTTCGACACCTTCGTCTTCTGGCCCGCCGCCGAGCCCGAGAGCCAGCTCGCGGTGTTCGCCGGGGAGATCGTCCCGGCGGTGCGCGAGCGCGTCGCGAGCCTGCGGAGCGCCCGGTGAACGCCGTCCCGCGCCGGGTGCCCGCCGGGCTCGCGGGCAAACTCGTCACACCCGGGGACCGCCGCTACGGCGCGCTCCGTTCGACATACACCCGCGTGGGCAGCCCGGCTCTGGTCGTGCCGGCCGAATCCGCCGGCGACGTGGCGCAGGCCCTGGCCTTCGCCGCCGAGCATCGCCTGCACGTCTCGGTCCGCAGCGGCGGTCACGGCCTCGCGGGCGCCGCCACCAACGACGGGGGACTGGTCATCGACCTGGGCGCGATGCGCGGTGTTCGGGTCCTGGACCGGGAAGCGCGCATCGTGCGGGTGGAGGCCGGCGCCCGCTGGGCGGAGGTCGCCCATGCGCTCGCTGCGCATGGGCTCGCCATCAGTTCCGGCGACCACGGCAACGTCGGTGTGGGCGGGCTGGCCACCGGCGGGGGCATCGGCTGGCTGGTGCGCTCCTACGGGCTGACCATCGACCACGTGCGTGCCGTCGAGGTGGTGCTCGCCGACGGCTCGGTGGTCCGTGCCGACGCCGGGCACGAGCCCGATCTGCTGTGGGTCATGCGCGGTGCCGGATCGGGCACCGCGATCGCGACCGCCTTCGAGATCGAGGCGGTCGAGCTCGGCAGGATCGGGTACGCCGAGGCCACCGTCGTCGTGGACTCCGCGGGCACGGCCCTGCGCCGCTGGGCCGCCATGATGGCCGCGGCGCCCAGAGAGCTGTCGACCGCGGTGAACCTCTCCGCCCAGGGTTCCCTCGCGGTCGCCTCCGTCAACGCGGTCGTGGCCTCCGACAGCGAGTCCGTCATCCGCGGCGCGCTGGAACCGCTCGCGAGCCTGGGTGACACCGTCCTCGACCAGGCGTACGTCCTCCCGTACTCGCAGTTGCTCTCCACCGCCCAACTGCACCGACACCACGGACAGATGCCGGTGGTGACTACCAACGGGCTGCTCACGCGCATGACGTCGGAGGCGGCCCGCGGTCTCGTCGCGGCGGTCACCGCCCCCGAGCCCCTCCTGATCCAGATGAGGTCGCTGGGCGGCGCGGTCAACGACACGGACCCTGCCGCGACCGCCTATCCGCACCGCCACCAGCGGACTCTCGTCACCGCCACGGCCTTCCCTCCCGGCGACCGGGAGACGCTGTCGGCGGCGTGGAAGCCGCTGCTTCCGCTCACCGACGGCGCCTACGTCAACTTCGAGAGCGATCCCGACGAGGAGACCTTCGCCCGCACCTACCCCGGAGCGACCGGCGCGCGCGTCGCCGAACTGCGGCGGCGCTACGACCCCGACGGCGTCCTGCGCCCCCGTTCGCGCTGACCACGACCACGACCACGACCACGACGGCGCTCGAGCGGCAGGCCGTGCCCCGCGCCGTGGCGGCGCCGGGCACGGCCTTTCGGATCAGGCCGCGGCGACGCGCAGTGCGATGTCCTTGCCCTTGGCGGTGGCGTCCTCCAGGGCCCTGGTCCAGGAGGCCTCGGCCAGGGGGACGAGCGCGCTCATGGCCGGGTTGGACGACGCCGCGGTCAGCTCGGGGACGATGAAGTCGACGTCCAGGCCCATGTACTCGCCGAGGATCGCCCGCAGGTAGTTCTGCACGTACTCCGACGACGCCCGGGGAGTGCCCGGTGCGTAGGAGCCGCCGCGGCTGGCGACGACGGTGACGGGGAGGTCCTTGACGGTGGAGGCGTCCCCCGTCGTGCGGCCGACCACGAGCACGTGGTCGATCCAGCTCTTGAGCGTCGAGGGGATCGTGAAGTTGTACATCGGGGCGCCGATGAGGACGGCGTCGGCGCGCTCCAGTTCCTCGATCAGCTCCAGGCGCCCGGCGAAGGCCGCCGCCTGGTCGGGTGTGCGGGAGCCGGCGTCGACCAGGGCCGCGGAGAACGCGTGCACGTCGAGATGGGGCAGCGGGTCCGCGGCGAGGTCGCGGTAGACCACGGTGCCGTCGGGATGCTGGTCCCGCCAGGCGTCGCGGAAGGTCCGGGCCACGGTGCGGGAGGCGGAGTCCGAGCCGGGGTGGAGGGAGGAGTCGAGGTGGAGCAGGGTTGCCATGGTGTCTTCCGGGGGTCGAGGGACGGTTCTGAGGCTCCGCCGCCGTCGGCGAAGCGAGCGTCCACGGTCTGTCAGGAACCCACGCCGGAACAAAGAAAGTATTAGGTGCTAATCTTGGGTAAGTGGATGCGACTACCCCGTCACCGCGGCAGCGCGAGACCCGCGGCATCGACGACAGCAGCTGCCCGAACCTGCAGGGCGCCCTGGAGCTTGTCGGGCGTCGTTGGACGGGCGGGATCCTGGAGGCCGCGTCGCACGGGGCCCGGCGCTTCGGCGAGTACCGGGCCATGGTCAGCGGGATCTCCGACCGCCTGCTCGCGCAGCGCCTGAAGGAGTTGGAGGCCGAGGGTCTCATCGAGCGGACGGTGGTGCCGACCACCCCCGTGCAGATCCGCTACAGTCTCGCCGCCGACGGCCGGACGCTTGTGGAGGCCCTGCAACCCCTGGCCATGTGGAGCGCCCGGCGCCTCGGCCGGGTGGACCAGGCGCCGGTGCGGCGCCGCGGCGCGTCCGCGGACGGCGCCGGCTGACGACCGGGCGGGTGGTCGCGGGTGGGTGGAGGCCCCGGTCGGGGCCGTGTCATGCCCCCAGCTCGCGGCGAGCCGGTGGGTCCTCCCGCCGGTGCTCCGGCTGGTCCTGCGCCGTGGCGTGGGCGCCGCGCCGGGTGAGGGGTGCCAGCCGCTGCGCGGCGCTGTCGACGAGTTCCAGGTCGGCCTTGGTGTGGGCGATGGCCGCGTCGATGAGCAGGGCCACCAGGGGATCGTCCGCGTGGCCGCGCCGCAACCGTGACAGGCCCGCGAGTTCGGAGAGATACGTCTGACGCTGGGCCGTGACGAGAGCGTCCAGGGTGCCGGATCCCAGGGAGGCCGCACCGAAGAGCTTGAGGAACAACTCGTCGCGGAATCCGCCGGTGCGCATCCACGCGGTCGTCGCCCAGGAGCTCAACTCGTCCTGTCCGGCGGGGGTGAGGTCGTACCGCGTCTTGTCGGGGCGGTCCGACTGGGTCACTTGGGACCTGGTGACATAGCCGTCGCGCACCAGGCGGTCCAGGATCTGGTACAGGTGGCCGATGTTGAGACCGCCCCACTGCGGCCCGATGGCCTCCTCGAAGCGGCCCTTCAACTCGTAGCCGTGGCTCGGCCCTTCGGACAGCAACGCGAGCACCGCGTGGTGCAGTGGCATTTCACACCCCCTGTGTATTGTGACAATGTACCGCTGCATTGCGGCAATGCAGGAGGGGGAGGGGTTCATGGGCGTGACCTTGCGGGACGTGACCCGGCGGTATCCGGGAATCACCGCGCTGGACTCGGTCGACCTGGTGATCGACGACGGTGTGTCCGTCGCGCTCACCGGTCCGTCCGGAGCGGGCAAGTCCACCGTGCTGCATCTGATCGGCGGCATGGACCGCCCGGACTCCGGCACGGTGGAGATCGACGGGCAGGAGCTCACGTCCGCCCGGCTGGACGCCCACCGCCGCCGGATCGGGTTCGTCTTCCAGCGCTTCCACCTGCTGCCGGCGCTGACGGCGCTGGACAACGTCCTCGTGCCGGTGCTGCCGCGCCGGGTGGACTTCGACCGGCGGGCCCGCGCCATGGAACTCCTGGACGCCGTCGGCCTGGCGCAACGCGCCCGTGCGCTGCCGTCGGAGCTGTCCGGCGGCCAGCAGCAACGGGTCGCGGTCGCCCGGGCGTTGATCAACCGTCCGGGACTGCTGCTCGCCGACGAGCCGACCGGCAACCTCGACAGCACCACCGGCCGCGAGATCATCGACCTGCTGCTCTCGCTCAGCGAGCAGTACGGCACGACGATGCTGATCGCCACCCACGACTCCGAGGTCGCCGCGAACTGCGACCGGATCGTGCGGCTCCAGGACGGCCGGATCACCTCCGACGAGAAGGTGGCGCCGGCGGCCGACGTACTCGACCGGCTCGGGGGCCTGCGTCCGTGATAGCCATGATCATGTCCCAGCTGCGGCGGCACCGGGGCCGCGCGCTGGCACTGGCGGCCGGCATCCTCGTCGCCGCCACCAGCTTCACCCTCCTCACCTCGACGGTGACGACCAGTCAGGCCCGGACCACCGAGACCGTCCGGAAGAACGCCCGCTCCGCGTACGACGTCCTCGTCCGCCCCCATGGCAGCCAGACCGCGATCGAGCGGGCCGACGGCCTGGTCGAGGCCAACTTCCTGTCCGGGATCTTCGGCGGCATCACCCTGGACCAGTACGACGCGATCAAGGGCATGCCCGGGGTGGAGGTCGCCGCACCGGTCGCCAACCTCGGCTACCTGATGGTGCAGGGCACCATGAAGATCGACGTCTCCGACTTCCTCGACACCAAGGCGCCCGCCCAGATGCTGCGGATCCGGCCGGTCCTGACCGCCGGACTGAACCGCTACCGGGCCGCCGACCAGTACGTCTACCTCAGCCGCAACCCCATCAAGGTGCCCAAGCGGCTTCCCCATGACTGGTCCCCCGGCGACCTGCTCCAGGAGACCACGGGGCACGGGACGTACTCGGTCTGCTGGTTCTACAACGACAACAAGACCGACATGCACATCCAGCGTGCCGACGACGGAAGTTACGAGCCGCTGGAACCCAACTTCATCCGGGAGGACCGCCGCGAGGAGTCGCCGTTCGATCGCGACATGAACGCGCGCCTGACCTGTCAGACGGGCCACGACAAGGCGACGGCCGAGTTCCCGGTGTCCTATCCGGTGCTCCTTTCGGCGGTGGATCCCACCGCCGAGGACCGGTTGGTCGGCCTGGGCCAGGCCGTCACCTACGGCCGTATGCTCACCGACCGGGACAAACCCGTCTGGAACAGGAAGGAGAACTGGTCGGACAAGCCCTATTGGAAGGTCCCGGTCGTGCTCAACGACCGGACGCTGACCGCCGGCACCCTCGACGCGCGCGTCGAGCGGCTGCGGGTCGGGGATCCGGCGGCCCTGGCCGCGAAGCTCGGCAGTACCGCCGCCCACGACTTCGTCAACGGCCTGCACGGAACGCCCGTGGGACACGTCACCGCCGAGATCGAGAAGGGGTACCCGAGGAAGTTCCTGTTCCCGCCCATGGCGGACAGCTACTGGACGATCGGCCCGGTCGACTACCGCCGCACGGCGGACGGCCTGACCCCGCGGGCCCGGGCCGACCAGTCGCCCGAGGTCTGGCGGACCAACGAGAACCAGCAGTTCATCGATCTCGTCCCGGAGGAGAACACCGGCACCCAGTTCCGCGAGGTCACCAGCCACCCGGGCACCTTCTGCTGGGGCGTGGTGACCTGCGACCAGCAGGACTACGGACGGACCCCGATCCCCTATCTGACCCCCGTCGGGCGCTACGACGCCACCAGACTGCCCGGCTTCTCCTCGCTGTCGCAGGTACCGCTGGAGACCTACCGTTCCCCGCAGGTCACCGGCGCCGACGAGGCCGGACGGGCCGCCCTGCACGACCGGCCGCTCGCCCCGGACCGCAACCTCGGCGGCTACCTCACCGCCCCGCCCACCATGCTCACCACCATCGACTCGATCTCCGTGCTCACCAGGAGCCGCCGCCTGCCGAGCGTGCAGGACAAGGCACCCGTCAGTGCCGTCCGCATCCGGGTGGCCGGTGTCACCGGCGTGGACCCCGCCTCGCAGGCCCGCGTCAACGCGGTGGCCGGACGGATCCGCGCCGCCTACCCCGGGCTGCAGGTGGACATCACCATCGGCAGCTCTCCCGCGCCGCAGACCATCGCGCTGCCGGGCGCCAAGGTCCGCGAGTACTGGACCGCCAAGGGCGTGGCCCTGCACATCCTCAAGGCCGTCGACGCCAAGAGCGCGGTGCTCTTCGTGCTCGTGCTGGTGGTGTGCGGACTCTTCCTCGCGCAGGCCGCGCTCGCCTCGGTGCGATCGCGCCGCACCGAGATCGGCACCCTGCGCTGCGTGGGGTGGACGTCGCCGGACATCCTCCGGCTGGTCCTCGGCGAACTGGTGGTCATCGGCCTCGGCGCGGGCGCGGCCGGCTCCCTGCTCGCCTACCTCCTGGGCTCCCTGCTCGGGCTGGACGACGCGGGGGCCAAGGCGGCTCTCGTGCTCCCCGTCGCCCTGCTGCTCGCGGTCACGGCCGGCGTGCTCCCCGCATGGCGGGCGACCCGGCTGCGACCGCTGGACGCCATCAGGCCCCCGGTGACGGCCGGCGGCCGGGCCGCGCCCGTCCGCTCGGTCCTCGGTCTCGCGGCAAGAAACCTTGCGCGGGTACCCGGCCGGACCCTGCTGGGCGCGGCCGGACTCGCCCTCGGAGTGGCGGCCTTCACCGTGCTGCTCGCCCTGACCCTGGCCTTCCGCGGCGAGGTCGCCGGCTCCCTGCTGGGCAACGCGGTCGTCGCCCAGGCGCGTACCGCCGACTACCTCAGCGTCGCGTTGTCCCTGCTGCTCGGCGCGGCCGGAGCCGTGGACGTACTGGTCCTGTCCCAGCGCGAGCGCGCCTCCGACCTGGCCGTCCTGCGCGCCACCGGATGGACGACCCGCGAACTCGCCCGGCTCACCGTGCACGAGGGCATCCTGCTCGCCCTCCTGGGCGGCCTCACCGGAGCCGTCGCGGGACTCGCCGCGGTCCTGGCGATCGGCCGCGGCGTGCTGGAAGGACACCTGCTCACGGTGGGCGGCGCCGCTCTGCTCGCCACCCTGGCCGCCGTCGCCCTCGTCTGCGCCGCGCTGGCCTTCCCCATCCGCGCCCACTCCCGCATCGCCCCGGCCCACCTGCTGGCGGCGGACTGACCGGTCGTGTCGCGACATCCGACGGCGCGTCCCTTATCGGGGGCGCGCCGTCGCCCAACCGTCCCACGGACGTTAACGCGCGGGTCAACAGGCCACGTACAAAGCGTCATTGGGCGCCAGGAGAGTAACCGCCGCCTCGTTGCGCGTCCCTCCTCCTGACTCGGAGCCCCCCATGAAGCCTTGGCGAGCCGTCGGCGCCGCTGCGCTGACCCTCTTCCTCTCCGTCGCCCCCCTCGTGATCGCCGGCCCGGCCCAGGCGGCCACGCCGGCCGACGCGGACCTTGCCTACCGCTGGGCGCCCATCCACTACCAGGACACGTCGTCGGTGTACTACACCGCCGACTACCTCTCGCCCGTCGACTACGACGGCGACTGGAACACCCGCAACAACTGGGACGACCTCGACGCCAACACCCAGCGCCTGACCGGCACCGCGTACTACTCGGTCGTGGAGACCTCCACTCACTGGTTCATCACGTACGCGTTCTTCCACCCCCGCGACTGGAAGGACTACCCGCTCAATGTGACGGGCCACGAGAACGACATGGAGGGCGTGCTGGAGGTGGTCCGCAAGGACGGCAGCACCTACGGCACCCTCCAGGCCGCCGTCACCCAGGCGCACGACAACTACTACTCCTACGTCCCGGCCGGCAGCCCCTTCACCGGCAACCGCGAGACGGTCGACGGCACCCTCTTCACGCAGGCCCACGACGGCGCGCAGCACCCGCTGGTCTTCCAGGAGGCCAGGGGCCACGGCATGTACAACTGGGACGGCGGCGACTTCGCGGGCGGCGACGGCATCGTCTACCGCCCCAGCCGCACGGGGGGCACGGTGCCCAAGAGCGGCAACGACCGGGCCGCGTCCTACCAGCTCGTCGACATCTTCGGCGCGGGCGGCCTGTGGGAGCGCCGCAACACCAACCCGCCGTACGCCTCGTGGGGGACGTTCGCCGGTGACAACGGCAAGGACAACGCGGCGCACACGCCCTGGGGCTGGGACGACACCAATGACGGCAGCGACCTCCAGCGCGGTTCCATCGCGCCGGACCCGGCCTACCTGATCTCGGTGTACTTCGGCAACACGGCACCCTTGAGCCTGACCTACACCCGCAACACGTACCGTTCCTGACAGGGTGTCACCTCTCCGGGCCGACGGCGTGACCGCCGGCCCGGAGGCGGGGCTCAGTGCGGGTGCGGGTGGTCGTGGCCCGGTGGGCGTCGGTCCAGGGCCCGTGCGCGGGCGGTGACCTCGTCGGGAGACACCGTGCCCTGGCCGGCGAGCACGTCCTCCAGGGCGCCCAGCCAGTGCTGGTAGTAGTTCCACGGTGCGTCGTCGTGGTCGTGCTCGGCCTCCCAGACCGCGATCCGGGTGATCAACGCCGCCTGGAACCGCGGCCAGCTGAAGGCGCCCGCCTCGTGGAGGGCGACGGCCATACCGAAGGCGCGGCTCTCCCACGGCTCGGCGAACACCAGCTCCCCGTTGGAGCGCGGCGGCGCCGCCGGGCCCTCGGTGTCCAGCGGGGCCGTCATGGCGTCCTCACCTTGGCCACACCGACCATCGCGTCCCGGGTGACCAGCGGGACGAGCTGCTCCTCGGACAACTGCTCCGTGCCGGCGGGGCGTTCCGGCAGTACCAGCCAGCGCACCTCGCTGGTGGAGTCGCGCACCGTGATCCGTACGTCGTCGTCGAGGTCGAGGCCCATCTCGGACAGCACCGTGCGCGGCTCCTTGACCACGCGCGCCCTGTAGGCCGGGTCCTTGTACCAGCTCGGCGGAAGACCCAGCACCGGCCAGGGGTAGCACGAACACAGCGTGCAGACCACCACGTTGTGGACGGTCGGGGTGTTCTCGACCACGACGATGTGTTCACCCTGCCGGCCCGAGAAGCCCAACTCCGCGATCGCGGCGGTGCCGTCCTCCAGGAGCCGGGCCCGGTACTCCGGGTCGGTCCACGCCCTGGCGACGACCTTGGCGCCGTTCAGCGGGCCGATGCTGGTCTCGTACTCGGTGATGAGTCCGTCCATCTCCTTCGGGTCGATCAGGCCCCGCTCGGTGAGCAGTTGCTCCAGGGCCTCGGCGCGCAGCGCCACGGGTGGGCGCCCGCCCGGTCCGCCGGTGGTCATGAAGGTGTCTCCAAGTAGCTCTCGTACAACTCGGCGGTGACCGCGAAGGGTTCGGACTCGGCGCCCCACAACTCCCGGGAGTCGAAGCGCACCGAGTAGACGTGCTGCGGATTCTCACCCTTGAAGTGGGCATTGGTGTCCGGCAGCACGGCGGCGGGCTGGACCGCCTCGACGATGCCCGCGTGCCCCCGCATGTAGCCCGGCAGCCTTGTGTGACCGGGCGGCGACATGTCCTTGGCACGGACGTGCTCGCCGACGGCGAAGGCCGGTGCGGCCTCCACGGTGCGCAGTGACCCCTCGGCGGTCGGCGCGTAATGGGGCCGGGCGGGTTCCGGGATCGGCGGCTCCGCCACGTGCTCGCCGAGCAGATTGCGGGCACGGGCGTCGATCGCGCCCGGTGCGAGGAAGGCGGTCTCGGTGAGCATCAGCTCCGCGCCGTTGAGCCAGCGCCCGTAGTAGCCCTCGTCCAGGTAGGCCGCCCGGTCAAGGCGCTCGAGCGCGTGCCGGAAGGCGTCCGTGTTGGTGTCGCCCCATGCGACGCGGCCGGAGAGGATCGTCAGCGCGAACGCGCGGGCCTGCCAGGGTTCCGCGAAGACCCTTTCGTCGCCGCGTGGCGGGTGGGCGCGGCCCCAGCCGTCGGTGCCGCCCATGTCGGCGATCCCTTGCATGGCACCACCTCTCGCACCTCTGCAGTAACAGACATACGCGTACAAAGTCTATTCTGTGGCGTCCCGGATGCTCAGGCGAGGGGCGGCACCGCGTCCATGTCGAACGCCTCGAGGGGCGACGCGGGGGTGCCGGCGCCCGGCATCTGCTGTGCCGTCCAGATGCACTTGCCGTCCGGGGTGTAGCGGGTGCCCCATCGCTGGGAGAGCGAGGCGACGAGCTGCAGCCCCCGGCCGCCCTCGTCCATCTCGGACGGGTGCCGGATGCGGGGCATGGTCAGGCTGCCGTCGGCGACCTCGCAGATCAGCTCGGTGTCCTGCAGCAGCCGCAGCCTCATCGGGCCCTTCGCGTGCCGGACGACGTTGCCGATCAGCTCGCTGGCCAGCAGTTCCGTCGTCGCCGTCAGCTCGTCCAGCCCCCAGTCCGACAGCTGCTCCCGGACGAGTCCGCGTGCGAGCGCGGCCGCCTGCGGGTCCTGGGGGAGCGGCCAGGAGGCCATCCGGTCCGACGGGAGGGCGTGAACGCGGGCGATGAGGAGGGCGATGTCGTCGGTGGTGGTCCGTCCGGCGGGGAGCAGGTTGGTGATGACGGTGTCGCAGAGCCGGTCCAGGTCGTCACCGTCCGAGCTGCGCAGCAGGTGGGCGAGGTCGGACAGTCCCTGGTCGATCTCCCGCTCGGACGACTCGACCAGACCGTCGGTGAACAGCACCAGGAGACTTTCCTGCGGTATCTCCAGCTCGACGCTCTCGAACGGCGCCTCCGCCGCTCCCAGAGGAGGGTTCGAAGCCGCCTTGGGGAACTGGACGGTGCCGTCGGGGTGGACGACGGCCGGCGGTGGATGCCCGGCGCGGGTGACGCTGCAGGTCCCGGTGGTGGAGTCGTAGAGCAGGTACAGGCACGTGGCGTAGGAGTCCTCCCCGAGCCCGCTGACGATGTCGTTGAGGTGGTTCATGATCTCGTCGGGGGGCAGTTCGAGGCCGGCGAGCGTGTGGACGGCCGTGCGCAGCCGGCCCATGGCCACGGCCTCGGACAGGCCGTGGCCCATCACGTCGCCGATCACCAGCGCGACCCGGCCGGCGGAGAGCGGAATGACGTCGTACCAGTCGCCCCCGACATCCACGCCCTGTTCCGTCGGCAGGTAGCGGGCGGCGAGCGAGCACGACGGCAGGGCGGGCAGCCGCTGGGGGAGCAGGGCGCTCTGCAGCTCCCGGGACCGGGTGTGCTCGGCCTCGTACAGCCGCGCGCGTTCCAGGGCGTGGGCCACGAGGGCACTGATGGCGCCGAGCAGCGTGCGTTCCTCGTCGGTGAGGCGGCGCGGCCCGTCGAAGGCGAGCACGCAGATCCCGAAGGTCTGCCCGGAGGCGATCAGCGGCAGGAAGGCCCACGACTGCTTCCCGATCAGGCGTGGACGGTCGGCCATGGCGGGGTACCGCTCCGCGTACTCCTCGACCGAGGAGATGAACAGCGGTTCGTTGGTGGCGAGGGACTGCCATCCCGGGTCCTGCTCGGCCCGTGGGCGGCCTTCTATGTGGTCCAGGAAGGCCTGCGGATAGCCGACGGAGCCCACGGTGTAGACGCGGTCGCCCTCGATCGCCTGGACCAGCAGACCGGAGGCGCCGAACGGCGGCAGCACCCGCTGGGCCACCGCGTCCACCACGTCCCGTGACGTGGTCGCCGCGGCGAGGGCCGCGGTGAGCTCGCCGATGCGGGCCGAGCGCTCGGCGGAGGCCTCTTCGGAGGCGATCCGCTCGGCTTCGTGCCGCCGGTGGTCGGTGACGTCGGTGAAGTAGAGGGTGACGCCGTCGGGCACCGGGACGAGCCGCAGGTGGAAGCAGGACCCCGTGTCCGGGATCGCCACGTCGAAGCTCGTGGGCACCGCCTTGGCGGCGGCCTCACGGCACTGGGCCTCAAGGCCCGGTATCTGCCGCAACGACGGCAGCGTCCACAGCACGCGGTCGAAGAGCTCCTCCTCGGGGGAGCCCAGCATGTCCTCCGCTTTGAGATTGACGAACGTGATGTGCCAGTCGTCGTCCACGGAGAGGAAGCCGTCGGTCATGTACCGCAGGGCGCGGCTGAGCGCGGCACGGGCCGAGCGGGACTCATTGCTCTCCCACGCCGTGCCGATCATGCGGTAGGGCTCGCCCGTGTCGTCGAGCACCACCTTGGCGCGGGTCTCGGTCCACGCGTAACCGCCGTCGGGACGCCGTACGCGGTACTCGGCCTCGAACACCCCCCGGTCGCGGATGGCCTTCTCGGCGGCGGCGAGCGTCCACGGCAGATCGTCGGGGTGGACGACCTTCATCCAGCTCTCGACCCGCGGCACGAAGTCCTCGGCGGCGGTGCCGTAGACGGCCATGGCCGCATCGTCCCAGGCCAGCTCGCCGGTCCGGATGTTCCAGTCCCACGTGCCCACTTCGACGGCCTTGAGGGCCTGCCGCAGACCGCTGCCCGTGGGGTCCTCGTGGCGCGCGGGAGGCGGGGCCTGACCCATGCGCTCCTGCGCCCAGGCGGCCACCGCCTCAAGGAACTCCCACTGCTCCCGCGTGGGCTCTCCCCCGGCGCCGGTGACGACGGTGAGCGATCCGACCGGGCTCCCGCCGTCCGTCAGCGGCACAGCCGCCAGACCCGTGCCGGGCCATCCCCTCGCCCCCGGCGGCTGCACGCTTCCGGCGGCCCCGTGCGGAGCCCACAGCCCGTCGCGGTCCAGGACGCGGGCCGGCACGGCCGCGCTGTCCTGATCGATGATCTCCCAGTTCCGCACGAGGGCCGGCGACAGCCCGACGGTCGAGACCAGGCGCAGCGCGGACATGGGCCCGCACAGGTGGACCGTTCCGCCCAGCCCGTCCAGCCCGGCCACCGCCTGCTGGATCGCGAGCCGGAGCACCTCGCCTTCCGTAATGCCCTTTTCCACGGCGGAGAGCAGTGCCAATCGGTCGTTCACCATGTAAATGTACATTTCCGGAGGAATCCCGGCAGGTGAGGATGGGGTCACCGCCCGCCTGACCTGCGGTGCGGCCCCCGCGGCCTCCCACGGCCGCGCGTCAGGGCCGGGGCGGAAGGTGCTCCAGGTCGGCGGGGGTGGTGCCGGGCGGTCCGAGGACGATGTCCCCGAGTTCCTCCGTCACGGCCATGAAGAGCTCCGCGTCCAGTTCCGTCTCGGGAGTCGCCAGGTGGAACGGGGTGCCGGCCCGGGCGATGAGCTCGGCGAAGCCCGCCGGCGAGGTGATGTTGAGGGCACGGGCCCCGTCGGGGCCGGACTTGATGGCGTGCGGCACGTCCCGGGGGATGGTGAAGAAGTCCCCGGAGCGCAGGGTCAGGGTGTCCGGTCCGGCCCACACGGTCAGCGAGCCCGAGACCACCCACAGGCGCTCCTCGTACCGCGTGTGCATGTGCAGCGGCGTCGCCGCTCCGGTCGCCATGACGGAGTCGGTGACGTCGTGGCGGCCCTCGGTCTCGGCCCCCGAGGTGAGGATGGTGACGCTCAGTTCCTGCCCCAGTACGTATCGGCGTGCGGAAGCGCCCGGGGTGGGAGTGAACAGGCTCATGGTGCGTGGCTCCAAACGGTCGGTCGGGATTCACATTCGCTATAGGGTCCCTATAGCGAAAATAACACGAGAGCCTTGGCCGAAGATGGGGGCATGAACACCCAGCCGACCGGTCAGCGGCGTCCCTACCGCGCCCCCGGCCGCGCCCAGGCGGCGGCCGATACGCGGGCCTCCGTCCTCGAGTCCGCGCTGCGCCTCTTCGTCGACCGGGGCTACGGGAAGGTCACCGTCGCCGACATCGCGCGGGAGGCCGGGACGGCCGTTCCCACGGTGTACGCGAGCACCGGTGGAAAGTCCTCGATCCTGGCCCACCTCATCAGCGAGGGCATCGGCGACCCGATCGTCGAGCGGACCCTCGCGACGGTGAACGCCTGCTCCGATCCCCGGGAGGTGGTCGCCGCCGTCACCCACGGGGTCCGGCTGGACAACGAACGGCATTTCGCCCTCGTCCAGGTGCTGGTCACGGCCGCCGCACTGGAGGACACCGCCGGGGAGACACTCACCCGTGCCGACCGGGCCTACCGTGAGGCCCTCCACGTCGTGGCCGAACGCCTGGACCACCTGGGCGCCCTGCGGCCGGCCCTGGCGGGCGACCGCGCGACCGACGTGCTGTGGTTCTTCCTCGGCCACCGATCCTGGCGGCTGTACGTGGCGGACCGCGGCTGGTCCTGGGACGACACCGAGGAGTGGCTCACCGGGCAACTGTCGTTCGCCGTACTCTCCGAGGGGCCGGCCGGCTGATCCGCCGGTGGCGCGGAGAAGCGGAGCGCCGGCCTCACCACCGCGCCCGGAATCCCTCTGTCACAGGCGTTCCCCTGTGCCCGCCGAGCCCCCTAAGATCACCCCCGCCAGTCACGGGACCGCGGCCGCCGGGGAGGCGACGTGAGCGACAGCGCACCGCGTGGGGAAAGACTCGAGACGTACGGCTACACCCAGCAGTTGGCGAGATCGCTGGGGTTCTGGGACCTGGTGGTCTACGGCCTGGTCTTCATGGTGCCGATCGCGCCGTTCGGCATCTTCGGCGGGGTCTTCCAGGGCGCGGGCGGCATGGTCGCCCTCGCCTACGCCGTCGGCATGCTGGCGATGATGTTCACCGCGCACTCCTACGCGCAGATGTCGCGGGCCTTCCCGATGGCCGGGTCGGTGTACTCCTACGCGGGGCGGGGCATCGGCGCGCCGTTCGGCTTCCTGTCCGGCTGGATGATCCTGCTCGACTACATCCTGGTGCCGGCGCTGCTCTACCTGGTCGCCGCCGTCGCGATGAACTCGCTGGTCGCCTCGGTGCCGGTGTGGCTCTGGCTGATCGGGTTCGTGCTGCTGAACACCGTCGTGAACTACTTCGGCATCGAGATGACGGCCAGGATCAACAAGATCATGCTCCTGGCGGAACTGGCCGTGCTCGCGATCTTCCTGGTCGTGGGCGTCGTCGCGGTCGCCCAGGGCAAGGGCAACGGCTTCAGCTTCCACGCCTTCTACGACGCCCACACCTTCTCCTGGTCCCTTGTCTTCGGGGCGGTGTCGATCGCGGTACTCAGCTTCCTGGGCTTCGACGGGATCTCCACCCTGGCCGAGGAGAACCGCGACTCCGCCAAGGCCATCGGCCGTTCGATGGTCGCCGCGCTGCTCCTCGCCGGAGTGCTGTTCATCGTGCAGACATGGCTCGCGGCGATGCTGGTGCCCCATCCGCAGACGCTGATCAGCGACGGCGACCCGGACGGGACCGCCTTCTACGACGCCGCGCGCGTCGCCGGCGGCGCCTGGCTGGGGACGCTGAGCGCGCTGGCCACCGCCATCGCCTGGGGCTTCGCCAACTCCCTGGTCGCCCAGGCGGCCACCTCCCGGCTGCTGTTCGCGATGGCCCGCGACCGGCAACTGCCCGGCTTCCTGGCCAGGATCGACCCTCGCAGCAAGGTCCCGGCCAACGCCACCTTCCTCGTCGCGGTGGTCTCTCTGGGGCTGGGCCTGTACATGAACTCCCGCTCGGACGGCATCACTCTGCTCGGCTCACTGGTCAACTTCGGTGCGATGACGGCCTTCCTGGTCCTGCACGTCTCCGTCGTCGTCCACTACGTCGTCCGCAGCGGCAGCCGCGACTGGTGGCGCCACCTGATCGCACCGCTGATCGGCTTCGCGATCCTCACCTACGTCGTCATCAACGCCAAGGTCGCCGCGCAGCGGCTCGGCTTCCTCTGGCTGGCGATCGGCGTGGTCCTGCTCATCGGCCTGCTGGTCGCGGGCCGCCGTCCCGAACTGCCCAACGAGAACTCCGCGGCCGAGGAGGCCGGACACGCATGAGTGACATCGACGTCGTGACGCTCCACCCGTCCCCCGAGCAGTACGCCTACACCTTCGGCGGCCGCGAGCCGCTGCTGCGGGTTCGCCCGGGGACCATCGTGGAGCTCTTCACCGAGGACTGCTTCGGCGGCCGGGTCCGCGGGACGGAGGACCTGCCGAGCGAGGTGTGCGAGTTCCCGTACCTCAATCCCGTCACCGGGCCCATCCACGTCGAGGGGGCCGAGCCCGGCGACACCCTGGCCGTGCACTTCGCCGACATCGCGCCCGCCCGCGACTGGGCGGTGTCCACCACCTTCCCGCACTTCGGCGCGCTGACCACGACCCACTCCACGGCGATGCTGCACGATCCGCTGGAGGAGGTGGTCTGGCGGTACGGCATCGACCGCGACCGCAACAGCTGCCGTTTCCAGGCCCGGTTCTCCGACCACACCGTCGATCTGCCGCTGGACCCGATGCACGGCACCGTCGGGGTCGCACCGGCGGCCGGCGAGGTCATCATGAGCATCACGCCGGGCGCGCACGGCGGGAACATGGACACCCCCGAGATGCGCGCCGGCACCACCCTCTACCTGGGCGTCAACGTGCCCGGCGCGCAGCTGTCGATCGGCGACGGCCACGCGCGGCAGGGGGAGGGCGAGGTCTGCGGCACCGCCGTGGAGGCCGCGATGCACACCGTGGTCGTGATCGACCTGATCAAGGGCGGCGCCCCGGCCTGGCCGCGGCTGGAGGACGACCGCTTCCTGATGTCGACCGGTTCGGTGCGCCCGCTGGAGGACGCCTACCGGATCAGCCAGCACGATCTGATCGGCTGGACGGCCTCGCTCACCGGCCTGCACCGACTCGACGCGTACCAGTTGGTCAGCCAGGCCGGACTGGCGCCGATCGGCAACGTGGTGGACACCAACTACACCGTGGTCGCCAAGCTCCCCAAGACCGTCCTGGGCGGTGCGCCCGCCTATGACGGCCTGCACCGCGCCCTGCGCGAGAAGGGGCTGGAGTACCTCCGCCGGCGCTGAGCGCCCGTACGGCCCCCGCCCGCGCGAGGGCGCCGCGGTTCACCCCGGGGAGGGCCAGGGGTGGCTGACGGGGCGGCGGCCGGGGAATCTGGGGTGACAGTCGCGGGACGGACCCTGGGAGGACGCGTGGGGAGGGCGGACGCGTGGGGCCCGGACAGCCACGAGGACGTGGCCTGGTACATCCGTCTGCTCCCGTTGGTGCTCCTGGTCAGCGGCCTCGTGGTGGACTACCTCACCCCCGTCCAGTACACGGGCACGGCCTTCTACTCCGTCGCCCCGATGCTCGCCGCACTGGTCACGTCGATCAACGGGACCATCCTGGTGGGACTGGCGGCGATCCTCGCCGACCTGGCGATCGTCGCTCGCTACGGCTATCTGCCCAGTGTCGCCGGCATGAGCGAAGTGCTGTCGGTGGCGGTGGTCGCGGTGGTGGCCGTGTCGATCAACCGCGTGCTGTACGCCCGTGAGGTGCGGCTGCGGTCCGCCCGTTCCATCTCCGCGACCGTGCAGCGGGCGGTGCTGCCGGCACCACCCGCCCGCGCGGGCGTTCTGCGGATCGCCGCTCGCTACGAGGCGGCGGAGGAGGACGCCGGGATCGGAGGAGACCTCTACGCGGTGCAGGACGGCCCGCGCGGACTGCGCTGCGTCGTCGGTGACGTCCGCGGCAAGGGACTGGACGCCGTCGAGGCCGCGACGCTGGTGCTGGGGATGTTCCGGATGGCCGCCGGTGAGGAGGCGACGCTTGAGGCGGTGGCCGCGCGCATGCACCGTGCGCTGTGCCGGGAGGTCGGGCGACGGGGGAGCTCGGACGGGCTGGAGTGGTTCGCCACCGCCGTGCTGGCCGAGTTCCCCCGGGGCGCGGGGGAAGTGCTGCTGGTCAACCTGGGCCATCCCGCTCCCCTCCTCCTGACGGCCGGTGCGGTGCGGCCCACCGATCCCTCGCGCTACGCGATGCCTTTGGGCGTGGGATTGGAGAGGGGGCCCGTGGTCGTCGACAGAGTGCCGTTCCCGGCCGGCTCGACGCTCCTGCTGTGCACGGACGGCGTCACGGAGGCCCGCGACACCCGCGGCGGCCTCTACGACCCGGTGACCCGCCTGGCCGGAGTCGGCTTCAGCGGGCCGGCCGAACTGCTGGGCGTGCTGGTGACCGATGTGCACCGGCACACCGGCGGACCGTGCAACGACGACATGGCGCTGCTCGCCGTCACCTCCGACGGCTGACGGCCGCCGTCCGGCGGCGGCCCGGCAGGCACGTACGCCCGGCAGGCCGGCGCGGGGCGGCAGCCCTCCGGGTGGGCGAACGTCGATGGCCCTGTCGGGTGGTGGCGCGCACGGTGTCCTCGCCGGCGGGTAGTCAGCAGTTCGGTGGCGGACGCCACCCGTCCTGTCCCCGTCCGACGGAGCCGCCGTGAAATTCGGAGTGTCCACCTTCATCACCGATCAGGGCATCCGGCCGGCCCCGCTCGGCATCGCACTGGAGCAGCGCGCCTTCGACTCGCTCTTCATCGCGGAGCACAGCCACATCCCGGCGAAGCGCGAGTCCCCCTATCCGGACGGTGGCGAACTGCCGGAGGTCTACTACCGCACGCTCGACCCCTTCGTCGCCCTCGCCGTGATCGCGGCCGTCACCGAGCGGCTGCTGCTGGGCACCGGCATCGCGCTGATCCCGCAGCGCGACCCCATCCACGCGGCGAAGGAGGTCGCCTCGCTGGACCTGGTCTCCGACGGCAGGGCGATCTTCGGCGTCGGCGTCGGATGGAACCGCGAGGAGATGCGGGACCACGGCACCGATCCCGCGACGCGGGGCCGGCTCACCGACGAACGGCTGCGCGCCATCGTTGAGTTGTGGACCGCGGAGAAGGCCGAGTTCCACGGTGAGTTCGTGGACTTCGACCCTTCCTATGCCTGGCCCAAGCCCGTCCAGCAGCCCCATCCGCCGATCTATGTGGGCGGCGGCCCGGGCGGGTTCCACAGGGTCGCCGAACTCGGTGACGCGTGGCTCGCCGACGGCATGCCCCCGGACAGACTCGGTCCGCTCATCGAGCGGATGCGCTCCGTCGCGGGGCGGGAGGTGCCGGTGACGGTGTATGCCGCGCCCGACGACCCCGCGCACGTCGAGGGCTACATCGGTCTGGGCGTGGAACGGGTGCTGTTCTACCTGCCCACCATGCCCGAACAGGAGACGCTCGCGCACCTGGACCGGCTCGCCGAGCTCGCGAGTCGCTACCGCTGAGCGCCGGGGGACCGACGGAAAGGGGGGCGGCGTGCCCGACCTGACGAGTACGCAGGCGCGGGAGCGGTTCGCCGCGGCGCGCGTGGCACGCCTGGCCACGGCCGACGCGTCGGGCCGCCCGCACCTGGTGCCGGTGGTGTTCGCGGTGGACGGGGACTCGGTGACCCTGGCGGTGGACCACAAACCCAAGCGGACGACGCGGCTGAAGCGGCTGGCCAACATCGCCGCCAACCCGGCGGTCTGCCTGCTCGTCGACCACTACGACGAGGACTGGGACCTGCTGTGGTGGGCGCGCGCCGACGGTGAGGCGCGCGTCCTCGCGCCGCGGGACGCCTCGCCCGAGGCGGCGCAGCGGGTCGCCGTGCTGGCCGCCAGGTACGGGCAGTACACCGACCGCCCGCCCGGAGGGCCGGTGGTGGTGATCACGGTGCACCGCTGGACGGGGTGGCGTGCCGTATGACACGCGGTGACGCGCGCGGGCCGGGCTCAGGCGTCCGCCCGGCGCTGCCGCTCCAGTTCGGTGTACCGGGCGCGCATCAGCTCGCCGGCGGCCGGGCCGGCCGCGAACACGAAGGCCTCGCTGTCGTCGAGACTGCGGCCGGTCCGGGCGTCCACCACCACCGGCTCGGCCTCCTCACCGGTCTCGGCGTCGACCAGGATCATGCTGCGCTCCTCCGGCGCGAGGTGCCGGTTGCCCCACGCGGCCAGGGCGACGACCACGGGCCGCAGGGACCGGCCGCGCTCGGTCAGCACGTACTCGTGGCGCACGGGATTGGTCTGGTAGGGGCGCCGCTCCAGCAGCCCGTCGGCCACCAGCGTCTTCAGACGGGTGGTGAGCATGCTGGTGGAGATGTTCAGGCTCTTCTGGAACTGGTCGAAGCGGGTGTAGCCGTCGAAGGCGTCGTGGAGGAGCAGCAGGGTCCACCACTCCCCGACGTGCTGCACCGTCGTGGACAGCGGACACTCGCGGTCCTCCAGCCGGATCCGGTTCGCCATGGCCACACACTCCCGAGTCACTGCTAAAGTCAAAGTTACGTGCTTCCATTTTAGCAGTGACAGGGGTGGGCTGTGCCCTGTGCCCCGTGAGGGGTGGGGACCCGCCCGCCTCCCCATGCGAGAGAGAGGAATGACCTTGAGGACCTGGTTCATCACCGGCGGCACCCCCGGCGGCTTCGGCATGGCCTATGCGGACGTCGCCCTGGAGGACGGCGACAACGTCGTTCTCACCGCCCGCCGCCCCGGGCTGCTGGAGGAGTGGGCCCGCGAGCACGGCGACAAGGTGCTCGTCCTGCCGCTCGACGTCACCGACGCCCGGCAGATCCGCGAGGCCGTCGCGGCCGCCGAGGAACGCTTCGGGGGAATCGACGTCCTGGTCAACAACGCCGGCCGGGGCTGGTACGGATCGGTGGAGGGCATGGCGGACGAGGATGTCAGGAAGACCTTCGAGCTGAACTTCTTCGCCGTCGCCGAGGTCCTGCGCGCCGTGCTGCCCGGCATGCGCGCCCGCCGCAGCGGAACGGTCGTCAACATGTCCTCGATCGCGGGCCTGCGCGGTGTGACGGGATTCGGCTACTACAGCGCCGTCAAGTTCGCGGTCGAAGGACTCACCGAGGCACTGCGCGAGGAAGTGGCTCCGTTCGGCATCAAGGTGCTCGCCGTCGAACCCGGTGCCTTCCGCACGCGTGCCTACACGGGATTCTCCGATGAACCCGTGCAGGAGTCGGTCGACGCCTACCTTCCATTGATCGAGTCGGTGCGCACGTTCATGATCGGCCAGGACGGGCGGCAGGCCGGCGACCCCTACCGGGGGGCGCGCGCCGTCGTCGCCGCGCTGAACGAGGACGACCCTCCGCACCGCCTGGTCCTGGGAGCCGACGGCTACGCGGCCGTGACCGGCAAACTGGAAAGCATGCTGGGCGAGCTGCGCGCCCACGAAGCCGCCTCCCGCGGCGCGGACTTCCCCTCCGGCGGGTGACACGCCGCCGGAGTCAGCGGTGATGGCCGAGGGTGGACTCGCGGACGACGAGGTCGTAGCCGGCCCGGACGCGGCGCGGTGGGGCGTCCGATGTCCCGGTGAGGCGCTGGACGAGGCATTCGACGGCCTGGCGTGCGATGGCCTTCTTGTCGGGAGAGATCGTGGTCAGGGTGACCCCGCTGTAGCGGCCCTCCTCGATGTCGTCGAAGCCGACGAGGGCGATGTCCTCCGGCACCCGCAACCCCCGCGTGGTCAGCACCCGCAGGGCGCCGATGGCCTGAAGGTCGTTGTAGGCGAAGACCGCGTCCGGGCGTGACCCGCGGTCCAGCAGGTCGGCCATGGCCTGCGCGCCGTCCGCCCGGCCGTAGCCGGAGGCGGTGGCCACCAGGTCCTCGCCGTGGGGGAGTCCGGAGTCGGCCAGCTCCTCGCGCCAGCCGCGCAGCCGCAGATGGGCGGGTTGTCTGGCGCTCTCGCGGCGGGCGCCGAGGAAGGCGATCCGCTGCCGGCCCATGCCGGTCAGATGACGCACCGCGCTGCGGGCCGCGGCCACGTTGTCGATGACGATGTGATCGTGCGGGGCGTCGTACTCCCGCTCCCCGAGCAGCACCAGGGGGGCGCTGTCGGTGCGGGCGAGCAGGTCCGCGGCCTCCAGTTCGATCGGCGAGAGGATCAGGCCGTCGATGACATGGGCGCGGAAGCCCTGGCTGACCAGGATCTCCTTCCTGCGCTCGCCGGAGGTGTGGTCCAGCAGCACGGTGTAGTCGTGGCGCGCGGCGGCGTCGATGACGGCGCCGGCCAGCTCGGCGAAGTACGGGTTGCCGAGTTCCGGAAGGGCCAGGGCGATGATGCCCGTCCGGCCCTTGCGGAGATGTCGCGCGGTGAGGTTGGGCCGGTATCCCAGTTCGTCGATCGCCTGCTGGACCCGCGCCCGCATCGCGGGGGTCACATGCGCATAGCCGTTCACGACGTTGGACACGGTCTTGATGGACACTCCCGCGCGCAGCGCGACGTCCTTGAGGCTGACGCCCACGGCGTTCCCTCCGGTTGGGGCCGGTGCCCCGGGGCCGCGTCCGGCCCCGGGGCACCGGCGCGATCATGTGGTGCGCGGTCCCCGCGCGAGGTACCGCTGGGCCACGACGACCACGATCAGGAACCCGCCGCTGACCACCGATTGGTAGGACGAGTTGAGGGAGCCGATCTGGTTGATGAGATTCTGGATCACCGCCAGCATGAGCACACCCCACAGGGTGCCGCTGACCGAACCCGAGCCGCCGATCAGCAGCGTGCCGCCGATGACCACCGCCGCGATGGCGTCCAGTTCCATGCCGACGCCGATGATGGTCACCCCCGAGGACAGGCGCGCGGCGTTGAGCGCACCGGCGAAGCCCGCGAGCAGCCCGCTGAGGGCGTAGACCAGCACCCGGGTCCTGGCCACCGGCAGCCCCATCAGCGTGGCGGCGTCCGGGCTGCCGCCCACGGCGAACAGCGACTGGCCGAAGGACGTGCGCTGGAGTACCAGTCCGCCGACGGCGAAGAGCACCAGCGCGATGAGCACCGGGTAGCCGAAGCCCCCCACGGTGCCCTGCCCGAGCTCGGCGAAGGCCGAGTCGCGCGGCACCAGATAGGTGGTGGCGCCCTCGTCGGTCAGGGCCAGCAGCAGCCCGCGCGCGGCCAGCAACCCGGCCAGCGTGACGATGAACGGCGCCATGCCGGCCCGGGCGATCAGCAGACCGTGCACCGTGCCGAGCAGCCCGCACACGGCGAGCGGCACCAGCAGCGCGGGCAGCAGCCCGTACTGCGACGCCCAGGCGGCCAGGACACCGCCGAGCGCGAACACCGAGCCGACCGACAGGTCGATGCCGCCGGTGATGATGACCAGCGTCATGCCGAGTGCCACCACCGCGAGGAACGACGCCTGCACGGTGATGTTCCGCGCGTTGTCCATCGTGCCGAACGACGGGAAGACGAAGGAGGAGACGACCACGACGGCCAGCAGCACGGCGAGGACGCCCTGCCGCTGTACCAGCACGGCGAGCCGCCGCCGGTCGACGGAACGGGCCGCCGCCGGTACGGGGGGTTCGGGGAACGCCTCCGCGGAGCGGGGCGTGGTGAGTGACTTCATCGCGATCGACGCTCCCGGGCGATGTAGACGGCGACGAGGATGATGACCGCCTGGGCCATCTGCGCGGTGGAGTCGGGCAGATCGTGCTTGACGAGGGTCGCCCGCAGCAACTGCATCAGCAGCGCGCCGAAGACGGTGCCCAGGACCCGCACCGAACCGCCGGTCAGCGGCGTGCCGCCCACCACCACCGCGGTGATCGCGGACAGCTCCATCAAGGTGCCCAGCGTGGACGGGTCACTGGCCGTCAGCCGCGCCGTGGCCAGCACCCCGGCCAGGGCCGCCAGCGTCCCGCACAGGACGTAGACGCCGATCAGCACGCGCCTGACCGGCAGACCGGCCAGACCCGCGGCGGCCCGGTTGCCGCCGACGGCGACCAACTGGCGCCCGAAGGTGGTGCGGTGCACCAGCCCGGCGACAACCACCGCCAGCACAACGGCGATCAGCACGACCACGGGGATCCCCAGCACGTCGTCGGTGCCGAGGCCCAGCAGGGCCGGATTGGCGATCTGCTTCAGCTGCCCGTCCGCGAGGACCAGGGCGAGCCCGCGGCCGCCCACGAAGAGTGCCAGGGTGGCCACGATGGGCTGCAACCCCACGACCGCCACCAGCGTGCCGTTGACCGCGCCCACCACGGCCCCGGCGGCCAGCGCCACCAGCAGCGACGGCAGCAGTCCGTACCCGAGGTACAACGGCAGCAGCGCCGTGGCCAGGGCCATCACGGAGCCCACCGACAGGTCGACGCCCTCGGTCCCGATCACCAGCGCCATGCCCAGCGCGACGATCACCACCGGGGCCACCTGGACCAGTTGGGTCCGCAGGTTGCCGGCGGTCAGGAAGTGGTCGGTGAAGACGGCGTTGAACAGCACGAGCACCGCCACCGCCGCGTACACCCCGTACGTCTGGAACCAGGCCGGGGTGGGGAGCCGGAGCGCGCCCCGCCGCACGGCCGGGGAGAGTTCAGTCATCGCGCTCCTCCTCGTCGCCGGTGCCGGAGGCGTCCTTCGCGGCCGGGGCGTGGGCCGCCAGCACCTCCAGCAGTTCGCCCTCGCCCACCTGCTCGCCCGTCAGTTCCCCGGCCACCGCGCCGCTGCGCAGCACCACCAGACGGTCGGCGCCCTCCACCAGCTCCTCGATGTCGGAGGAGATCAGCAGCACCGCCAGGCCCTCCTGCGCCAGCTCGTCCACCAGCGCCTGCACCTCGGCCTTGGCGCCCACGTCGATGCCCCGGGTGGGCTCGTCCAGCAGCAGCACCTTCGGCTCCAGGCACAGCCACCGGGCCAGCAGCACCTTCTGCTGATTGCCGCCGGAGAGCTCGCCCACCTTCTGCTCGGGGCTCGACGCCTTGATCCGCAGCCGTTTCATGAAGACGTCCACGACGCGGTCCTGCCGGGCGCGGGACACCACTCCTGCCCGCGACAGCCGCGGCATGGCGGCGAGCACGATGTTCTCCCGCACCGACAGGCCGGGTATCACGCCCTCCGCCTTGCGGTCCTCCGGCAGCAGACTGACGCCCGCCCGGATCGCCGCGGCGGGCGAGGGACGCCCCAGCCGGCGGCCGGCCACCGTCACCGAGCCCGAGTCCAGCGGCAGTGCCCCGGCCAGTGCCTTGGCGGTCTCGCTGCGGCCGGAGCCGAGCAGCCCGCCCAGGCCCAGCACCTCACCCGGGTGCAGCTCCAGGGTTACGTCGTCCAGTACATGACGGCGGGTCAGTCCCTCGGCGGTGAGCACCGGCTTGCGGTCGGGTCGGTGGGCCTCGCCGAAGCTGGTCCGGCCGTGCCGGCGCACCTCGGCGACCTCGCGGCCGAGCATCATGGCGACCAACTGCATCCGGTCCAGGCCCGCGAGGTCGCCGGTGTGCACCAGGCGCCCGTCACGCAGGACGGTGACCCGGTCGCAGATCCGGTACAGCTCCTCGATGCGGTGGCTGACGTAGAGGATGGCGATGTCACGGCTGTGCAGCTCCTCCACGACCCGGAAGAGCGTCTCCACCTCGCGCGGTTCCAGCGCGGAGGTCGGTTCGTCCATCACCACGACCTTGGCGCGCACCGACACCGCGCGCGCCAGCGCCACCATCTGCTGGGTGCCGACGCCGAGGCTGTCGAGCGGACGGCGGACGTCGGCGGTGACACCGAAGCCCGCCATCAGCGCGGCCGCCTCCCGGTGCATGCGCGGGAAGTCGATCAGGCCGAAGCGGTTCTTCGGCTCGCGGCCCAGGAAGATGTTGCGCGCCACGCTCATCAGCGGGACGAGGTTGACCTCCTGGTAGATCGTCGTGACGCCGGCCTGCTGGGCGTCGACGGGCCGGGCGAACGCGACCGGCTGCCCGTCGAGCCGCAGCTCGCCGCTGTCGGGGCGGTGCACTCCGGTGAGGACCTTGATCAGAGTGGACTTGCCGGCGCCGTTCTCGCCGACCAGCGCGTGGATCTCGCCGCGGCGCAGGGTGAGGGACACGTCGTCGAGCGCCACCACGCCGGGGAAGCGCTTGCCGACACCGAGCGCCTCCAGCACCGCGGGGGCGGTGGGACTGCCCGGCTCCGGGGGCGGTGCGGCGGCTGCCGCTTCGGGGGGTGCCATAGGGGGCCTTCCAGGGATTCGCGATGCGGTGAACCGTGGGAGAACGGCCGCCCTGCCGTGTCCGGCCGGGCGGCCTGGTTGCGGACTCAGTACGCCCCGGCCAGCGAGTCCTTCGCGTTGGAGGCGTCGTAGGACCGGTCGGAGATGATCACGTCCTCGGGGATGGCCTCGCCGTCGAAGAACTTCTGCGCGGTGGCGAAGGCCAGCGGCCCGAACCGCGGGTTGGACTCGATGACGCCGTTGTACTGCCCGTTGGCCAGCGCCTGCACCGCGTTGCGCGTGCCGTCGATGGACACGATCTTGACGTCCTTGCCGGGCTTCTTCCCGGCCGCCTTGAGCGCGGTCACCGCGCCCAGCCCCATCTCGTCGTTCTCCGCGTAGACCGCGGTGATGTCGGGGTTGGACTGGATCAGCTGCTCCATCACCTGCTGCCCCTTGTCGCGGGCGAACTCGCCGGTCTGCTGGGCCACGATCTTCAGACCGGGGGCCTTGGCCTTGAGCTCGTCGACGAAGCCCTTGGTGCGGTCGGTGGTGACGTTGTTGCCCGAGGCGCCGAGCAGGATGGCCACCTTGCCCTTGCCGCCGGTGACGTCGATCATCTGGTCCGCGGCGCGCTTGCCCTGCTCCACGAAGTCCGAGCCGAGGAAGGCCACATAGTCCTTGCACGCGGTGGCGTTGATCTTGCGGTCGATGGTGATCACGGGGACGTGCTTCGCGGCCGCCGCCTGCAGCGCGGGCTCCAGGCCGTCGGAGTTGAGCGGGGCGACGATCAGCAACTGCGCGCCCTGGGCGAGCATGTCCTGGATGTCGCTGATCTGCTTGGGCAGCTGCGACTGGGCGTTGGTCGTGAGGAGCTTCTTCACACCGAGCTTGGCCGCCTCGTCCTTGATGGACTGCGTCTCGGCGATACGGAAGGGGTTGGCCTCCTTCTCCGACTGCGAGAAACCGACGACGGCGTTCTTCAGGTCGAGCTTGGTCGCGCCGTAGGCCTGCAGAGTGCAGCCGTCGGCGGCGGCGGCCGTCGCGCTCGGGGACTGCACCACCTGGGCACCTTCGGAGGAGCTGGGGGCGGCGGCGCCGGAGTCCTCCTGCTTGGCACAGGAGGTGGCGGTCAGGGCGGCGGCGGCGGTGAGGCACACGACGGCCATCATGCGGGTGGTACGGGAGGTGCTCATGTACGTTCAACTCCTCGTAGAGCGGTGTGCGACCTGATCAGGGGAGTGCGGGGCTCCATGGGAGCCCGGGAGGCGGCCCGCCCCGCCCCCGTTGAAACGGGGCGGGCCGCCGGTGGTCAGCGGCTCGTCGCCGGCGCCGCGGGTTCGCCGGCCGCCAGTGAGGCGACCTCGGCCGCGCTCAGCGCCCGGTCGTAGGCGTGCACGTCGGCGACCGCCCCGCCCCAGTAGTCGACGAGGTTGCCGCCGTACTTGCCGCGGCCGATCACCAGGTGACCCGAGGGACCCTCGGCGTTGCAGGCCCGGGCCGAACCGGCCTGGGCGCCGTCGACGTAGACCCGCAACTGGCCGTCACCGTGGCTGTAGCTGCCGACCAGGTGGTACCAGCGGCCGGCCACCGGCTCGCCGATGGAGTTCGCCAGCGCCCGGCTGCCCGCGAAGCTGAACGCGAACCGCTTGTCGGCCTGCGAGTACTGCAGGTAGAAGGCGCTGTTGGAGGCACCGTCGAGGGACACCGCGGTGCTGAAGTGCCCCTTGTCGTCCAGCCGGACCCAGGCGGCGACCGAGTAGTCCGCGCCGTCGGTGTCCAGCACCGGGGCGCCGGTGTCGACGAAGCCGGTCCGCCCGTCCAGTTGCAGGGCGCCGCCGTTGGGGCCGGTCGTCCAGCTCGTCCCGCCGCTCAGGGTCCCGTCGTGGCTTCCGGCGACATCCTTCGCCACCGTGCCGGAACCCTCGTGCAGCGGCCACCAGGAGACGCCCTGCTGCCCGGGGGTGCCTGGCGGGACGTCCACCCCGCCGGCGGCGGCGCCGGCCGCGATGACCTGGCGGTTGATCTCCCGGACCTGCTTCCGGTCCACCTTCACCACCGCCCGGTCGTAGGTGACCAGGCCGTTGAGCTCGCCCTCCACGTCCGTGATCTCCGTGTAGACCGATCCGGACAGGCCGCAGGCGGCCGGGCGGAGCAGTTTGCGGGTGTTCTCCACGTAGGCGGCGGTCAGCTCCTCCTCGCTGTGCGCGGCGTCGCCGTAGTCCTGGCCGCCCGCGGTGCCGAGGATGTGGCCCGGGACGAGGTAGGAGTAGCCGCCGTGCTCGCCGTCGACCGCGGCGCGGCCGGCGTCGGGAGCGGGGGTGGCGGGGCCGTGGTAGTCATGGAAGTCGATCAGATCACCGCGGCCCGAATCGCCCTTGGAGGCACAGCAGTTGACGCCGGAGTGGGCGTCGATCAGTCGTGACGGGTCCTGCTGCTTCACGGAGTCGGCGAGTTCGCCGGTGGCCTGCCTGCTCCACTCGCCCCAGCCCTCGTTCATCAGCGTCCACATCACGATGGACGGGGTGCTGATGTGCTGGTCCACGATCTGGTGGACCTGGTCGACGAAGGCCTCGGTCTCCGGGGTGCCGGCGGCGGCCGTGCCCCGGCTGGGCATGTCCTGCCAGACCATCAGGCCCAGCTGGTCCGCCCAGTAGTACCAGCGCGCCGGCTCGACCTTGATGTGCTTGCGCACCGCGTTGAAGCCGAGCTTCTTGTGCTCCTTGAGGTCGTACTTGAGGGCGTCGTCGGTCGGCGCGGTGTAGAGGCCGTCCGGCCAGAACCCCTGGTCGAGGGTGGCGAGCACGAAGACCGGCTTGCCGTTGAGCTTGATCCGGTTGGTGCCGCCCGCCGGGGCCACCTCGATGGACCGCATCCCGAAGTAGGAGCCGACGCGGTCCTCGCTGCGGCCGTCGGTGAGGGTGACGTCGAGGTCGTACAGATACGGGTCGTCCGGGCTCCAGAGCCGGGCGTGCTCGACCGGCAGCCGCAGCGCGGTGCCCGCCGTGCCGGTGACCGAGCCGGCCTTGCGGCCGCTCTTGGTGTAGGCGGTGGCGGTGACCTTGGCGTCCGGCGAGGTGCCCGCGCCCGGCCGTACGGTGACCGAGAGCGAGGAGTCCGCGAGGTTCGGGGTCAGCACCAGCGAGTCGACCGAGGCCTCGGGGACGGGCTCCATCCAGACGGTCTGCCAGATGCCCGAACTCGGCGTGTACCAGATGCCGCTGGGGTCGCGGGACTGCTTGCCGAGGGCGTAGCGGTCGTCGGTGGTGTCGCGGACCTTGACCGTGAGCTCTTGCGCCCCCTGCCCGGCCAGGGCGTCGGTGACGTCGGCGGTGAACGCCTGGTAGCCGCCGGTGTGGTGGGCCACCTCGTGGCCGTTGACGTACACCCAGGCCTCGTAGTCCACCGCGCCGAAGTTGAGGTTCAGCCGGTTGCCCGAGCGGATCCGCCAGTCGTCCGGCACGGTGAAGGTGCGCTGGTACAGCGACCAGTCGTGGTGCCGGGCGACGCCGGACAGACCGGACTCCATGGGGTAGGGGACCACGATGCTGTCGCTCAGCGGGCCCTGGGGGAGTGCCGCGTCCTGCTCGGTCGGCTGGAACTGCCAGGTCCCGTTGAGGTTCTTCCACTCCTTGCGGGTCAACTGCGGCCGCGGGTAGTCCGGCAGGGGGTGGGACCGGGAGACGTCCTTGGCCCACTTGGTGGCGAAGTACCAGGTGGAGTCGTTGCTCGCGACGACCGAGAAGGGGCCGGTGGCGCCGGCCGCGGTGGTGATACCGCCCTTGCCGTCGTAGCTGACCCGCACGTCGGCCTTGAGGGCGACCGGGGTGTCGGACTTGCCTGGCTTCAGGAGCAGCCGGGAGGAGTGCTTGGGGTCCTTGGACACCGTGGCCGACCAGCGGGTGCCGCCGGACAGCAGCGCCAGGTGCGAGGCGGCGTCGGCGGGGAGCGCGGTCACGCGGGAGCCGAGGTCGATGGAGGCGATGCGGCCGGTCTTGTCGACGGACGCCTCGGCGTCGGCCGGAGCGAAACCGGCGGGCAGGTGCAGGGCCGTGTCGGGCACGGGCCGGCGGTCGAAGCCCGGGCCCGACCACTCGGTGTGCAGGTAGGCGCCGCCGTTGCCCTGGTTGTAGTCCACCGCGATCTCGTGCAGGCCGGCGGTGAGGGTGACCGGCTCCGAGGTGGTCTGCACGTCCCAGTCGGTCGTCCAGTGGTCGATCACGCTCGAGCCGTCGAGGGAGAGCCGGAAGCCGTTGTCCCCCTTGATGTAGAAGGTGTAGGTGCCGTCGGCGGGCACTTCCAGCCGGCCCGTCCAGCGCACCGCGACGTTGGTGGTGGTGCCCGCGTAGGCGCGCAGGGTGGGCAGCAGGTCGTCGACGTGGAGCGAGCTGTCGATGCGGGTGCCCGTGTACTGCGCGAAGTCCAGCGCCGTGCCGCTGGACATGCGGTAGTAGTCGCCGCGCAGGCCGTTGTCGGCGGCTGCGGCGGGCGTTTCGGCCGTGACGGTGGGGCGGGCGGTCGCGGGGGACGGCGCCATCAGCGCCACCCCGAGGAGGAGCGAGAAGAGGGCGGCAAAGCGCCCGAGCCAAGTGGTGCGTCGTCTGCCAGGACTCATGCTTGCACCTTCCGTGAGGGGCGTCGTCCACGCCTGGAGGGAAGTGCCGGTCAGAGGGGGGTGGCGCCTGGTGCGAAGTAGGGTCGTACGCCGGAAACGCGCTTGTACAACGTTGGAAATTCTTGACGCGGTGAGAATGAAAGCAGTGCCGTGCCGCTGTGTCCATACCTCGCGTCGAGGTGGTGTCGGAGAGTCGCCTGAGCCGCGTGGTGCGGTCAACATCCCTATGGGGATGGCGAATCCGCAGCTCGGCGGCTCGCGCCCGCATCGGCAGCGCGCCGGCCCCCGGTTATGCGCCGGAGGTTTTCCAACGTGGGAAATGCGCAGAGCCGTGCCCGGGCATGAGGAACCCGGGACCGGCGTGCGGGCCGGCCCCGGGTTCCGTCGACGTGACGTGGATGTGACTCAGATGTGACGTACTGTCAGCTGACGGTGAGGTTCTGCGCGACGGTGTCGGCCGCGAAGGAGTTCACCCCGAACAGGCCGCCGGTGTAGGCGTCGTCGGTGGCGTCGATGACGGGTTCGGCACCGTTCCCGAACCAGACGCGGATGCGCCGGCCGTCGGTCCGCACCTTCAGGTGGTAGGTGCGGCCCTCGGTGATCGCCGTGGCGTACGCCGCGATGTCCCGGCCCGGGCGCCACAGTTTGACCACGCCGGCATTGGTGTCGATGTTCGCCGTGTAGCCGGCGCCGTCACTGCCGGCCCGGAAGGTCAGGCCGGTCGCCGCGCCGTTGGTGACGGACAGGTCGCCCTCGTAGGTGAAGTCGCCGCCCGAGCGGTCGCTGAGGTAGAAGCCGTTCTGCGCCGCACTGCCCCGCAGTCCGGCCGGGGTGACCGTCCAGGTGGCGCCGCGCGGCGTCCACCGCCCGGCGGGGAAGGCGGAGAAGCCGCCCGGCCCGGTGTTGAGGTTCTGCACCGTCGCGGTTCCGTCGAAGGTGTTCACCCCGAACAGCCCGGAGGCGTACGTGCTGTCGGCGGCGTCGATGACGGGGTCCGTACCGTTGTCGACCCAGACGCGGATGCGGGCGCCGTCCGTCTGCACCTTCAGGTGGTAGGTGCGGCCCGCGCTGACCGGCAGCGCGCGGACGGCGATGTCCTTGCCCGGACGCCACAACTTGACCACGCCGCTGGTGTCGAGCGTCGCCGTGTATCCGGCACCCGCGGCGTTCGCGCGGAAGGTCAGGCCGCCGGCGCGTGCGGTGTCCAGGGTGATGTCGCCCTGGTAGACGGCGTCGGCGCCGCTGCTCGCGCTCATGTAGAAGCCGTCGCCGCTGGTGGAGACGCGCTTGCCGCCGCTGACGTCGGTCCAGGCGCCGCCGGCGGCGTGCCAGGGGCCCTTCAGGTTGCTCAGGAGGGTGGACTGCGCGGTCCCCCAGCTGGTGTTGAGGCGGGTGAAGGTCGCGTTGTCCAGCCTCACCTGGCCGCCGACGGCGAAGAGCCGGATGCCCTGGCTGTCGGCCGCGGAGTCGAAGTCGACGTTGTCCGACAGCGAGTACAGCCCGCCGTCGGCGAAGATCTCCAACTGGCCGCGGTCCACCAGCAGTCGCATCGTGACCTTGCCGTTCCTCGGCTTGAGCGGCTTGCCCTGGAGGGTCTGCTTCGCGGTGTCGTAGACCACGCTGCGGTCGGCGGTGCCGTCACTGCGGCTGTGCAGGTCGAAGCCGAACTGCGTCGCGCTCGCGCCCTGCACGTCGAACTGGGCGGTGATCTCGTAGGTGTCGGCCTTGATGTCCTCGAAGGGGTTGTCGGCGGCCTTGGGCTCCTTGCCCGGCTTGCGCTGCTTGGGCGCCTTGATCGTGTCGTTCTTCCAGGTCTCGGTCTCCGAGGCGAGCGAGGACAGCTCGGTGACCGGTGTGCGGGTGATCCGCGGTCCGTCCGGGGTGCTGACCAGGGCCAGGGTCACCGGGAAGGTCGCGTTGCCGGTCCAGGTGCTGCCGCGGTTGCCGCCCTGCCAGGCCATCTGCACCGTGCGGCCGTCGGGGGTGTTGGTGAACGTCTCGGCGGCGTAGAAAGTGCCGCCCGCGTACGTGGTGCCCAGGTCCATCTGCTGCGGCTGGGTCCAGTCGGTACGGAAGGTCGTCCCGTCGAAGGTCCCGACGACGTACTGGCTGGAGGCCGAGGTCATGACCCACCGCTGCTGACCGCTCTTGCCGTCCAGCGGCAGCGGGTAGAAATCCGGGCACTCGAAGAGCCAGGACGCCTGGTAGCGGCTGGCGAGGGTCCAGTCCAGGAGGTTGGGCGAGGTGTAGATGTTGACGCCGTTGCCGCCCTGGTTGGACCAGACGACCATGGTCCAGCGGTGGCGCGCCGCGTCCCAGATCACCTTCGGGTCGCGGCTCTCGTCGGGGATCGTGATCTGCTTGCGGCCCTTGTCGTACGCCTGGAAGGTCTGGCCGTTGTCGTTGCTGTAGAAAATGCTCACGCCGTCGGTGTTGGAGAACACCACGATCGGGTCGAGCGCGCCGGTCTTCAGGCCCGAGGTGTTGTCCTTGTCGACGACCCCGCCTCCGGAGAAGAGCGTGCCGGGGTGCACACCGGGCTCCAGGGCCATCGGCTTCTGCGTCCAGTGGACCAGGTCGGGGCTGGTGGCGTGGCCCCAGTGCATGGTGTCCCAGGCCAGACCGTGCGGATTGTGCTGGTAGAAGAAGTGGTAGAGGCCGTTCGCGTAGACCAGTCCGTTGGGGTCGTTCATCCAGCCCGACTGCGAGCTGAAGTGGAACTGACCGCGGAAGGGCTCGCTGTACGTGGTCGGCGGATAGGGGAACTCGGGGTAGTCCGAGACGGTCCCGGCGGCCGCGGGCGTGTTCGGCAGGAGTGCGACCAGGCCCGCGATCAGGGCGATCAGCGGGGCGACCAGCAGGGCCCCGACTCTTCGACGCATGTGAACCAGCTCTCTCGACGTCGCCAGTGAATGTCATCGTTGACACATGTCATCGCTGACATCCGATCGATGACAGATGATGGGCCCCGGCTGAGGGCCCGTCAACGCCCCGGACGAGATCTGTTCCCGTCCCCCGCGATCTCGGCGGGCGCGCCCTTCTCGCTGTGATCCGGGGGGACTTGATGGGCCCACGGCGGGTTGGGACCCGCTACGGCGCAGGTCAGCGCCGCCACGCGGACCGCGAACGTGCAGGCCGCGGCGACGTCGGCCGGCCGCAGGCGCTCCAGCCGGCCGCCCAGGAGGTCCCGCTCGCCGAGGAAGTGCAGCAGCCCCGCGGTGAACGAGTCACCTGCCCCGACGGTGTCGACGACCCGCGTGGGCACGCCGGGCACGGAGACGGTCCGGCCGTCGAGCGACGCGAAGGCGCCGTGCGCACCACGCGTGATCACCACCAGCCGCGCCCCCGCCGCGTGGAGGCCGTCGCACGCCTCCTCCACCCCGATCCCCGGGGCCAGGACGCGCAGATCGTCCTCGCTCAATCGCAGGATGTCCGCCACCGCGCACCAACTCGGCAACCGGCGCCGGTAGGCCGCCGGATCGACCAGCGCGGGGCGGACGTTGGGGTCGATGCTCACCGTGGCCCGCGGCCGGGCGCAGGTCAGGAACTCCTCCAGCAGCGAGCCCCCCGGTTCGCGGACCAGCGCGAGCGAGCCGGAGTGGACGCAGGCCGCGCCGCCGAGGCCCGCCCGCTCCAGCTCCCCCCGCGTCCACTGCCAGTCCGCGGTGCCCTCGGCGTGGAAGGTGTACGCGGCCTGCCCCCCGGCGTCGACGTCGGCGACCGCGAGCGTGCTGGGCTCCGCCGCGGCCGGAGCATCCGTCAGATCAACGCCGGACGCGAGGAGATGGGCGCGGAACAGCCGGCCGAAGACATCGCCGGACAGCCGTGCCAGCAGCCGGGTCGGCGTGCCGAGCCGGGCCAGTCCCACCGCGGTGTTGGCCGGCCCGCCGCCGGGCAGGGCGTGCAGGCGCAGCCCCTGGGCGGGTTCGGCCGTGGCGCCCTGCCCGTCGGGGTCCGGCGGCCCGGACCGGGCGTCCGCGAAGACATCGGCGACGCACTCTCCGAGCACGGTGACCTGACGCGGCTGCATACGGAATTCCTCCAGGTGGGATGCGGAACCGGCGGCCGGAGCGCCCCCGAATGCCGGGCGGCACCCGCTGCGCGGCGGTCCGACTGTTGCCAACTCGTGTTCTGCAGAGGGCATTGACGTTGCCGGAGCGGGAGTCCATCATCCTCCGCAGGCAGTGTCAACGATGACATATGTCAACGATGGCACTGCCCCGGCGTCGCGTTTTCCCCGGCGCCCGGCACCGCACGGATGTCCCCGCTCACCGCTTCCCTCAGGAGTCGCACATGTCCCGTAGAGCCCGTCCGGTTCTCGTCATCGGCGCCGCCGGCCTCGCCCTGTCCCTCGCGGCGTGCGGGTCCGGTTCCGGCGGCAGCTCCCAGTCCGGGGGCAAGGTGAAGGTCGGCCTGATCACGAAGACCGACACCAACCCGTACTTCGTCAAGATGAAGGAGGGCGCGGAGCAGGCCGCCAAGAGCGAGAACATCGAACTGACCACCGCAGCGGGCAAGTTCGACGGCGACAACGCGAGCCAGGTCACGGCGCTGGAGAACATGGTCGCCGCCGGGGTCAAGGGCGTGCTCATCACCCCCAACGACTCCAAGGCCATCGTTCCCGCCATCGCCAAGGCGCGCGCCAAGGGCGTCCTGGTCATCGCGCTGGACACCCCGCCCGAGCCGCAGGACGCCGCCGACGCGCTGTTCGCCACCGACAACGTGAAGGCCGGCGAGCTGATCGGCGCCTACGCCAAGGCCGCGATGTCCGGCAAGCCGGTGAAGATCGCCACCCTGGACCTCGCCCCCGGCGTCTCCGTCGGCGTGCAGCGGCACGAGGGCTTCGTCAAGGGCTTCGGCATCGACGCCTCCGACCCGTCGATCGTCTGCTCCCAGGACACCGGCGGCGACCAGGCCAAGGGCCAGACCGCCATGGAGAACTGCCTGCAGAAGGCCCCGGACATCAACCTCGTCTACGCCATCAACGAGCCCGCCGCGCTCGGCGCTTTCACGGCCATCAAGGCCAAGGGCCGCGAGAAGGACGTCATGATCGTCGCGATCGACGGCGGCTGCACCGGCGTCCAGGCCGTCAAGGACGGCAAGATCGCCGCCACGTCGCAGCAGTACCCGCTGAAGATGGCCGCGGACGGCGTCAAGGCGGTCGCCGCGTTCGCCAAGGACGGCAAGAAGACCAGCGGTTACACCGACACCGGTGTCACCTTGATCACCGACAAGCCGCAGGCCGGCGCGGACGCCAAGGACACCGCCTTCGGCCTCGAGAACTGCTGGGGCTGAGCACGGTGACCACCTCCACCACACTGCCCGTGGACGCAGGCGAGTCGACCGCACTGCGGCGGTTGCTCACGGCGCCCGCGGCGGGCCCCTTCGCGGCCCTCGTCATCGCGTCGGTGTTCTTCTCGGTGTCGACCGACCAGTTCCTGTCCGGCGGCAACTTCTCGCTGATCCTCCAGCAGGTCATGGTGGTGGGCACGCTCGCCATCGGGCAGACGCTCATCATCCTCACCGCGGGCATCGACCTGTCCTGTGGCGCCGTGATGGCCTTCGGAGGCATCCTGATCGCCAAGCTCGCCGTCCAGGGGCCGCTGCCGCCGGTGCTCGCCATCCTCATCGGCATCCTGGTCTGCGGGGTCTTCGGACTCGTCAACGGGCTGCTGGTCCGCGCCGTGCCGCTGCCGCCGTTCATCGTGACGCTGGGCATGCTGAACGTCGCCTTTGCCCTGACCCACATCTACTCCGCCGAGCAGACGGTCACGGGCCTGCCCGGGCCGCTGACCGTGCTCGGCAAGACCTTCCCCCTCGGCCGGACCGACGTCACCTACGGGTCCCTGGTCACCATCGCGCTCTTCCTCGGCTTCGCCTACGCGCTCAGCAGCACCGCCTGGGGCCGCCACGTCTACGCCCTCGGCAACAGCGCGGAGAGCGCCCGCCTCAGCGGTATCCGCGTGTCCCGGCTCACCGTCGGCGTCTACGCGGTGGCCGGCCTGGTCTACGGCGTCGCGGCCCTGCTGCTGGTGTCGCGCACCGGAGTCGGCGACCCCCAGGCCGGCCAGACCGACAACCTCGACAGCATCACCGCGGTCGTGCTCGGCGGCACCAGCCTGTTCGGCGGGCGCGGCACCGTGCTGGGCACGTTCGTCGGCGTCCTGATCGTCGGTGTCTTCCGCAACGGCCTCCAGCTGATGGGCGTCTCCTCCGTCTACCAGACGCTGGTGACCGGCGTCCTCGTCATCCTCGCGGTGACCGTCGACCAGCTCTCGCGAAAGGGCACCCGATGACCGGCCCTGCCTCCCCCCACGACCCGGCGCCGGGCGCACCGGACACCGCCCCGTCCCCGATGGTGAAGCCCGCATCGGGCGGCGGCCCAGAACCCGTGCTCAGCGCACGCGGACTGGTCAAGCGCTACGGCCACGTCACGGCGATCGACGAGGCCGACTTCGACCTCATGCCCGGCGAGGTCCTGGCCGTCATCGGCGACAACGGCGCCGGAAAGACCAGCCTCATCAAGGCGCTCACCGGCGCCCTGGTGCCGGACGCCGGCGAGATCCGGCTGCACGGCAAGCCGATCAGGTTCGCCGGGCCGCAGGACGCGCGTGCCCACGGCATCGAGACCGTGTACCAGGACCTCGCTGTCGCGGCGTCCATGGACATCGCGTCCAACATGTTCCTCGGTCGCGAGATCCGCCGCCCCGGCGTGCTCGGCTCAGTGTTCCGCATGCTCGACAAGAAGGCCATGCGCCAAGAGGCCGCGGCGCACATGGCCGCCCTCAAGGTCGGCGTCGGCTCGCTCTCGCAGCCGGTGGAGACCCTGTCCGGCGGTCAGCGCCAGGCAGTCGCGGTCGCCCGCGCGGCGGCCTGGGCCCGCAGCGTCGTGGTGATGGACGAGCCGACCGCCGCCCTGGGCGTCAAGGAGTCGGGGCAGGTCCTCGACCTCATCCGCCGGGTACGGGACAAGGGCATCCCGGTGATCCTCATCAGCCACAACATGCCGCACGTCTTCGAGATCGCCGATCGTGTCCACGTCCACCGGCTCGGCAGGCGCGAGGCGGTGATCAAGCCGTCGGACTACTCGATGGCCGAGGTGGTGGCCATCATGACCGGCGCGCTCAGCGTGCGACCGGACGGGGGTACGGTCGTGGCGGACAGCGACGCGGCCTCGGCAGCCGGGGTGCGGGGGAGCTGACCGCGGTTCCGGCATCCACGGGACCGACGTCCACGAAGAAGGTGGTTTATGGCAGCGACCCGCAGACCGACCCTCGCCGATGTGGCCCGCGAGGTGGGCGTGAGCGCCAAGACGGTCTCCCGGGTCCTCAACGAGGACGGCCCCAGTTCCGCGGAGACCAGGAAGCGGGTACTGGAGGCCGTCGCCAAACTCGGCTTCCAGCCCAACCTGATGGCCAGGAGCATCCGGGTCGGCGGACCGGACACCACCGTGGGCCTGGTGGTGCCGGACGTCGGCAACCCGTTCTTCGGGGCCGTGGCTGGCGGCATCGAGGACGCCGTCCACAGCCGCGGGCTCACCCTGCTCATGGGCTCCTCCGACGACGACCCGGAACGCGAACTCGCCCTGATCCAGACCTTCCTGGCCCGCCGGGTCAGCGTGCTGATGGTGGCTCCGGCTGTCGGCGCCGACCACGTGTACCTCAAGGCGCAGCGGTCCGGCGGCATGCCCATCGTCTTCCTCGACCGGCCCGGCAACGGCCTCACCGCCGACACGGTCGTCAGCTCCAACCGCTCCGGTACGCACGAGGGCGTGACGCACCTGATCGCCCGCGGCCACCGCAGGATCGGCTTCATCGGCGACCTGCCGGCCCGGCTGTACACCCGCCGCGAACGGCTCGCGGGCTACCGCGCGGCGCTCTCCGACGCCGGACTGCCTTACGACCGCGCCCTGGTCGCCGACGCCCACGACCCGGCGGGCGCGGCCGAGGCGACGGCCCGGCTGCTCTTCCTGTCCGACCCGCCCACCGCGCTGCTCTCCGGCAACAACGTCATGACGATCGGCGTCCTGGCCGAGCTCTCGCGCAGCCGCCGCAAGGACGTCGCCGTCGTCGCCTTCGACGACGTCCCCATGGCGTCCATCCTGGAACCGGCACTCACCGTCGTCGCCCAGAACCCCGTGGCGATGGGAGAGGTGGCCGGAGCCACCGCCGTCGAGCGTCTGGACGGCGACCGCTCTCGGGCCCGTACGATCATGGTCGAGACCCGCCTCGTGGCCCGGGGTTCCGGGGAACTCCCCGCGCCGCGCCGCCCGGAGTGAACACGGGTGCGGTCCGGCGGGCGGCATTTGGCCGTCTCCGGGCCAGGGCCGGGGGGCATGGATGGCCCGGAGACGGACATCCCGTCCCCGTGGGACGGGGGTTCAGAGATCAGCCGAACATGCCGGGCTTGTAGTCCCCGGCGGGCTGCTGGTTGATGACGTTGATGCGGTTGTAGGCGTTGATGACCGCGATCAGCCCGATCAGGGCGACGAGCTGGTCCTCGTCGTAGAACTTGGTGGCGTTGGCCCACGCCTCGTCGCTGACGCCGCCGGCCGCGTCGGCGATGCGGGTGGCCTGCTCGGTCACCTCCAGCGCGGCGCGCTCGGCGTCGGTGAAGACGGTGGCCTCGCGCCAGGCGGCGACCAGGTTGAGACGCACGGAGGTCTCGCCCGCCGCGGCGGCCTCCTTGGTGTGCATGTCGGTGCAGAAGCCGCAGCCGTTGATCTGGCTGGCGCGGATCTTCACCAGTTCCTGCGTCGCGTGCGGCAGCGAGGAGTCCGCCGCCACCATGCCGGCCGAGTTGATGTGCTTGAGGAACTTGCCCGCGGTCGGGTTACCGAAGAAATTGAGGCGCGCTTCCATGGTGCTCTCCTGTGCCGGAAGGAACGGGTACGCAGCTGTGACCGCACAGCCGCCCGGAATGTGACAGCGGGGCGAGTGTGACGCGCGTCTCATGGGCCCTTCCTGTCGCTGGGGGGATCGCTCGGGAGTCCGCCCCGCGAACGCCACATCCAGGATGCGACCGTTGTCACTGCGTGCCACGGTGATCACGTGATTTTTCCGGCATCTCGGCCGCCGGCGCGATCGGCGGCCTTGTCACCTGTGCCGGGCTGGGACGCATCCAGTGAACGACAAACGCTGTACACGATCTGACGAAGACGCGGTGGGTCATGCCACAAGGGCTGCCCACCGGCGGCGGCATGCGCTGCGCCGTCCGGGCATCAGGGTGTGCCCGGCTCTTCGGCCATCTGGAAGGAGTGGACGTGAACGCTCGCTTTGGCGAGGCCCGGGGGAAGGCACGCGCGGTCATATCGGCGGCCGCCATCATCGCCTCGATGTTGTCGGGATCGGTGTCCGCCGTCGCGGACGGGAACGGCGGCGGCAACGGTGGTGGGAACGGGCCGAGCGCGGATCACTGGGGAGTGATCACGCGCAATACCATGGGCTCACCCGTGGCCGAGCTGAGGAACGGTCCGATCGTCCCGTTCCCCACGCCGGGGGTGCTGGGGGCCACCGCCAGGCCTCCTTACGGAACGGGCAGCCTGGGGATCGCGGTCGCGGACAGCGCCATCGAACTGCCTCTTCGCCAAGAGAAGGTCGACTTCGGCAACGAGGTCGACTTTTTTGGTGACCCGTTGCTGGGCCTGAACAAGATCGGGTTCCACGTCTTCCAGACCGGTGAGAACGTCACCTACGGCGGCGGGCGCCCCAACATGCCGAACATTCGGATCGAGATTGATCCGAACAGGACCGAACCCGACAACTACTCGACACTGGTGTGGGTCCCACCCGCTACCTCGGCGCTGAACAGTTGGAGCCCGTTCATCGACGCCACCACGTCGGGCACCTGGTACCTCACGGGCGAGGAGACCAACTGCAAATCATCCTCCCCGTGCTCGTTCACGAACCTGAAGGCCTCATTCGCCGGCGGCATCGCGCCGCCGACCATCCTCAGCATCGCGGTGGGCAAGGGCCGCGACCACATGTGGATCGGCGCCGTCGACGGCCTCCGGGTCAACCGGTACGTCTACGACTTCGAGGCCGACGGCGTCAGGGCCCGCCGCGTCGGCTGACCGCCGACAGCCTCGCCCAGCGCGTTTCGCGGGGAGCCCGGCCGGCGGGGGGCGGCCGGGCCTGAGGTGCCCGGGCTCGGCCCCGGGAGGTCCCGCATGCCACCCCCGTGTGCCCCTTTTATGATGTTTGTGTGATGTGTGAGGCCGTTGTGGTCGTGGTCCAGCCCCGACGACGCCGTCGGCCCACTCACGAAGGACAAGGCCAGGGGGCGCTGCCGGCTCCCTCCACCGCGTGACCGCAGGTCTCGACAGGGAGTGGCACATGCGCATCGATCTCACGGGACGGACCGCCCTGGTGACGGCGTCGACGCAGGGCATCGGGGCCGCCATCGCGGCGGGCCTCGCGGGGGCGGGGGCGCGGGTGGGCGTCAACGGCCGTGACAGCGGGAGGGTCGACGAAGCGGTCGGGCGGTTGCGGGAGGAGGTGCCGGACGGCGACTTCGTCCCCGTCGCCGCCGATGTCGTGTCCGAGGAGGGTGCCGCGAGCGTCCTGGATGCGTTGCCGGACGTCGATGTCCTGGTCAACAATCTGGGCGTCTACCGTTCCCAGGACCCGCTGGACATCACCGACGAGGAATGGCGCCGGTATTTCGAGGTGAACGTCCTCGCCGCCGTCCGGCTCACCCGGCTCTACCTGCCCCGGATGATCGGACTCGGCTGGGGCCGCGTCCAGTACATCGCCAGCGAATCGGCGGTGGTCATCCCCGCCGAGATGATCCACTACGGAATGACGAAGACCGCCATGCTGGCCCTCGGACGGGGCTTCGCCAAGAAGGCCGCCGGGACCGGCGTCACGGTCAACTCGGTCCTGGCCGGGCCGACTCGCACGGCCGGTGTGGAGGACTTCGTCCGCGGACTGGTCGGCCGGGACCTGCCGTGGGAGGAGGCGGAGCGGACCTTCATGCGCGAGCACCGCCCGCAGTCCTTGCTGCGACGCCTGATCGCTCCAGAGGAGATCGCCAACATGGTGGTCTACCTCGCCTCCGAGCAGGCCTCCGCCACCACGGGCGGTGCGCTGCGGGTGGACGGCGGCTGCGTCGACGCGATCATCCCCTGAGCGTCGCGCCACTCATGGCGTTCGACGGGTCCGCCCGTCGAGGCGGTGTTGGGCCGACGGGCTGACATTCGCGCGCCCGGCGCCACGGGCGACGCCGTACCGGGCATCAACCCCGCGTGGTTCCACCGCTGCCGGCACGGGGAAGGCCGAGGATGATCGACAGGCGCAGCTTCGGCAGAATCGCCGGCTCGGGAGTGGCCGGCGTGGTCCTGGCCGGAGTGTCCTCGGCGTGCTCGACTTCCCCGTCCACCGTGAGCAAGCCCGCGCCGGCCGTCCCGGCGGGCGGCAAGGAACGCCCCGACGCCGAGGCCTCGTTCGGCCCGTTGAAGCAGGTCACGGCGGGCGTCCTGAGCATCGGCTACGCGGAGGCCGGGCCGGCCGACGGCCCTGCGGTCGTGCTCCTGCACGGCTGGCCCTACGACATCCACAGCTACGTGGGCGTCGCGCCCCTGCTGGCGGCGAAGGGCTACCGGGTCGTCGTGCCCTACCTGCGTGGCCACGGGACGACACGATTCCTCGACCCCGCCACCCCGCGTGCCCCCCAGCAGTCGGCGTTCGCACTCGACATCGTCGCGCTCATGGACGCCCTGGGGATCAAGAGGGCGATCCTCGCCGGCTTCGACTGGGGCGCACGGACCGCCGACATCATCGCGGCGCTCTGGCCGGAACGGGTGAAGGGCCTGGTCTCCGTGACCGGCTACCTGATCACCAACCGGAAGGCCAACCGGCAGCCCCTTCCACCCAAGAGCGAATGGGCGTGGTGGTACCAGTACTACTTCGCCACGGACCGCGGCCGCCTCGGGCTGGAGCGCTACCGGAGCGACCTGGCCCGGCTGGTCTGGAAGTTCAACTCCCCGACCTGGGCCTTCGACGACGCCACCTTCGAGCGCACAGCGGCGGCGTTCGACAATCCGGACTACGTCACGATCGTGATCGGCAACTACCGCTGGCGGCTCGGACTGGTCGAGGGGGATCCACGGTACGACGCACTCGAGGCGCGCCTGGCGCGCGGACCTGTGATCACCGTCCCCACCATCACGCTGGACGGTGCGGTGGATCCCTTCACGCCGCCGGGCGACGGCTCCTCCTACCGCGCCAAGTTCACCGGCCCGTACGCGCACCGGACCCTGGACGGCATCGGCCACAACCTCCCGCAGGAGGCTCCCGCGGCATTCGCGCGGGCGGTGCTGGACGCCGACCGCATGTGACGTGAGGTCCGGGGTCATCGGAGGGCGACGAAGAGGCCCCCGCCGGCGGCCGGGGGGCCGTCGGCGGGGGCCGTTGTGCGGCGCGGGGACGCCTTACTTCTTGGGGGTCACCCGGAAGGAGCGGATGACCGTCTGGTCGACGGCGTTGCCGGCCTTGTCCTTGGCGGTGAGGCGGATGGAGGCGTAGCCGCCGGCCTTGGGCGTGGGCAGGGCGACGGTGCCGAGGTCGCCCTTGCGCTTGACCGTGAGGGTCTTCCAGGTCTTCCCGTCGTCGAAGGAGACCCGCAGGCCCAGCGAGGTGGTGGCCGCCTTGCCGCCGCGTTCGGCGGTGACGGTGAAGGTGTACGTCCGGCCGCCGGCGATGCCGCCGGAGCTGTTCACCGGGCCGTTGAGCCGGGCGTTGAGCAGCTGCTGCTCGGTCATCGTCGGGCTGCCCGGCCGCTCGGAGGTGAAGGTCCAGGTCGCGGAGGACTGGCTGCCCAGGGTCGACCAGCCCACCTTGCGGGTGCCGGTGGACTTCAGGGTGTAGGTGGCCTTCTCGTACGGGACGGCGGTCTGCAGCTGGCCCAGGGAGTCCAGCGAGGCGACCTTCACCCCGTTGCGGTACAGCGTCGACGAGCCCGTGGTGCCCCGGGCCTCGCCCGAGTAGGACGCCGTGTTCGCGGCGGCCGTGGAGAACAGACCGGGGGTGAGGTAGAGCGTGTCCTCAAGGCGCAGGGCGTCCAGCGACCGGGCGCGCAGCGGGACCTGGTTCCACACCCGGGTGTAGGTCTTGTTCGGCAGGAAGCGCGTGGTGCCCGCGAACTGGATCTCGTCGAAGCCGGCGGTGCCCTGGGCGCGCATGCCGAGCGTGCGGTCCCAGACGATCGCCGCGTCGTTGGTGTAGTAGCGGATCTGCTTGCCGGGGACCGGGATCTGGTTGCCGTCCACGAAGGTGACCGCGCCGTAGGTCGGGACCGGGGTGTCGATCCGGACGCCGAGCGGCTTGCCGCCCTGGCCGGCGTAGGTCTCCTCGACCCGGCCGAGCGCGTGGTCGTGGAGCCTGCGGGTGAGGGTGGAGGGGACCTTGCCCCTGGTGGTGACGGCGAGGTTGTAGGCGTAGGTCGAGGCCGGCTTGGTCAGGGTGCGGGGGAACGTGCCGCTCCACCGCTGGGTGGTGAGGAACCAGAACGGGTGGCTGGTGACCTTCGTGGTCGGGGTGGCGTAGATGCGGTCGCCGGGGAAGCCCATCACGAACTTCTGGGTCCCGTAGCGCCCGTCCGCGGTCATGGACGTGATGCTGGCGAAGATGCCCTCGTTCTTGGCCTGGCTCTTGTCGACGGTGAGGTCGACCTCCTTGGCGGTGCGGCCGTCGAGGGTGAGCGAGGTGTCGGCGGCGAGGTGGACGCCCGGCTCGGAGAAGAGGACCGAGGTGTGTGCCACGGGGTCGAACTTGTTCGCCGAGATGTCGTACTCGCTCTCGGGCAGCTGCATCGACGCCTTGCCGTCGGCGTCGGTGGTGACGCTGTACTGCAGGCCGGTGCGGGCGTCGAAGGCGTTGACGTAGGTGCCCTCGCCCACCGGCTTGCCGTCGAGGCCGAGGACCGTGAACGACAGCGCGTGGGTGAGCGGTTCGGCGTAGACGCCGAAGGCGTCGCGGACCGTGGTGGCGCCGTCGGCCGTGGTGGCGACGATCGAACCGCCGTAGGCGCCCGCCATCGCTCCGTCGACGGTGGCGGTGAGCGTGGCGGAGGCGGTGCCGCCGGCCGGGACGGTCACGGTGTCGGCCGACAGGGCGAAGGCACCGGCGGGCGCCTTCTGCCCCCGGGGCCCGTTCGCGTCGACGGACAGGTGCAGCGTGACGTCGGTGGCGCCGTCGTTGGTGTAGGTGACGGTGCCGGTCCTGGTGACGCTCTGGTGCGGGTAGTCGGCCTTGCCGAGGCTGATGTTGCCGGAGGTGGCGCGCACGGTCTGCACCGCGGCGCGGGCCACGTCCAGTCGTCCTGTGCCCTGGTCGTAGGCGGTCAGTCCGGGCAGGCCCTTGGCGGCGCTGGTGAGGGCGGACTTGAAGTCGGCGGCCTTCCAGCCCGGGTGCTCCTGGGCGAGCAGCGCCACCGCACCGGTGACGTGCGGGGTCGCCATCGAGGTGCCGGAGGCGGTGACATACGAGGCGCCGACCGGGTCGCCCATCGTGGTGCCCGCGGCGCGGGCCGCGGTGATGTCCGAGCCGGGGGCGACGATGTCCGGCTTCACGGCGAAGTCGCCGATGCGCGGGCCGCGGCTGGAGAAGTCGCTGAGAGCGTCCTGCTTGGTGGTGCTGCCCACGGTGAGCGCGGAGTCGGCGATGCCGGGGCTGCCCACGGTGCCGCCGAAGTAGTCGGCCGCGGGGGCCCCTTCGTTGCCGGCCGCGATCACGAACAGGGTGCCGTTCTCGGCGGTCAGCTTCTCGACCGCCTCGGTGAGCGGGTCCGTCTGCGCGTACGGGGGCGAGCCCAGGCTGAGGTTGACGGCCTTCGCGCCGGCCTCCGACGCCCAGGTCATGCCGTTGATGACGGCGTCGTCGGGGCAGAAGCCGTCGTCGGTGCAGACCTTGCCCACCAGCAGCTTGGCGTCGGGAGCGACGCCCTTGTACTTGCCGGCGGACGCGGCGCCGGTGCCCGCGATGATGGACGCGGTGTGGGTGCCGTGGCCGTGCCCGTCCAGCGGAGAGCCGGAACCCGTGAAGTCCATGGTCTGCCCGGCGCCGGCCTTGTCCTCGAGGTCCGGGTGGGTGGGGTCGTAGCCGGTGTCGAGGTCGGCGACGGTGACACCCTTGCCGGTGATGTGCACACCGTTGGAGTCCACGCTGTCCCAGACCTTGGGAGCGCCGATGATGGCGGTGCTCTCCGCGAGCGCCACCCGGCTGCGGCCGTTGAGCCACAGCTCGTTCAGCGGGCCGCGCAGCCCTTCCGGTCCGGTGACGAACTTCCAGAACGAGGCGGCGTCCCGCTTGGCCGGGGCGAAGCTGCCGCCGCCCAGCACGTCCAGGGTGCGGGTGATCCTGGCGCCGTGCTGCCGGATCGCGGCGCGTGCGCCGGCGGACTGCCCGCCGCGGCTGGAGTAGATCAGCGGAAACGTGGTGGTCGATGCGTCGTCGTAGCCCGCGTCGAGCTGCTCGGTGACGTCGAACAGGCGGGCGTCGAGCCTCCCGCCGGCCAGCAGGGCCTGCGCGTCCGAAGGCACCACCGAGATGTGGTGGTCGGATCCGTGCCACTCGTGCGACACCTGGAAGCCGATGTCGGTGCGGCCAGGACCGCGCTGCACGCTCACCGCCGGTACGCCGCCCGCGCCTTGGGCGACGGTCACCTTGTCACCGGTGATCAGCGTGACGGTGCGGACCGCCTTGACGCCGGCCGGTGCGGTGCCCACGGCGGGCGCCGCCGGGGTGGAAGGCTGGGATGCCTGTGCGGCGCCGGGAACGGCGCCCGCAAGGAGGCCGGCCAGCGCGGGGAGCAGCGCCCATCGGGCTTGTATATGCATCTACGACTACCCTTGGCCACCCGGGAGACCTGTAACACGGGCGGCGGACAGTGGAGCACCCGGCGGTTTCCGGGCACCCTGGAACACGGCCCGGGCAGGCTTGCGGCGTGAACGTTCACGGACCGCTGAGCTCGAACTCCTGGCCGAGTCCTTGGTCACGAGGGATGAGAAAACCACACCCGATCAAGGTTGCATAGGGATGTGTGTTTCCTATTGAAGAAATCGCGTCCCCAGGCCCTTCGGTGCCTCGCGCAATGCCCGGAGGAGAAGGCGGTCTTTGTCCGTATTCGGCTGTGCGCGCATTGGCCGCCATGTGCCGGGGACCCGATATCGCGCGGTGACTCCGAGGTGGGGACCGCCGGTCCGGCGCCGGCGGAATCCATTCCACCGCCCTCTTCAACAAAGCCTGGAGATAAGCGAGTTCGCGCAGCGCGAAGGAGTCCGGACATGAGGCGTGGCGAAGCCCCGGCGGGAACGCGGCGGCCGCCCGGCATCCTCGGAGGATGCTCGGGCGGCCGTGGTGGAGCGGTCGCGGGGCGGCTCAGCCGCGGGCGAATTCCAGGAGGTCGGCGTTGAACTTGCCGGCGTACACGGGGACCATCGCGAGGCCGTGCGGAGCGCCCGGGTAGACCTTGAACGTCGAATCCTTCACCAGCTTCGAGGATTTGTTGCCCGCGGCAACGATCGGCACGATCTGGTCGTCGTCGCCGTGCACAATCAGGGTCGGGACGTCGAACCGCTTGAGATCCTCGGTCAGATCGGTCTCGGAGAACGCTTTGACGCAGTCGTACGCGCTCTTGATCCCCACCTGCATCGACCACAGCCAGAACGCGTCACGCGTGCCCTGCGAGACGGTCGAGCCTTCGCGGTTGGCGCCGTAGAAGGTCTCGCTGAGGTCCCGGTAGAACTGCGAGCGGTCCTTGGCGACACCGGCCCTGATCTCGTCGAAGACCTCGATGGGCAGTCCCTCGGGGTTGGCCTCGGTCTTGAGCATCAGCGGCGGGATCGCACTGAGCAGGACGGCCTTCGCGACCCGTCCGGTGCCATGGCGGCCGATGTAGCGTGCCACCTCGCCGCCACCGGTGGAATGGCCGACGAGGATCGCCTCCCGCAGGTCCAGCGCCTCGATCAGCGACGCCAGATCGTCCGCGTAGGTGTCGAGGTCGTTCCCCTCCCACGGCTGCCCGGAGCGCCCGCCCCCGCGGCGGTCGTGGGCGATGGCGCGGAAGCCGTTGTCCGCCATGAAATTCAGCTGGGGATCCCATGCGTCGGCGGTCAGCGGCCAGCCGTGGCTGAACACGACGGGCTGCCCCGTTCCCCAGTCCTTGTAGAAGATCTCGGTTCCGTCTTGCGTCGTGATGAAGGGCACGGCACGGCTCCTTCCGATCGGCACGGGTCCGGAATTCGGCGCCGGACGGGGAATGCGGACGCCGCACCCCGCGACCGGCGGTGGACGTGCCGCGGAAATCCGAGGCGATCGGATCGAGCACGTCGGCTCATCCACGCTACCCAAGAAGCGCAACATCGGCGCGTCGCCCGAATCCGGACCAGGTGCCTTCAGAGCGGGGGACCGGGTCGCGCTCCGGCCTCACTTGCCGGCGGCTCCCGGGTGACGCAGCGACTCGAACGCGGCACGGAGTTCCCTGGTGAAGATGTCCGGCACTTCCCAGGCCGCGAAGTGACCGCCTTTTCGCGCCTTGTTGAAGTAGATGAGATCGTGGTACGCCTGCTTGGCCCAACTCAGCGGCGCCTGGTAGATCTCGCCCGGGAACACCGTGATGGCGGCCGGGAGGGAGACCGACACCGCGTTGAAGTTGTTGGCGTTGTTCTCCCAGTAGAGGCGGGCCGAGGAGACCGCGGTGTTGGTGACCCAGTAGAGCGTGATGTCGTCGAGCATCTCGTCGTTGGTCAGCACGCGCTCGGGGTCGCCGCCGCTGTCCGTCCACGCGGCGAACTTGTCGAACATCCAGGCGGCCAGTCCGGCCGGTGAGTCCGTCAGCCCGTATCCCACGGTCTGCGGGCGGGTGACCATCATGGCGGAGTAGCCGGAGCCCGTCTTGTAGAAGGTCGCGAGCTTGTCGTACGCGGCCCTCTCGTCGGTGGACAGGCCGGCCGGGGCCGGATCGCCGCAGGCGAGTTTCTTGGCGATGTCCGGTGGGACGGTGGCCGGGAAATTGACGTGGATGCCGAGCAGTCCCTTGGGACGCTGTACCGCCATGCGGTCCGAGATCACCGCTCCCCAGTCGCCGCCCTGGGATACGTAGTGCCGGTATCCCAGGCGCTCCATCAGCACGGCCCAGGCGCGTCCGATGCGGTCGGGGCCCCAGCCCGTGGTCGTCGGCCGCTCCGAGAAACCGTAACCGGGCATGGAGGGGATGACGAGGTGAAAGGCATCCTCCGCGCTTCCCCCATGGGCCGTGGGGTTGGTGAGCGGGTCGATCACCTTGAGGAATTCCAGGATGGAGCCCGGCCAGCCGTGGGTCAGGATCATCGGCAGCGCGTTCGGGTGGCGGGAGCGGATGTGGAGGAAGTGGATGTCGAGCCCGTCGATCTCGGTGAGGAACTGCGGCAGGGAATTGAGCTTCGCCTCGATCTTCCGCCAGTTGTAGGAGGTCGCCCAGTAGCGTGCGAGCTTGTGCATCGTCGCCAGCTGGACGCCCTGGGACTGGTCGTGGACCGTCTCACGGTCGGGCCACCGCGTCGCGACGATGCGCCGGTGGAGCTCGTCGAGATCCCTTTCCGGAACGTCGACGCGGAAGGGGCGCACACTCGCGCTTCCCTTCGCCGCGACCGGTTCCTTCCGGGAGAGCAGGCCGAAGGCCCCTGTGGTCGCCGCGGTCATCGCGGCGGCCGAGGTGAAAAGCACCTTCCGCCGAGAATGCCAGTGGGGGATTTCGGGCACGACAGATCTCCTTGGGCCATTCCGAGTGATTCCGGCGACGGCCTGGCAGACATCCGCCCGGGCGGGGCCGGTGACCGGCGGCAAAAGAGGCCGCTGTGCATGACGCGAGTGAGGTCACTCCCCGTCACGCTATTTTGCCGCGGGTGAGCCCGCAACGCGGGTCCCGCGAATGGCTGACGACGTCGATCCGGGCAGCGGCGTGCGTGTTGCGGGCGTTCGGAGAGCGTGTTGGGGTTCCTTCGCCGGGGTGCCGCACGGTCCGTGGGGCGGACGTCGGCTCGCGGCGCCGGCATCGTCATGCAGCCGGACGTCGAGGCGTTGCTGAACCGTCTGGGCGTGCCCGCGGAGGCGGTGAGCGTCGAACTGCACGAGCGCCGGCAACTCGATGTGCACGGCGAAGCGGTGCGCTACGAGGCTCACCAACATGCAACCGGTGTTCGACCTCCCCCCGCGGCGCATGGTGGCCGACCACGCGGCTCTCATCGGCGACGCGGCGGGCACGGTCCGGCCCCACACCGCGTCGGGGACGTCCAAGGCGTTCGGCGACGCCGCGGGACTGGCGACGGCTCTGCTCGGGTGGACCCCGGCGCAGCCGCTGCCCGCCGGGGCGCTGGAGCACTGGGAGGTGCGGCGGCTCGACCGGCTGATCACGCTGTCCGAGGCGGGTCTGGAGCCGGCGGCGGGCGCCGCACTGGGCGCGGGGGAGGGGAGCAGGTGCTTCGGCTCCGGCTGACGGAGGCGTGCCGGTGAGGGAAAGACGCCGATATGCCATGATTTTACCGATACCGGTATTCGTCATGACTTTGTTTTTTATGGACGTTGACGTTCATATTCCATGACATCTATTCGGGTATGTGATGTAAGACTCCTTTTCCTGAGAAGTGTCCCGGTCGATTTAGCATCGAGCGAAGTGAGGCGGTATTCCCGGTACATCAACTATGAGGTGACAGCATGCCCATCCCCGTATCCCAGGCCCTTGAAGAGCAGGGGCAGGCGGCTGCCGGCAAGGCCGCCGGGCTCCGCGAACCGGGCCGGTATCTGGTCAGCTCCATGCTGGCCGGGGCGTTCATAGGGGTTGCGGCGGTACTGCTGCTCGCGGTCGCGGGACCGCTGCTGGTCGCTTCGTCGCCGTACACGAAACTCATCGAGGGCCTGGTCTTCGGCGTGGGACTGACCCTGGCGGTCTTCGCCGGCGCCGAGTTGACCACCGGCAACATGATGACCGCGGTTCAAGGGGTGATCGTCCGGCGCATCACCGCGGCTGACGCGGGGGCGCTGATCATCGGATCGTTCGCCGGCAACCTCGTCGGCTCGGTCCTGTTCGCCTGGCTCGTCCACGGCAGTGGTGTGATCACCTCCGGCGGGGCCCCCGGGCACACCGCGCCGGCGCTCGCCCTGCTGGCGAGTCTGATCAAGGCGAAGGCGGCCGAGTCGGGAGCGGCGCTGTTCTTCCGCGGCGTGCTCTGCAACTTCCTGGTCTGCCTGGCCGTGTGGATGGCGGCGCGGACCAGGTCCGAGGGCGCCAAGCTGACCGTGATCTTCTGGTGCCTGCTGGCATTCGTCGGGTCGGGATTCGAGCACGTCGTGGCCAACATGACGTACTACACGCTCGGCATGTTCGAGCACGTGCCCGGAGCGACCGCGGCGGCCTTCGCCCGCAACCTCCTGCTGGTCGGCCTGGGCAACCTCGTCGGCGGCGGTCTGCTCGTCGGCGCCGCCTACGCCTTCGTGGGCCGTCGCACAGGGGCGAAGGCCGCCGGCCGGCCCTCCGACAGCGAGACGCCGGCGACGGTGTCCGCCTGAGCGGAAGCAACCGGTCGCCTTCCCGGCATGCCACGGAACCGCCCCTGCGCGCCGGGGCGGTTCCGTGGCGGGGTTTCGGGCAGGCGGAGGTTGTCCCTCAAGCGGACTGATCACCCGTCAGCTCACCGGGTGGAAGCCCGCCCCGGGAGCGGCAATTGCGTCCCCCGAACAGTTGAACGCCCGGCGCTTCCTCGTGAACGGCGAACGAAGCTCTATCGCGGAGGGTTACCGGTCGCACCACCCGCAACTTAGCCTCCCCACCATGTCCGACATCTCCCGCCGCAACCTCCTCGGCGCTCTCGCCGGTGGTACCGCGCTCTCCTTCCTGCCCCCGTCGCTCCTCCAGGCCATGGCCGCGCCGATGGCGCGCGGCGGCATGGACGCGATCGAGCACGTCATCGTGCTGATGCAGGAGAACCGCTCCTTCGACAACTACTACGGTGCGCTCAAGGGCGTTCGCGGCTTCGGTGACCGCACCCCGCTGCGCCTGCCCACCGGTGCCACGGTCTTCGAGCAGCCCCGGGCCGCCGGCGGTGCCGTCCTGCCGTTCTCCGCCCGGCAGGCCGCGCGCGACGCGGGCCGCCCCGAGAGCGACATCCAGTACCTGGGGTCGCTGCCGCACGGCTTCTCGGACGCCAACCAGGCCCGCGCGAACGGCTGGTGGAACGACTGGGTGGCCGCCAAGGGGCAGAGCACCATGGCCCACTACGACCGGCGGGACATCCCCCTCCAGTACGAGCTGGCCGACCGCTTCACCATCTGCGACTCCTACTTCTGCTCCGTGTACGGCTCGACCAACCCCAACCGCAACTACCTGTGGACCGGCACCACCGGTTACGAGCCGGACGGCGTCAACAGGGCCGTCACCAACGCCGCTTACGACTACAACCACGGCGGCTACGACTGGACGACCTACCCCGAGCGCCTGGAGGCGGCCGGGATCTCCTGGCAGATCTACCAGGAGTGGGACAACTTCACTGACAACGCTGTCGAGTACTTCCGGCCGTGGAAGGAGATCGGCCGGAAGATCCTCTCCAAGGTGAGCGGTCAGTTCGCCACCACCGAGCAGTTCTACGACAGCCTCTGGAACCGCACCCCCGCGGACCGGCAGGCGGCGCTCGCCCAGTTCCAGCAGGGCGTCGACGCGCTGAACGAGGCCGAGCGCCGGCTCTTCCTGCGCGGTGCCTACCGCTCCGAGCCGGACACCCTGATCACCCGGATGACGGAGGACATCCGCAACGGCTCGCTGCCCAAGGTGAGCTGGATCGTGCCCACGGCGGCGCTCTCCGAGCACCCCGGCTCCTCCACCCCGGTCGGCAGTGCCAACCTCATCTACGACCTGCTCGACGCCATCGCGAGCGACCGCGAGACCTGGTCGAAGACGGCGGTGTTCATCAACTTCGACGAGAACGACGGCTACTTCGACCACGTGCCCGCCCCCGTCGCGCCGAAGCCGGACTCCGGCAACAGCGACGACTGGTTCGGCGGCCGCCCGGTCGGCCCCGGCCCCCGCGTGCCGATGACCGTGGTCTCGCCGTGGACGACGGGCGGCTTCGTCTGCTCCGAGGCGTTCGACCACACCTCCGTGATCCGTTTCCTGGAGCGCTGGACCGGAGTGCAGGAGCCCAACATCAGTGCCTGGCGCCGCAGCGTCTTCGGCGACCTCACCTCCGCCTTCGACTTCAGCCACGGACGCAACCAGCCCGAGGTGGAGCAGCCCGGCCCCGTGCCGGCGCCGATCGGCCGCTGGAACCCCGTCCCGCCGAAGGAGCAGGCGCTGCCCGAGCAGGAAGAGGGCACCCGGCCCACCCGTCCGTCGCCGTACCGCCTCTCGCTGCGCTCCGAGGTCGCCGACGCGCCCACGAGCGGCGTCCGGCTGAGCCTCGGCAACACCGGCACGGCGGCCGCCACGATCACCGCCTACCCCGGCGACGGCGGAGCCCCGCAGACCTGGACGGTCGCCGCCGGCGAGACCGCCACCGGCACGGTCACCTACGGGACCGACGGCTACGACCTCCAGGTACGCGGCCCCGGCTGGGCCCTGTGGGAGCTGCGCGGCGCGGGCGTCGGCGCAGAGGCGTACCTGGCCGACGAGACCGGAACGGGCCCGGTCCTGGTCCGGTGCAGCAACCCTTCCTCGACGACACGGACGCTGCTCGTGGGGGAGTCGGTCTACCCGCGCAACGCCAATGACGAGATCCGCACCGTCACCCTCGCGCCCGGCCAGACGCGGACCGTGTCGATCCACCCCTCGCACCACGGCTGGTACGACATCGTGGTCGTCGACCTGGACGACCCGCGCTTCCTGCGCCGCATGACCGGCCACCAGTCCGACGGCAAGGACGGCGTCACCGACCCGGCCACCGGTACGGTCCCGGCGCTGAGCGCGGCGATCACGCTCCCCGCGCCGCTGCCCTCCCTGGACACCCCGCTCGCGCAGGGCAGCCCGGCCGAGGTCGTCGTCACCGTGACGAACCAGAGCGCGGCCGCACTGACCGGCCTCGCGGTCGCCCTGCTCGGGCCCGCCGACTGGACGCTCCAGCCGTCGGGAGCCGCGCCGAAGTCCCTGGCCGCCGGCGCCTCCGCCGACGTCCGCTTCACCGTCACCCCGGCCGCGGACGCCACGGCGGGCAGCCTGGTCGTCGCGGCGCACGCCGACGGCGAGGGCCTGCTGAAGGCCGCCGACGCGCGCGTGCGGACCAAGGTCGCGCCCGCCATGAGCGTGGCCCTGGCCGGCCCGGCGAGCTCGCCCAAGACCGACGGCACCGTACTGTCGCCGGGCAAGCCGCTCACCGTCACCGCGACCGTCACCAACGCCGGCAGCGCCCCGCTCACCGGACTGGCGTCGACGCTCGAACTGCCGAACGGCTGGCAGGCCACCGCGGCGGCTGGCGCGCCGACTTCGGTGCCGGCGCGTTCGTCGGCCGCCCTCTCCTGGGACGTCGTCGCCCCGGCCACGGCGGCGCGGGCCTCCGCCACCCTCCAGGCCACCGTCACGGCGAACCTGGCGGGCCGGAGCAAGGAGCAGACCGCGTCGCTGACCGCCAAGGTCGGCCCCGTCATGACCGGCCTGCTGCTTGCCGAGGACTTCGAATCCGTCGCCCCGTCCCTGGCCGCGGCCGCGGACCTCAGCCGGCCCGGCCTGCTGGGCTGGACGCGGACCGCGCCCGAGGGCTGGACGATCACCAACGCTCCGGGCATGCCGCAGGGCACCCGGGAACTGCAGGGATGGTCGTTCCTCTCCAAGCAGTTCTGGTTCCCGGCCGGGCAGGACCGCGCGAACTTCACCCGCGGGCTCGGAATCGTCGCCGTCGCCGACCCCGACGACTGGGACGACACCGGCAGCCCGTCCGGCCGCGGACGGTTCGACTCGACGCTGACGACCCCCGCGGTCGCCATCCCCGCGGGCACCCCGACGCTGCACCTCGGCTTCGACACCCACTACCGCCAGGAGAGCCCGCAGGAGGCCGAGGTCACCGTCGAGTTCGACACCGGCCAGAAGTCCCGCGTGCTGTACTACTCCAGCGCGACCTCCGGAAACACCAACCGCGGCCAGGACCAGCAGAACCGCCTGGTCGACCTCCCCGTCGCCGTCCCGTCCGGGGCGACTTCGGTCAAGGTGAACTTCCGCATCTTCAACGCGGGCAACAACTGGTTCTGGGCCATCGACAACGTCCGCCTGGGCACCGGCCCGATCGCCGACGCGTGATGCGCGTGCCCGCGCGGGGACCCGCCCGTCCCCGCGCGGGCACGTCCTCGGGGCGGGTGCCGCGGTACGTCAGCGCGTGGTGAGGCAGAAGGGATGGCCGGCCGGGTCGATGAGGACCCGCCACCGGTCGGCGTCGGGCTGGTACTCCGGCCTGGTCGCGCCCAACCCCAGCAGTACGTCCTCGGCTTCGTCGAGGTCGTCGACATGGAAGTCGAAGTGGGCCTGCTGGGGCATGGTTTGGCCCGGCCAGCTCGGTGCCCGGTAGTCGTCGACCCGCTGGAAGCCGAGGAAGAACCCGTCCTCGCGGGTGAGGCCGGCGAAGTCGCCGTCGGATGCGGGGTGGAGTTCGAGCCCGGTGGCCTGCTGGTAGAACGCGGCCAGGGCCTCGGGATCGGCGCAGTCGAGTGTGACCGCCGTCAGCCTCATCTGCAGGGGCATGGCACCTCCGGAAGAGCCGTCGTCCGCGCGTGCGAACCGGTGCGGCTCGTACCGTAGCAGCGTGCCGGCGCCCGCCGGCGGGCGGTCAGGGGCCGGGCGGATCACGGCCCCTGACTGGCCGTCGGGTCGGCTGGGCGAGACCTTCGTTCAGCCCCGGGCGAGCAGTTCGAGCGTGTCGACGACGCGGTTGGAGAAGCCCCACTCGTTGTCGTACCAGGCCACCACCTTGACGTGCTTGCCGTCGACGCGGGTGAGGGCGGAGTCGAAGATCGCCGACGCCGGCTGGCCGGTGATGTCGCTGGAGACCAGCGGCTTGTCGGTGTATTCGAGGATGCCCTTGAGCTTGCCGTCTGCGGCGGCGCGGTAGGCCGCGAGCACGTCGTCGCGGCTGACCTCGCGGGAGACGGTGGTGTTGAGTTCCACGATCGAGCCCACCGGGACCGGCACGCGGATGGAGTCGCCCGACAGCTTCCCCGCGAGGTTCGGCAGCACCAGGCCGATGGCCTTGGCGGCCCCGGTGGTGGTCGGGACGATGTTGACGCCGGCGGCGCGGGCGCGGCGCAGGTCGCGGTGGGGGCCGTCCTGGAGGTTCTGCTCCTGGGTGTAGGCGTGCACCGTGGTCATGAAGCCGTGCTCGATGCCGGCCAGGTCGTCCAGCACGGACGCCAGGGGGGCCAACGCGTTCGTCGTGCACGAGGCGTTGGAGACGATCACGTGCGCGGCGGGGTCGTAGACCTCGGTGTTCACCCCGTAGGCGAGCGTGACGTCGGCGCCGTCCGAGGGGGCACTCACCAGCACGCGCTTCGCGCCGGCGTCGATGTGCGCGCGGGCGGCGTTCGCCGCGGTGAAGCGGCCCGTGGACTCGAGCACGATGTCGACGCCGAGTTCGGCCCAGGGCAGCTTGGCGGGCTCGCGCTCGGCGAGCACCTTGATGCGGCGGCCGTCGACCACGAGATCGGTCCCGTCGACCTCGACGGAGCGGCCGAAGCGGCCGAGCGAGCTGTCGAACGCGAGCAGGTGCGCGAGGGTGTCGGGGGCGGTGAGGTCGTTGATGGCGACGACTTCGAGGTCGGTCTGGCGTTCCAGCAGGGCGCGAAGGGTGTTGCGTCCGATGCGGCCGAATCCGTTGACGGCGATGCGGGTCATGAAGGTGCCTTTCGTGTCGTCCTGTCACGTCCATCGTCGGCATCGGGACGCCGGGCCGACAGTGGCTCGAATGACACCGTGCGCAAGGATCCCGCCACATGTCATGGGCGCCCGCGACCCGGGGCGGTCGGTCAGGCCGAGAAGGTGTGCCGGTACTCCGTCGGGGAGGTGCCGAGAATGCGCTGGAAGTGCAGCCGCAGGTTCGCGCCGGTGCCGAGCCCGACACGGCCGGCGATCTGCTCCACGCCCAGGTCGGTGCGTTCGAGCAGCTCGCGGGCCAGGTCCACCCGCGCCCGGAGCACCCATTGCATCGGCGTGTAGCCGGTGTCCTCCACGAACCGGCGCGAGAAAGTACGCGCCGACACCCGTGCGTTGCGGGCGAGCGTCTCGATGGTCAGCGGCTCCGAGAGGTGCCCGAGCGCCCACTCGCGGGTGCTCGCGAACAGGTCGCCGAGCGGTTCGGGCACGCTCCGGGGAACGTACTGCGCCTGCCCTCCGCTGCGGTACGGCGCCGCCACCAGCCGTCTGGCCACGTGGTTGGAGAGCGCGACCCCGTGATCGCGCCGCACCAGGTGCAGGCACAGGTCGATGCCGGATGCCGCGCCCGCCGATGTGAGGACGTCGCCCTCGTCCACGAACAGCACGTTCTCGTCGACCCGCACCTGCGGATGCCTCTCGGCGAGGACCTTCGTGTAGTGCCAGTGGGTCGTCGCCCGTTTGCCGTCCAGCAGGCCCGTCGCCGCCAGCGCGAACGCGCCCGTCGAGATGGCCGCGAGCCGGGCCCCCCGCGCGTGGGCGGCCTTGAGCGCGCCCACGACCGCTGCCGGCGGATGGGTGGTCGCCGGCTCCCGGTAGCCGGGGATGAAGACGGTGTCGGCGTGCGCCAAGGCCTCGAGGCCCTCGGCGACGTGGTACGACAGCCCGTCGCCGCCGGTCACCGGGCCCGGCGCCGCGCCGCACACCCGCACCTCGTAGGGCATGCTCGGCCGGCTGGAGAACACCTGGGCGGGGATGCCGACGTCGAGCGGCTTCGCCCCTTCGAGTACGAGCACGGCGACGTGGTGGTTCCTGCGGCTCATCGCGCCTCCCTCGACGCCCCGGGCTCGAAGCGGCATCCGCTCGCACTCCGTGACGTGAATGACCTCTACCGCAAGCATCCTGCCATCGGCGGGGAGCGCCGCGCACCGTGCGTTCCCGGACTCCGGAATGGTGCGTGGACGCCCCCGAATCAGTCTGCCGTACAGTGTGTCCGACAGGCTGTATGGCAAGCTGTACGTGTACCCCGCGGAATCGGCTCCGGCATGGGGGGCGTGTATTTCGGCTGCCCCGCAACGTTCCTGTGCGCCCTTTTCGGGAAGCGGTGAGGGCCGCCTTGGTAATCGAAGCCGTATGAGGGAGTCGCCGGTGAAACAAATGTGAGAGCCAGGCGCTCGGCGACGTTTGCCCGGGTCTTCGTGCCCGGGCACCGAGCGCCTCCGTTGGCCATCACCGGGGAGTGACCAACCCTGATCGCGCATCCACTTCACTGAGAAAGAGAACCAGAGCATGTCACCCATAACGACCCCCTTCGGCCCGCGCGCCTCCGCAGCCGAGGTCCTGTCAGGCGTGAACCTGTCGGGACGACGTGTGATCGTCACCGGCGGTGCCTCAGGGCTTGGTGCCGAAACCGTCCGAGCCCTTGCCGGTGCCGGTGCCCACGTCACCATCGCGACCCGGAATCCCGACCTCGCGAAGGCGATCACAGGCGAGTTCGCCCATGTCGACGTCGCGGCGCTCGACCTCGCCGACCTGGCATCGGTGCGCGCGTTCTGTGACGGGTGGGACGGTCCGCTGGACGCGCTCGTCGCCAACGCGGCCATCATGGCCCTGCCCACACACCAGAGGAGCGCGCAGGGCTGGGAGTTGCAGCTCGCGACCAACTACCTGGGGCACTTCGCCCTGGTCACCGGCCTGCGGCCGGCGCTCCGCGCGGCCCGGCGGTCGCGCGTGGTCCTGCTCAGCTCCAGTGCTCATCTCCAAGGCGGCTTCGATTTCGAAGACCTTCATTTCGAACGGCGGCCCTATGAGCCGTTCGTGGCGTACGCGCAGTCGAAGGCGGCGGACGTTCTGCTCGCTGTCGGGATCAGCCGCCGGTGGGCGGAGGACGGCATCAGCGCGAATGCCTGCGCTCCCGGATTCATTCACACCAATCTGGCGCGCCACCTTGCCGCCGAGTTCATGCAGGCCTCGGGTGTCATGGACGCCGACGGCAATCTGATCACTCCGGGCTACTTCAAGACGCCGGAACAGGGAGCCGCCACCTCCACGCTGCTTGCCGCGTCGCCGCTGCTGGAGGGCGTGACCGGACGCTACTTCGAGGACAACCAGGAATCGGCCGTCGTGCGGGCAGGCTCCGGGACCCCTATGGGCGTGGCCGAGTGGGCTGTGGACCCTGCCGCAGCGGATCGCCTGTGGGATTACGCCCTCCCGATCGTGCGGGAGGCGCTCTCGCCGTCCTCCAAGTAACAGCGCGCGCGGCCTTCGCGCCGACCCTGCGTCCGATCGGGGCGTGAGTCGGCGCGAAGACCGTTCGTGGACCTCTTGTGCCTCCGGTGCGATTTCCCCCCTGATATCCTGTGCGCGGGACCGGGTGTCACGGGCCTTCTCACCCGGGCAGTTGTTCTCGCTGTTCGTTCGGCAGGTGGAACGGCGGCGTCGAATACACATAGGATTCGCGCATGCCGTCGATCACTCGCACATCCTCCGATTTCGAAGAAAATCGCGCCAAAGTGGAGTCCGCCGTCTATGACGCGGTCAGGTCGCTGCTCGACGGGGGGATGAAGTACACCGAGATCAGTGTGCAAAAGATCATCAGCGAAGCGGGTATCGCGCGCTCGACGTTCTACGCACACTTCCGGGACAAGTCCGATCTGCTCGCCCGTCTCGGTAGTTCCCTCAACAAGCGCTTCTTCGACGAGGCGAGTTCCGATGCCGCCGAGATCTGGGACGCGGTGGCGTCGCCGGACGGTCTGCACAGCATCGCCAGGCTGCTGGAGGGCGGAATCGCGAGGCACCGGAAGCATTTCTCGGTACTGTCCGCCATCAGTGAGACGGCGGCGTACGACGCGGCGGTGCGCAATTTCTACACGTCCGACCTCGAGGCATTCGAGACCAGAGTCGTCAGGGATCTGGAGCAACGCCGGAGCAACGGGATGACGGACAGCCACCTGGACCCGGTTCTGGCCGGCCGGATCATCGTCTGGGGAGGGGAGCAGGCGATCGCTCACCATATCGCCACGGAGGATCAGGGCCGGGACGCGGCCTTCGCCCTGGAGTTGGCATCCATGTGGTGGTACGGCGCCTACAACCGGCGGATCACGGAAAGCCGTTGACCGCCTGACGGACATCGGGGCCCGTGCGGAAGAAGTCCCGGTGCCGGTCGTCTCAGGTGGGCGGTTCGGTCACCACCGGTTCCAGTGGGAGAATTCCTCGGGATCCGCTCGGGGACCCTGCTTGAACTCCGTGCCGATCGTGTACGCGACCGGAGTGAGAGCGACCTGCACCACCGTGTCGTACGGAATGCCGAGCAGCTCGGCCATCTCACGCTCGTAACTGAGGTGGCTCGTGGTCCAGGCGGTGCCCAGCCCCCGCTCCCGGGCCGCGAGCATGAAGCTCCAGAACGCCGGAATGACGGAACCCCAGGCTCCGGCCTGACCGCGTACGGTGCCGAGTTCGCCCCTGTCGGCCACACGCAGACAGGGGATGAGGAGCACAGGGACCTCGTGAAGATGGTCCACGAGATGGCCGAGGCTCCCCGCGATGCGCGTCCACTCGGCCGATTCGAAGGCCATGCGTGTGGGTTCGAGGCCCACCACCCCCGGGGTCGCCGGTTCCGACAGCCCGCGCCGCCACAATTCGGCGACGGCGGCTCTCATGCGCCGGTCCTCGACGAAGACGAAGTCCCAACGCTGCCTGTTGCGACCGCTGGGCGCCTGGCGGGCGACACGGACACAGTCCTCGATCACGTCACGGGGAACGGGCCGTTGAAGGTCCAGCCGGCGGCGCACGGCGCGCGTGGTGGTGAGGACCTCGTCCGCCGTGAGGCCGAGATGGTGCCGGCTGGGGTGAGCAGAGCCATCCGCAGAAGTCATGGTGATGTCCAGGGGCAGATCGGGGGGTGGGCCGGGCGTCCTGCACCGCGCTCAGGGGCGCCGCAGGACCACACGTTTCGCCCGCGGGGTCTCGACGTGGACACCCTTGCCCGCGAAGGCGTTTCGGAAGTCGTCCCTGCTCTCGGTGAGATGGGCCCAGTCCTCCGTGTGGAGTCCCACGACCGTGTCACTCGCCAGGATGTGGGCGGCCCGAGCGGCGTCGGCGGAGGAGAGCGTGAGGTCTCCCTCGGCGACGGGCAGACGGGCGGCGCCGGCGAACAGGAGCGCGATCTCGATCCTCCCGAAGCGCTGGACGATCGTCTCGACGTACAGCAGCGAGGCGTTGTCCCCGCTGATGTAGAGGGTGGGTGCGCCGGCGGCCTGGAGGACGAATCCGTTCACAGGGCCCCGGCCCTCGGATCCGGGCGGGCCGTGCAGCGCGGGGACGGCGGTGACGGTGACGTCACCGAGGAGCCGGGACTGCCACGGTTCAAGACCCTCCACGGTGCCGCCGAGATCCTGCGCGGCCTTGGTGGTGCTGATCGTCAGGGGCAGTTCCCGCAGGAGTGCGGCACCGCGGATGTCGAGGTTGTCCCCGTGGTGGTGGTGCGAGAGCAGCGCCGCGTCCACCGTTCCGAGGTCGGCCGGTGCGATGCCCGGGCCATGGGTCTTCGTGTGCGTAACGCCGTTGCGGGGCTCGTAGGTCCGGGGCTCGTCGAAGGTGGGATCGGTGAGAAAGCGCAGGCCTCCGTACTCGAGGAGTGCGGTGGGGCCACCGATGTAGGTGAGGGCGATCTCGTTCTCGTGCATCAGGATGCTTCCTGGTCGTGTGCGTGGACGGCGGTCCCGCGGCGGACTCCGGACGGAGGGCGCCGGAAGGCCGTGCCTGCGGGAGCCGTCGGCGAGCCGCCGCGGCCGCAGCCCTGACTTCGGTCAGTACTGATTCCGGTCGGTCAGCGGGTGGTCTGTGCGAGGTCGGGAAGCGACAACCCGAAGGTGGCCACGACCCCTCGGAGCACACCGGGGAACAACTCTTCGAGGTCGTCGTGGCGCAGCTCGTGCTGCCGAAAGCTTCCACGGCGCTCGACGCGGATCACTCCGGCTTCGCGCAGCACCTTCAGGTGATGGGACAGCGTCGACATGCTCACCTGCTCCAGTGCGTCGAACTGCCCGCACACCACGCCACCCGACGCGGCCAGCTGGCGTACCACGTCGAGCCGGACGGGGTCCGACAGGGCGGCAAGCACGGTCGTCAGGGTGATCGAGTCGCGGGTGGGGTGGTTCAGGCCTCGCATCACCCCACACTACAACGATTTTAGAATTTGACAATCCTCGAAATCATGCGAGGGTTGCGACCACGGCCGAGGCGGGCGGCTCACCCCCCCCCGAGGTCGATTCACACGCCGGGATCACGTCCCGCCGGCCGGGCACGCCCCCGCGCGGCGCGTGGCCGGCTTCGGAGTCCTCATGCGGACATCAACCGAGGAAAGAAGGAGTCAGCGTGCCGGGAGTGCTCGACGGCCGTGTCGCCGTCATCACCGGAGGAACCACGGGCATCGGACTCGCCACGGCCGAGCGGTTCGTGGCCGAAGGAGCGGCCGTCGTCCTCGTCGGCCGCCGACAGCAGGTGCTCGACGACGCCGTCGCGCGACTCGGCGGAAAAGCGCTGGGAGTCCGGGCCGACGTCGCACGTCCAGCCGATCTGGACAGCCTGTACGAGCAGGTGGCCGAGAGGCATGGCCGCATCGACGTCCTGTTCGCGAACGCGGCGATAGCCGAGGGCGCAGGCTTGGGTTCGCTGACCGAGGATCATGTCGACCGCCATCTCGACATCAATCTCAGAGGGCTGATCTTCACCGTGGAGAAGGCTCTGCCTCTGCTGGCAGAGGGCGGAACCATTGTGGTGACCTCATCCGTCGACGAGGCCAAGGGCGGCTCGGGACGCAGCGTGTACGCGGCCACCAAGGCGGCGGGCCGAAATCTCGTTCGCTCCTGGATGCAGGAGCTGGCTCCGCGCAAGATCCGGGTGAACGCCGTCAGCCCCGGTGTCACCGAGACTCCGGGCCTCGCGCGGCTCGTCGGCGGGGGAGACGTCGAGGAGTTCTTCGCCATGCTTGCGACCGCGATGCCCGGTGGGCGCAATGTCATGCCCAGGGAAGTGGCGGCGGCCGTCACCTTCCTTGCCTCGGACGACGCGAGCGGGATCAACGGGGTGAACCTGCCGGTCGACCACGGGCAGGCTCAGGTCTGATCCCCGAAGACGTGTCCGCCGCCGGGCGGACCTGTTCGGAACAGCACCGCGGGCCCTGCCCGGGAGGAGCAGGGCCCGCGGTTGTGTCGTGCGATCAGCCGGCCAGTGGGCGTCGACCGGCGTCACCAGGTGATGCTCAGCAGGTGATGGTGCCCTTGCGGAGCGCATGACCGCTGGTGTTGCTGTCGTCGGCCCAGTAGACGGGCTTGGAGCCCGAGACGCACTCACCGGCCGGGGCCACCGAGAAGCCCTCGTTGTTGATGTTGGCCATGCCGCTGGGACGGTTGTAGACCGCCGTCGTGGCGAAGGCCCCGGAGGTGTTGATCCCCATGGTCCGGTGCTGGCCGCTGCAGGTGTCGTCGCAGACGACCCACAAGCGGGAGGCCTGCGGCTCCCACTGCAGGTCCATGACGCCGGCCATCCCGCTGCTGACGGACGCCACGCGGGTGAAGGTGCCCGCGTCCTGGAGGACGTAGCCGTAGATCATGCCGGTGCCCTCGACACCGACGAAGAACACCCCGCCCGAGTGCGCGGCGAACCGGTTCGGGTCGTAGGCCGCGCCGGTCGACTCGTCCTTGAACCCGGAGGCGGTCAGAGTGGCGTCCGGGACCCAGGTGATCGCCTCGAAGCCGAGATTGGAACCGACGGAGGGCAGACCGGAGGTCAGGTTCCACTCCTTCGTTGCGGTCAGCGACGTGGCCGTGCCACTGACGTCGTAGCGGAGAACGGAGAGGCGGCTCGTGCCGGACGAGTCGCCGTTGCGCTCGCTCGCGACGAACACGCCGCCCGTGGAACCGGCGCCGGTGACGGTGACGCCCTCGCTGTCAGGGGTGCCGGAGCCACCCGGGAAGCGGAGCGTCTTGCCGGAGGTCCAGCCGTTCGCGGTGTCGGGCTTCCAGCCGCCGGAGCCGTTCGGGACCAGTCGCCACAGCTTCCCGGAGTTCTGGGCTCCCCACAGGACGCCGCCCTCCTGGTACAGACCGCTCAGGTCCGAACCGAATACGTTCGAGGCGTCGGCGGTGGCCACCGAGCCGCTGCCCGGCCAGGCCACCGGAGAGGTGCCGCCGCCCCCGCCGGTGCCGCAGTCGTTAGCGGCGCCGAGGGTCAGTTCGGCCTCACCGAACGCGCCGGTGCCGTTGGGGCAGCGCGACCACGACGGATCGGAGTGGTCGTCCCAGCTGAAGCTGTCGACCAGCGTGCTGCCGTCGGCGAGGTACAGGCGCGCCTGGTCGTCGGAGCCCAGGCCGAACGCGTCGTGCACGTCGAAGGCGCGGAACCCGCCGGGTGCCAGTGTCGTCCCGGACGCGATCTTGTACTTCGAGCTCTTGTTGTCGTCCTTGAGGATCCAGCCCGAGATGTCGACGGTGCCGGTGCCCTTGTTGTACAGCTCGATCGAGTCGTTGACGTCTCCGGTGGTCACGACCTCGTTGATCCGGATGTCGTCGGCGGGGGCCGCGTGGGCGGGGGAGGCGACCAGTGTGCCGGCCACCATCGCCGGGCCGGCGAGGCCGACGAGGAGGCGGCGCAGGTTGCGGCGTCGCCGGGGCGTACGTGATGCGATCACGAAGTCCGTCCTGGGGTCGTTCTGACAGGCCGGAGTGAGACTTCCGACGGGGACCGAACGGGCGCCGTCCGAGAGACGAGTGCCTTGTGAACGGTGGGACAACTGGCGTGCGGGATGGCGGTATTGGGGTCCGCACGGCCGGGCGCGACCGTTGCGTGGGGGGCCGCGGCGCCCGCCTCAGAGGGGTTCGTGTGTCCCGCCCCCACTCTCCGTCAGGCCCGGGCGGTGGGCGCCGGGGCCGGTGCGCCGGTTGGCTCATCCGAGTGGCCCGGAGCCGCCCTGCTCCCAAGACTGATCGCAGCAGATCAAGAACCTCCGGGTCCGCCTCTGCGGGCGCCCCCTCACCGACTTCAGGGAGAACCCATGGGCCTCAAGCATCCGAGGGCCGGCCGGGCCGCGGGCCCGTTCGCCGTCCTCGCGGCCTGTGCCCTCGTCCTCGCGAGCGCGCCCGGCGCACTGCCGGAAACCCGGTCCACGGGGGCGGGTGCTCCGTCCGGCTGCGTCGCCACGCCGGCCGAGTACAAGGCCGCTTGGGACGCCCGGCAAGTCCGCTGCGTCTCGCCGTCGTTGTTCGCCACCACCCACGCCCGCGGCGACACCACGCTGTACGCCCCAGGCTTCTGGTACGCGTGGGCAGGATCCAACACGAATCTCGAGCGCTATCTGAAGCTGCGCAAGCTGTACGGAAACCGCCCGGAGAAGGTCGGCATCGGCATCCTGTCGTACGTCGGATACCCGGGCCTGGAAACCTGGTCCACCGAGACCGATCTCGAGGTCTACACGCTGCCGCCCGGCGTCCGGGCCCAGGTGCCGGCCTTCGAGACGTGGTTCCGCCTGCTCGACGAGGAGTTCGGCAATACGGGGGCGTACCCGCTCCGGGGCCAGGTCCAGCTCGCCTACGACTACTCCCGGCTCGCCCCTCGCGAGGACGTCGTCGGCGCGTTCCAGACCGTGACCGGCTGCCGCAGGTCCGCACTGCTCGACGGCAAGGACTTCTCGGCGAGGATCGGATGCAACCGCTCCTTCCTCGACGCGATCGCCGCCGCCGGACCCTCTCCGTACGACACCGGTGAGTCCAAGTCCTGCTTCCGGAACTTCGCCGAGCGGTACCGGGGCCCCGGGAACGCCGCCGCCCTGCGCGGCGTGCTCTACCAGTGCCAGGACGCGGGATTCCTCAACACCGGGGTCGGGATCGGCTACAACACCTACGCGAACCCCTTCGTCTGCAGGCCCGCGTGGAAGCAGTCGGTACAGCAGAGGTACACCGGACGGGAGTTCATCGTCCCGAACGCGAGGTTCGACCAGCTGCCGAGCGCCGTCGAGATCAGGCTGGACATCGGACAGCCCTCCCAGCGACGCTTCCTGCACAACGGATACTGCTGAGCCCGGCGGCGAGGGGATGGTTCGCATGTCGTACCCGAAGCAGGTGTACTTCGGCGACGGAGGCGAGGTCAACGCGCACTTCCTGCCGGCCGACCCCGCGCCGGATGTCGGTGAAACGGGGCGCGGCATGGCCATCCGCTACCTCGCGTCGACCGACCTCACACACGGTGAGTTCGGCCTCTACCGGGTCATGCTGGCGGCGAAGTCGGGTGGCCCCAAGACGCACTACCACCGGACCATCTCGGAGTCCTTCTTCATCCTCAACGGAACGGTTCGGCTGTTCAACGGAGAGGCGTGGGTCGACGCGCGGGAGGGTGACTTCCTCCACGTTCCGCAGGGCGGGCTGCACGCCTTCCGCAACGACTCCGACACCCCGGCCGAGATGCTGCTGCTCTTCACGCCGGGCGCACCGCGTGAGGAGTTCTTCGAGAAGGTGTCGAAGCTGGGCGACGCGACGGAGGGGGAGCGCGCCGAGTTCTTCGACCGGCACGACCAGTATTTCGTCGACTGAGGTACGTGCTCAGGCCGGTTGGCGGACCTCGTGCTTCCAGAAGCCTGTGAAGGTGATGCGGTCTTTGGGGAGGCCGGCGCGGTGCAGGTGTCTGCGGCCCTTGGTGGAGAGGCCGGATTCGCCGACGATGAAGGCGTAGGCGGCGGTGTCGACGGTGGTGTGCCTGCGGAGTTCGCCGAGTGCGGCGTGGCCGGGTACGGCGTGCGCGTCGTCGCGGACGACCCAGGTGACGGTCATCGCGGCCGGGGCGTCGAGGTCGCGCCGGTCGCCTGCGGTGGGGACTTCCTGGATGAGCCGGCCGACGGTGTGGCGGGGGAGGGAGCGCAGGATCCCGGTGATCGCGGGCAGCCCGCTCTCGTCGGCCACGACGATCACCTCGGACGCGTCTTCCGGGCAGTCGAACGTGATGCCCTGGTCGAGCATGGCCAGTTCGTCGCCGGGGCGGGCGGCGCAGGCCCAGATCGCGGCGCGGCCTTCGACCTCACCGGTCGGCAGGCGGTGGACGACGAAGTCGATGTCCATTTCGGCGGCTTCGGGGCGGTGGCCGGCCACGGTGTAGTTCGCGCAGTGCGGACGTTCGACCTCGGGGATGGCGAGATACGGGTACCACCACCGGGCGCCGGTGAACTCCGGCATGCGCAGGGTGGATTGGTGGGGCAGTGTGATGAAGAGGCGGAACCAGTGGTCGTAGCCCATCCACGGGAACTCGGCGAGATCCGGGCCGGTGGCGGTCACGCGGTGGATGGAGGGGGAGATCCGCTCGGTGCGGACGACCTCGGCGCGGAACAGCCGGGGGTTCTTCGGTGGGAGCCGCGGGATCTTCGCCATGAGGGAAGGCTAGCCTAAGTTCATTCCCGGGCCCATGGCCCCGCGCCCCGAACGATGCCGGCCCCGCATCGCGGTGATCGTGACACCGCGATGCGAGGCGGGAATGACGCCGCGGTCAGCGGGTGATGGCCTTGGTCTCCAGGAACTCCTCAAGGCCGGCCCGGCCCATCTCGCGTCCGTTGCCCGACTGCTTGTAGCCGCCGAAGGGCGCCAGGAAGTTGTGCTGCGCCCCGTTGACGTCGACCTGGCCCGCGCGGATGCGGCGGGCGACGGCCAGCGCGTGCTCGGGCTCGCCCGCGACCGAGGCGCTGAGGCCGTAGATGGTGCTGTTGGCGATCGTCACGGCGTGATCGTCGTCGGTGTACGGGATGACGACGAGGACCGGGCCGAAGATCTCCTCCTGCGCGATGACCGAATCCGGGTCGACGTGTCCGAAGACGGTCGGCCTGACGTAGGCGCCGGTCTCCAGACCCTCCGGGCGCCCCGGCCCGCCGAACACCAGGGTGGCACCGTCGGCGATGCCGCGCTCTATGTAGGCCTCCACGCGCTGCCGTTGGAGCTCGGAGGCCAGCGGGCCGATCCGGGTGCTCTCGTCGGCGGGATCACCCACCGTGTATGCGGCGGCGGCCTCGCGCAGCAACTCGACGACTTCGTCGTGCAGTTCCGCCGGAACGAGCATGCGGGTCCAGGCGCCGCACGCCTGACCCGCGTTGCTCCAGGCGTAGCCGAGGCCGCGGAGGACGGCGCCCTTGACGTCGGCGTCCGGAAGGATGATGTGGGCCGCCTTGCCTCCGAGTTCCAGGGCGACGCGCTTGACGGTTCCGGAGGCGACGGCCGACAAGCGCTTTCCGGCCGCCGTGGAGCCGGTGAAGGACACCATGTCGATGCCGGCGTGCGAGGCGATGGCCTCACCGACGACGGGTCCCGTGCCGTGCACGACGTTGAGGACACCCGGGGGAAGGCCGGCCCCGGCGGCGATCTCCGCGAAGATCATGGCTGTGAGCGGCGCGATCTCGGAGGGCTTGAGCACCACGCTGTTGCCCGCCAGCAGCGCGGGGACCACCTTGGTGACCAGCTGCTGCAGCGGGAAGTTCCAGGGAGTGATGGCGCCCACCACGCCGATCGGCTCCCGCACGATCAGGGAGTTGGCGATCTCCTCCGTCCAGGGGAAGTCCTCAGCGACGGTGATGCTCGCGGTGGTCGCGACGACCGGGAACGCGGCCTGCGCCATGCGCGAGAACGAGATCGGAACGCCGATCTCGGCCGTGATCGTCGCCGCGATCTCCTCGGTGCGTGCCTGCATGCCCTCGGCCACACGCTTGAGCACTGCCGCACGTTCCTCGGGCGCCGTGGCCGCCCATCCGGGGAAGGCCGCCGTGGCGGCCTCCACCGCGCGGTCGACGTCCTCGGGGGTGCCCTGCGGGACCGTCGCGACGACCGCGCCGGTGGCGGGGTCGACCACGTCGAGGAACGGTCCGTCCGTGGGCACGGCACGTCCGTCGATCCAGTGGGCGGGAGCGGGGAAGGGGTGTTGCGTCGAGTCGTTCATACGCCTCAGGAAACAGGGACGCATGATCGGCAACCAGGGACGACCTGTCCCGTGACGGCCGCCACACCTCGGGGGTTCGAACCTGTGGCGCGCGATGCGTGCCCTGTCCTACGGGCCGACCCGTCCGAGCCGCAGGTCCCGGTGGAGGAAGTACGCCGTACCCGCGACGACCGTCCCGCAGACGGCGGGCACGAGTGGCCACGGCAGGCCCGTCCACACGGTGATCAGACCGACGACGACGCAGGCGGCCGCCGAGACGATGAGCAGCCACTTGCCGAACGGGCGCCAGGTGAAGGGTCCGGGGTCGCGCGGCCTCGCCAGACGCACCGCACCGAAGGTCAGACCCAGCGCCGCCAGCAGCCCCGCCAACGTGCCGGCGGCGGCTGTCGCCTGGAGTTCGTCGCGAGGGGCGTCGCTGGAGTTCTGCCGACCGTCTCTGTCGGCGATCACCACGACGACGCCGCGCCAGACGGTGCCGGTGACCCGGTCCCCCCGCTGAAGCTCGCTCAGGACCGGCCCCCCGTTGCCGAAGTACACGGTCGTTCTCGGGAAGGGCTCCGGACCGAGCAGGGTCGCCTTCTTGTCCTTGGCGGCGTTCCGGGTGCTCTCGACGGTGAAGGCGACCTTCCGCAGGCAGTCCTCCCACCTCGGTATCTCGGTGCGGGCCGGGCACGTGTCGGCCGCCTGGTACTCCCGGTACCGGGTGCGCTGGTCGGGCAGCACGGTACTGAAGAGGAAGTGGCAGATCAGCGCGGCGGCCAGGGACGAAACGACCAGCACCGCCCCCACCAGCAGACTCCGGCCGACCTTCGCCGCGGGCGGCGGCGGTCCGTCCGCCCCCTGGACGGCGCCGATTCTCGTCGTGGTCATCGCTCGTCTCCCCCGCCGTTCCACACCGAAATCCGAAGGACACCAGTCTCTTGCGGCGGTGATCAAGAGGCAAGGAGGCTTCCTGTGGCCCGCGTTGGCACCCACGCCCTCGCGGGCGGGGCGGGGCGGGGCGGGGCGGGGCGGGGCGGGGCGGGGCGTGGCGGAGCGGGATGCGCGGAGCGTCCTCAGCGGACGACGTCGAAGACCTGCTTCTGCACGCCGTTGCTGTAGACCTCGTGCTCGACCGGCTTCAGCTTCTGCGTGTCCTTGTCCGTGGTGCTGAACAGGCGCTTGCCGGCGCCGAGCAGCAGCGGGTAGACGAGCAGGTGGTAGCGGTCGATCAGGCCCGCGTCCGAGAGGCCGTGGTTCAGGGTGGCGCTGCCGTGGACGATGATCGGGCCGCCGTCGGACTCCTTGAGCGCGGCGACCTCGTCGAGGGAGCGCAGGATGGTGGTCTCGCCCCAGTCGGAGACCAGCCGGTCCTCGGTGAGGGTGGTCGAGACGACGTACTTCGGCAGCGTCTTGTAGTGCGCGAACTCCTCCATGGCCGGCCAGACCGTGCTGAACGCCTCGTAGCTGACCCGGCCCATCAGGATCGCGGTTGACTCCAGTTGTTCCCGTCCCTTGATCTCGAACGCCTCGGGGACGAACGCGACCTCCTTGAAGGTCCATCCGGAGTTCCGGTAGCCGGGCTCGCCGCCGGGCGCCTCCACGACGCCGTCGAGCGAGATGAAAGCCGTGCTGATGACAGTGCGCATGAGTCGGTTTCCTCGGTGTCCTGGAGGTGTGTGGTGTGACCGTTCCGTTCCGGTCCCAGGATGCGACCGACAAAAATAATTGTCAAGGATGGGGAAGTTGTCGGTAGCGGGGGTGCGCATGCGACAGCCCCCGGCGCTCAGCGGTGCGGACCGCTGGGCGCCGAGGGCTGCGCGGGGGGTACAGGTGGTTCAGGGGGGAGGGGTCAGGCGCAGCGCACCAGGGAAAGGTGCCCGAGCGAATCCCGGTGGATCTGGTGCACCTCCACGCCCCTGCCTCTGATGAGGGCCCCGTCCCGGGCGGCACGCTCCGGCGCGCTGTTGGCGCGGACCAGTGCCAGGTACACCGCGTGGTCGGCGTCGAACGCCTCGTCCACGATGTAGAACAGCCAGATGTCGCGCGGGCCCGGGGTCCGGGTCTGCAACCCCACGAGCCACTTGTCGTGGTCGTGGGTGGGTTCGCGGGTCTGTGTGCGGTCCGCCTGAGGGGAAGGGCCCTCACCGAAGGCGTGGCACGGGGTACGAGACCCTGCCTCGACGTCGGGGCTGTTCGCGAAGGTGTCCAGGGGAAGGTCGCGTCCGGTCATCTCCAGCAGCATGGCCTCTCATCTCCCTTCTGAATCCAGCGACCGCACCGGGGTGATGAACTCCCATCCGGGTGTGCCGAGATCGTATGTTTTGTCCCCTATCCTGTAGACCGGATGGCGCGGCCGTCCGTGACATCGGACACGGCCGATCGGGCAAAGGCGTTCACACGTTCCCAACGTCGTGTGATGACACCCGCGTCGGGGAAAGCGCCGCCCGCGGCTCAGGAGCGCGGAATGCCCCGGGCCCCTGTGGTGGCGGAGCCGGCGTCCGAGGCCGCCGAGGCCGGCAATCCGCGAACGGCGTCACCGGTTGTGTGACGCCTGTTGCGTGTGAATTCACCTGAGGTCACCTGAGGTGAGCCGAGCCGGCTGAGGCCAGGCGTTCGCGCCCGCGCCCGCCACATGGTCAGGCCGAGGGGCCTTCGCCGGCCGGTGCGTCGTCCACGTCGTCCAGGAGGGAGCCGTCGCGGAGTTCGATGACGCGGTCGGCGAGGGCGAGGAGCCCGGGGTCGTGGGTGGCGACGAGGGCGGCGACGCCCTCGCTGCGCACGACGGCGCGCAGGAGCTCCATGACGGCACGACCGGTGTCGGCGTCGAGCTGGCCGGTCGGTTCGTCGGCGATGATCAGGGCCGGCCGGTTGGCCAGGGCGCGGGCGATGGCCACGCGCTGCTGCTGGCCGCCGGAGAGCTCTCCGGGGCGCTGGGCGGCGTGCCCTTCCAGGCCGACGAGGGTGAGCAGGAGGTCGACGCGTTCCTCACGTTCGGTGCGGTCGGCCTTGCGCAGCCGCAGCGGAACCCCGACGTTCTCGGCGGCGGTGAGGATCGGCAGCAGGCCGAAGGACTGGAAGACGAAGCCGATGCGGTCCCGGCGCAGGGCGAGCAGTTCGCGTTCGCCGAGCCCGGCGAGTTCGGTGCCGTCGATGCGGACGGTGCCGGAGTCCGGCCGGTCCAGCCCGCCGATGAGATTGAGCAGCGTCGTCTTGCCGGACCCCGAACGCCCCTTCAGGGCGACGAGTTCGCCACGCGCCACGCTGAACGACACACCCCGCACCGCGTGCACGGCCGTGTCCCCGCTGCCGTAGGTGCGCACCAGGTCCTCGACGACGACCATCGCGTCGGAAACCGTGCCGCCCCCGGCCGGCTCTCCCTGTCGGTCCAGCAGTCCGCTACTCATGGCGGTCACCCTATTCAAGAGCTCACAAGGGCAGCTACAGCGTGACTGCATATCGCAACGTGATGATGGGCACAGTGGGATTTCACGGCAATCATTGGCAAGAGTGCGTTCCAATGAGATGATCACCCCGCATCCGAACGGACTGCTGGGGCGTCGCTCGTTACGCGCGCTGCGACTTGTGGCCGTACCGTCCGGATCTCCGCAGCAACCACACTGCCGGCGCAGTGAACGGAGCCGAAGTCGCTTCCGCGGTTGCGGAAGACAAGGGTTGGGGACAGTTGCCGAGGTTTGTACTGCTGCGGCTGCGCGCCCACCGGCTGCTCCTTGGCGCCGCCTTGCTGTCCATCGTGCTGACGACGTGCACGGTGGCGGCGCTAGCGGCCTTCGGTGCGTCGGTCGGTGACGCGGGACTGCGGCGCGCGCTGCAGGACCCGTCGTCCGGCCGGACGCTCGTCGAGGTGACCAAGGACGCCAAGGGCGACGACCGTCCGGACGTGGACGACGCGGTAAGCAAGGCCGTCACCGGCGCGTTCGACGGGTTGCCGGTGACCGTGGCCAGGAGCACCCGTTCCGGCGCATACGGTCTACCGCCGAGCCTGCGGCCACCGGGCGCGCCGGACTCGGGCAACCCGGATTTGACCGTGCTCGCCACGCTGGACCCGTCGCGGGTGACGGTCGTCTCCGGTGCCCTTCCCGGGCCACCACCGGGGGAGGGGCCCGTTCCGGTGGCCCTGCCCGAGTCGGCGGCCGCCGCGCTGAAGTTGCGGCCGGGCGACGGGGTCACGCTGGCCGACCGGCTCGGCGGCGGGACCTTGAAGGTGCGGCTCACCGGTACCTACCGGCCGACCGACCCGGAGTCCTCCTACTGGCGGCTGGACCCGCTGGCCGGCCGGGGGACGCAGACCCTGTCGTTCACCACGTACGGGCCGATGCTCGTCGATCCGGCCGCCTTTGCGCCGGGCCGTGTTCCGGCGGCCGAGGTCGTCTGGCAAGGACGCGCGGATTTCGCCACCATCACCACGGCGCGCATGGACGGTCTCGGTGCGGGCGTCCGGCAGGCGGTGACGCGCATTGGCCATCTGGGGCCGGACGGCGAGGTCGTGGCGACCAGCGAGCTGCCGGATCTGCTGGACGAACTGAACCGGACCCTGTTCGTGAGCCGTTCCACGCTGCTCGTCGTCGCGCTGCAACTGGGGCTGCTGGCCGGGCTGGCGCTGTTCCTGGTCTCCGGACTGCTGGCGGCCGAACGCTCAGGGGAGACCGCGTGGCTGCGTGCCCGCGGAGGCTCCCGCGCCCGTGTCGCCGGGCTCGCCACGACCGAGGCGCTTCTCCTCGCGGTGCCCGCCGCCGTTGCGGCGCCGCTGCTGGCCGGAGCGATGGTGCGCCAGTTGGCCGCGCACGGGGCCTTGGCCCGCGCCGGGGTGACGCTGAACACGGCCTCTTCCGACGTCTGGTGGGTGGCCGTTCTGACCGCGGCCGTCTGCGCCTTCATCGTGCTGGCACCGTCGCTGAGGCGCCCAGGGTCGTACGCGGGTGAGCAGGCGGCAGGCGACGGCCGGCGGGCGCTGCCCGGCCCAGTGCGCGCCGGGGCCGACATCGGCCTGCTGGTCGTGGCAGTCCTGGCGTTCTGGCAGCTCTCCCGCCGAGCCGGCGGATCGGGCGTGCTCACGGCTGACAGCGGCGGGGCCCTGGGTGTGGATCCGGTCCTGGTGGTCGCGCCGGCGTTGTGCCTGCTCGCGGGCGCCGTGCTCACCCTGCGCCTGCTGCCTGTGGCCGCCCGGATCGGCGAGCGGCGCGCGGCCAGGGTCCGGGGTCTGGCGGCGGCGCTGGCCGGCTGGCAGCTCTCCCGGCGGGCCGGACGCGGGACCACGCCCGCGCTGTTGCTGGTCTTCGCCATGTCGATCAGCATCTTCGCCATCGGGGAGAGCGCGAGCTGGACGCGTTCGCAGAGCGACCAGGCGGACTTCGCGGTGGGCGCGGACGTCCGCGTGACCGGGACGTCCACCCCGCCCTTCGGACAGGGCGGGGTGTACGACGGCATACGCGGTGTCACCGCTGTGACGCCCGCGGGCCGTTCGTCGGTGCCGCTTCCCGGGGACCGCGAGGCGACCGTGCTCGCCGTGGACGCCGGGACGGCGGCCGGTGTGATGCGGCTGCGCGAGGATCTGGCGGACAGACCTCTGGCGACCGTACTGCGGAGCCTGCGGCCAGAGCGGGAGGCCCATGCCGGAGCACAAGGGTTCGTGCTGCCCAGGGACGCGGCCCGGCTTCGGATGACCATGAGCTTGGAGGCCGTGGACGGCTATGGGCGAGCGACCACGAGCAGCCGCACCGACCGCATATCGGCGACTTTCGTCGACCGCTACGGAACGCCTTACACCTTTGCGCTGGGCGACCTTCCCGCGGACGGACGGCGGCACGTGCTGGAGGCGGACTTCGCCGGTGAGGCCGGCCGGGCACCCGGCACCGGACCGGCCGGACCGCTGCGCCTCAACGGTCTCGAGGCCGACTTCCTCCTACCCGGCGAGAACGAGCACCACCGGCTCTCGCTCACGACACTGACCGCCGTGGCCGCGGACGGAGCCACGAAGGCGGTGCCCGTGCCCGACGGTGCTGCGTGGAGTGCCCGCACACGGACCGAGGCACCCGACGCCGACGACACGGCAGGCAGCCCGACAACGTGGGCGCAGACGCCGCGCTCCGATCACCGCACTCCCTTGACCGTGGGCTACGACACCGGGTCGCTGGCCTACGCGGACGATTTTCCGAACGGATCCAACGGTGCCACGGTGGGTCTGAGCGCCGGCAGCGCGTTCAAGGGCGATGTGCCCGCGGTGGTCACCGACGCGTTCCTGCGGGCGGTCGACGCACGCGTGGGCGACGAGGTGAGCGTCGATGTGCGGGGTGTGAAACTGACCGTCCGCATCGCCGGAGCGCTACGGGCGCTGCCCACCACCGGCGCGGTGTCGGCCGACACCGACGGCGGTGCGCTCCTGCTGGACCTGCGGACGGTGAACCGCGCGCTGGCCGCCCGCGACCAGGGCGCGTGGCAGCCGGGCGAGTGGTGGATCGCGACCGATCCGGGCGCCGGTTCCCGTGTGGCGTCCGGACTGCGGGCCCGTGGCGACATCACCTCGGTCCTGGCCCGCGACGAGGAACGGGCCGAGCTGCGGAGCGACCCGCTCGGCGCAGGTCCCCTGTCGGCGTTGCCCGCCGCGGTGGTGGCGGCGACGGTGCTGGCGGCCGTCGGCTTCGCGGTGGCGGCGATCGGTGCGATGCGGGAGCGGGCGGAGGAGACCGCCATCCTGGCCGCGCTGGGTGCGCCGCGGCGTTCGCTGGCCCGGGTGGTGGCTGCCGAGCAGGGTCTGCTGGTGCTGGTCGCGGTCGCGGTGGGGACGGTGCTGGGCGCCGTACTGACCCGGCTGGTGGTGCCGCTGATCGTCCTGACCTCAGGGGCGGACAGTCCGGTGCCGTCGGTGCGGGTGGAGTTGCCGTCCGGGTCGGTCCTTCAACTGCTGGCCGTCGTGGCCGTGGTGCCGCTGCTGGTGGTGGCGCTGATGGCGCTGAGGTCGACCGACACGGTCCAGGCGCTGCGTCGTCAAGGAGGGGAGTGACATGACCGAACCGCTGAGTCCACTCGGTCACGGCGACGTGTCCTGGATCCGCGCCCGGTTGCGGGCCGCCCCCGGCGGTGCCGCGGCCCTGGCCGCGTTGGTGCTGGTGACGGCGTTCCTGGCGGCGGTGCTGCCGCGCGCCGTGGACGGGTACGAGAACGACGCGTTGCGCGACACGCTCCGGCAGGCGCCACTGGCCGGCCGCAGTGTCACGATGTCGCTGGGCGTGTCGCGGCTGTCCGTTCCGAACGGCGCCGAGGAACTGATCACCCCGCAGGCGGTCGCCAGGACCGAGGGAGCGTTCCAACAGGTCGTCCGGAAGCCGCTCGCGCTGGACAAGACCCAGACCGTCTACGGTGTGCGCAGCGCCGACGCCACCCCGGCCGTCGACCCCGGCCTGCCGCGCCCCTCCAAGAGCCTGAATCCGCAGGCCACGCTGTTCGCGCAGGCGGACCTCGCCGGCCGTACCCGGATCGTCTCGGGACGGCTGCCCGGGCCCGGCTATGACAGCGCCGAGGACACCTCTGTCGTCGAGGCGGCCGTCACCGACCGCACCGCCAAGGTCATGCGGCTGCATCCGGGTTCGGCAATCCACCTCCAGGACTCGTTCGGCTCCGACCTGACCGTCCGGGTCACCGGAATCGTGTCGCCCCGGTCCCCGGAAAACGCCTACTGGGACGCCGGACCCGACCTGCGCGCGCCGACGTTGATCACCGTGCGCCCGAGGCCCGACGCCGACCCGAAGTTCTACTGGCACTTCACCGCGCTGATCTCCCCGGACGCCACGGCTGCCCTGCTCGGTCTCCACGACGGCGCGCAGGTGTACTGGTACCACCCGGCCGACATCGCGGCGTTCACCGCGCGTGACGTCCCCGCGGCCCGTGACCGGATCTCCGCGCTCAACGCGGGCCCTGACGCCGCCCGGCTGCAGGAGCTGATCCAGCAGCCTGGTCTGACCGTCGAGGAGGAGGGCCTGGCCGGCCTGCTGACGCCCTTCCTGCGTGAGCGTGCCGCGTCCCAGCCGCTGATCCTGGTGGCCGCGGTCGGTGTCGGCACCGTCGCCGCCGTGGTGCTCCTGATGGCCGCCGGCCTTCAGGTGACGCGCCGCCGGCCGGAGTTGACGCTTCTGCGCGCCCGGGGCATCGCCCTGCCGGATCTGGCCGCCCGGCTGATCGGCGAGAGCGCGCTGGTCGCGGTGCCGCCGGCGGCCCTCGGACTGGGACTCGCGCTGCTGCTCTTCCCGGTCGAGCGCTCCGCGCCGTCCGCGGTCGCGGCAGCCTTCGTCGCTGCCGTGGCCACCTTCGCCATGCCGCTACGGGCGCTGGCCGCCGCCCGCAGGCCGCGGCTGGAACAGCGCGAGGACCTGATCGCGGTCCGGCCGTCGCGGCGCAGGACCGTGGCCGAGCTGACGGTCGCCGTCATCGTGGCGGGCGCGGTGGTCGCACTGCGCCAGCGGGGCACCGCCGAGGGCGGCGCCGATGTGCTCACGGCCGCGGCACCGGTCCTCCTGGCGTTGATCGCCGCGCTGGTGCTGCTGCGCGTGTACCCGCTGCCCGTACGGCTCCTGGGCCGTCCCGCCGCCCGCCTGAACGGTGCGGTGCTGCAGATCGGTGTGGCCCGGGCGGGCCGCGCCCCCTCGACCGCGGCACTGCCGCTGCTGGCCGTGCTGATCGCCCTGACGGTGACGTCCTTCGGGGGCTCGGTCCTCGCCGGCGTCGAGAGCGGACGCGATCACGCGGCGGTCGTCAAGGTGGGGGCGGACGCCCGGGTGCAGTCCACCGTGGGCCTGGCTCTCCCGGAGGGGCTGGACGCCCGCGTCCGCCGGGTCCCCGGCGTGCGCGACACCTTGGGCGTACGCGTCGAGACGGGGCAGATACTCCAGGCGACGAATACCAGGTACGACGTCCTCATCGTCGATCCCGGACGCTACGCGCGCCTCACCCGGGACACCGGCGTGGGGACCTCGTTCCCGGCCGCGGCACTGGCCGACCCGGGCCGCGGCCCGGCCCCGGTCATCGCCTCACCACGACTGGCCCGGCAGATCGGGCACGGCACGACGACCGTCTACACCGCGGCGAGCGCCCTCGACGTCCGTGTTGCGGCCACCGTGCCGGAGACACCGGCCGTCGCGGGCCGTGAGTTCGTCATCGTCTCCGAGGCGTCCGTGCACCGCGCTCATCCGGGTGCGGTGTCCTCGGCCACGCGTCCACTGACACTCCTGATCAGCGGCGAACACATCGACGGAAAGGCCCTGCGCGCGGCCGTCCGCGGTGCCGGGGCACGCGACGTCCAGGTCCTGCTCCGCTCGGAGGAGCGGACCGCTTACGGCAGCACGACGGCGCTGCAGTCCGGTGCGCGCGGTGTGTATCTGGCGGCGGTGGCGGCCGGTGCCGGTTACAGCGTGCTGGCGCTGCTGCTCTCCTTGATGCACAACGCGCCGCAGCGGCGGGCCCTGCTCGCCCGGCTGCGCACCATGGGCATGACCGGCCGGCAGCGGCAGACCCTGGCGGTGCTGGAGATGCTGCCGCAGGTCCTGCTCGGCGCGGTCGGCGGCATCCTGGTCAGCGTCGCCACCGTGCCGCTGCTGCGGCCGGGCGTCGACCTGACGGCACTGGCCTTCAGCACTAGTACACCCGCCACCGACGTCTCGGCAGCGGTGCTGCGTACCGACCCCGTCTCCCTGCTCCTGCCGTCGGCCGCGCTCGTCGCGCTGGCCTGCGCGGTCCTGGCAGTGCAGGCATGGGCCACCGGGCGACGCGGCGAAGGAACGGAACTGCGGATCGGGGACCGAGCATGACCGACAACATGACCCAGACCGGCACGAGCGCGGTCGCGGGCGGCGACGCCGGGGGCGGCGTGTCCCTGGCGGAACTCGAACGGCGCGCCACCGCGCACCGCGAGCGCCCCGCCTACGGACAGGACGCCCTCATCGCCTGCGACCGCCTGGTGCGCATCTTCACCGCCCAGGGCGTCGAGGTCCAGGCTCTGCAAGGACTGGATCTGCTGGTCGCACGGGGTGAACTCATGGCCCTGGTCGGCGCCTCCGGCTCCGGCAAGTCCACCCTGCTGAACATCCTGGCCGGACTGGACACCCCCACCGCCGGAGCCGCCACCGTCGCCGGCTTCGACCTCCTCGCCCTGGACGGCCGCACCCGCCTGCGCTACCAGCGCGAAGTCGTCGGCTTCGTCTGGCAGCAGACCTCCCGCAACCTCCTGCCCTACCTCACCGCCCTGCAGAACGTCGTCCTGCCCATGCAGCTCGCCGGAGGCGTCAAGGGCCGCAACGCCCGCGCCGCCCGTGCCGCCGAACTCCTGGAACTGGTCGGCGTCGCCCACTGCGCCGACCGCCGCCCCCAGCAGATGTCCGGCGGCGAACAGCAGCGCACCGCCATCGCTGTCGCGCTGGCCAACCACCCCGCGCTCGTCCTGGCCGACGAGCCCACCGGCCAGCTCGACTCCGCCACCGGCGAGCAGGTCTTCGCCGCCTTCCGCGCCATCAACCAGGAACTGGGCACCACCGTCGTCATCGTCACCCACGACCAGGCCGTCGCCCAGGCCGTCGACCGCACCGTCGCCATCCGCGACGGCCGCACCGCCTCCGAGGTCCTGCGCCACACCACCACCGACGACCAGGGCAACACCACCACCCACGCCCGCGAGTACGCCACCGTCGACCGCGCCGGGCGGCTCCAGCTGCCGCGCGACTTCACCACCGCCCTCGACATCCGGCACCGCGTCCTGCTCGATCTCGAACCCGACCACATCGAGGTCCGCCCCGACCGCCACGAGGAGAACTGACGCGGCGTCAGCCTGTCACACCGTCCCGCCCTGTCCGGTCTGCCTGGTGACGGACCGAAGACAGAGGGAATCATGCGTGAGATCTTGATCGTCGGTGGTGGCTACGCGGGCTTCTACACCGCCTGGGGCCTGGAGAGGTCATTGCGCCCCGGAGAAGCGAGGATCACGGTCGTCGACCCTCGCCCGTACATGACCTACCAGCCCTTCCTACCGGAGGTGACGGCCGGTTCGGTCGAGGCCCGCCATGCCGCCGTCTCGCTGCGACGGCACCTGCGCAAGACCCGGCTGATCGCGGGGAGCGTGACCGAGATCCGCAGCGCGGAGCGGGCGGTCACCGTCCGGCCGGTGAACGGGCCGGACCGCGAACTCCGTTACGACATCCTCGTGGTCACCGCCGGCGCCGTGACCCGGACCTTCCCCATACCCGGCTTGGCGGAGCACGCGATCGGCCTGAAGCACGTGGAGGAGGCCGTCGCCATCCGCGACCGGCTGCTGACCGCGTTCGACCAGGCCGCTTCCCTGCCGCCCGGTCCCGAGCGGCGCAAGCTGCTGACCGTCACCTTCGTGGGCGGCGGCTTCTCCGGCGTCGAGGGCTTCGGCGAACTGCTGTCACTGGCGACCGCGATGCTGAGGGCCTACCCGGAACTGAGCTTCGACGAGCTGTCCTTCCACCTGGTCGAGGCCCGGGACCGCATCCTGCCCGAGGTGACCGGCAAGCCCGGCGCCTGGGTCGTGCGCTCCCTGGAGCGCCGTGGTGCGCGCGTGCACCTGAACACCCAGCTCACCTCCGCCAAGGACGGGCACGTCGTGCTCTCCAGCGGAGAGGAGTTCGACTCGGAACTGATCGTCTGGACCGCCGGCAACGCCTCCAACCCCGTCGTGCACAACCACACGGACCTGCCGGTCGACGAGCGCGGCCTGCTCGTCGTCCGGCCGGACCTGCGCGTGGGCACCGGCAGCGACCCGCTGCCCGGCGTCTGGGCGGCCGGGGACGACGCGGCCGTACCCGACCTGGCATCGCCCGTGGCGGGCGCCCGGACGGTACCGAACGCACAGCACGCGGTGCGCCAGGGCCGGCTCCTGGCGAGGAACATCCGTGCCGACCTGCGCGGGGGCAGGGTCCGGGACTACCGCCACAGCAGTCTCGGCGTCGTGGCCACGCTGGGTCTGGGACGGGGCATCTTCCAGTACAAGGGGGTCGTCATCAAGGGACTCCCGGCCTGGCTGATGCACCGGGGCTATCACGTACTGGCCGTGCCCACCTGGGAGCGGAAGGTCCGGGTGCTCACCGTCTGGCTCACCGCCGCCCTGTTCGGCCGGGACCTCGTCTCCCTCGCCTCCGTGCAGCACCCGCGGGACGCCTTCGTCACGGGCAGTGATCCCCGGCGCCGCGACGAGCGCCCCGTGAGCGATCCCACAACCGCCTGAAACCTCCGCGAAAGCCCTGGTCACCCGCCTGGAGCCGGCCGCGGCGACGGCCGGCGGGGAGGCCTGCCGCCCCAGTGCTGTCACAGGAACGGATTAATCCCGGTCTCTTTGGCAGATGTGAGGGGAGCAGCAGTGATTTCGAGTGACCTCAGCCGTCGCGGCCACGGCCGCCACCGGGCGGGCCGTGCGACACACAGCGCCGGGCAACGTCGCCGTCTTCCGGGGCATCTCCCGGGTCCGGTCGCCCGTGCCGTCCGCGACCACGCGGCGGCCGCGTGGTCGCGTCACCGACAGGGGGACGGAGGGACGGAGACGGCGGCGCACTGATGGATCCCGAGCCGTCCTCCGGGACACGTGACCTCGACCAGGCGGCCTCGGTCTTCGCGGAGCTTCGGCCGCGGCTCTTCGGCATCGCGTACCGCGTGCTCGGCAGCGCGGCCGAGGCCGAGGACGTGGTCCAGGAGGTGTGGCTGCGCTGGCAGAGGACCGACCGCTCGGCGGTGGTCAGCCCCGCGGCCTTTCTCTCGACCACGACGACCCGTCTGGCCATCAACGTCACGCACTCCGTACGTGTGCGCCGGGAGACCTACATGGGTCCGTGGCTGCCCGAGCCCGTCGACACCAGCGCGGACCCGGCGTTGGGCGCGCAGCGCGCGGAGGCACTGGAGCTCGCCCTGCTGCTGGTGCTGGAGAAGCTGAGCCCCACCCAACGCGCGGCATACGTACTGCGTGAGGCCTTCGCCTACGACTATCCGGAGATCGCCGAGATGCTCCGGCTCAGCGTCGTCAATGTGCGGAAGATCGTGAGCCGTGCCCGCCGGCGTCTCTCGGCCGAGCGGCGGGATCCTGTCGACAGGGCGGAGCACCGGCGCCTCGTCGAGGCCTTCGTCTCAGCGGCTCGAACGGGCGACGTCGCCTCATTGGAGGCCCTTCTCACCCAGGATGCCGTCAGCCTGTCCGACGGCAACGGTGTCCGGGGGGCCGCCCGCGTCCCCGTACTCGGCCGCGCGCGCGTCGCGAACCTGGCGACCGGCCGTCCGGGTTTCTGGAGTGACGTGGAACTGCGGCACGTCGAAGCCAACGGACGCACAGGGGTGCTGGTCCACCGGGACGGCGAGCCGACCGTGCTCCTGGCGGTCGCCGCTTCGCCGGACGGCATCCACACGCTGTTGTGGGTGTGGAACCCGGACAAGATCGCCGGGTTCCTCAAGGGGCGGGGGACCGGTTCCAGAGCCGGAGTTTGTCGGGATTGAGCACGACCCAGATCCGCCGCACACGGTCGCCCGCGATGTCGAGGCTGATGACGGCCGCGACCTGGTGGTCGCACCGCACCACCAGGCCGGTCCGGCCGTTCACGGACTGGGCGCCCAGGGTCGTGCGCGGCCGCCTGGCCAGGAGCGTCAGCAGGCTGCGCGCGACCTGCTCGCTCCCGTGCACAGGCCGGACCAGCGCCCTGACCTTGCCGCCGCCGTCGAAGACCGCCGTCGCGTCAGGACACAGCAGCGACGCCAGCAGCGTGGCATCCTCCGCCGCGCAGGCCTCACGAACGGCACAGGCGAGCGCGTCATGCCGGGTCGGCGTGCCGGGACGCGACCGCCACGTCCAGAGCCACCGACGCGCGCGCCCGGCGCCCCCGGCGAATGCGACGCCCTCCGGCGCCGTCCGCCCCGTGGTGTCCGTGATCGCACCGGGTGCCTTCCCGAAGGCGTCATTGTGCGAGAACGCCGCCCGCCAGGTCTCCGGGCCGGCGCTCTCGCCCCGGCCGGGCCCGGCCGGCCCGCCCAGCCGGGCCAGGCAGATGTCACCCGTGGTCGTCGCGAGCCAGGAAAGAGGGGTCGCGACCTCCGCGCGTGCCGTGTCGGACAGCGCGTACCACCGGCGGTAGGTCTCGTCGACGATGCCTTCCGCCGCACTGCCGGTGCCCACCATCCGGCATGCGACGTCCAGCAGATGCCGACGCTCGTCCAGCAGCTCCGCGAGCGGCACCGCGTCCCCGGAATAGTCCATACCGCATCCTCCCTCGAGCACGCCACCACACAATGCGGCCGCAGGCTCGACCTCGTCGAAGTGCAGGAGGTCTGCTCACAAGTGAAGGACGCACTTGCTCGCAATCATCGGCTCCGAAGAGGAGACCGGGCAGGCATGGATCTTGTGACATGGCGCCCACGCGCCCTGCTTCGCCGCTTCATGTCACATCTGCGCCGATTTTTCGGTCCTAGGGGTGAAGGCGGCGTCTCGGAAGATCGCGGAGGCGGCGGCGAACCCGCCACTCCTGCCGCAGACCCGCCATGGGTGATCCGATCCATGAATGGTGGTACGAAAATGGACGACGGAAGCCGGCCGGACGAATCGCGGCGAGATCCCACGGGCAGCAGATTCGCCGCATGGGCCGGCGGGCGGCTGGGGGTCGGCGGCCTGCTCAAGGACAGCAGGCGCAGAGTGTTCCCGGACCACTGGTCCTTCATGCTGGGGGAGATATCCCTCTACAGCTTCGTCGTGCTCGTCCTCACGGGCGTGTATCTGACGCTGTATTTCCACCCGTCGATGGAGCAGGTGGAATACCACGGGAGTTACGCACCGCTGCGGGGGCAGATGGTGTCGGAGGCGTTCGCCTCGACCCTGCACATCTCCTTCGACGTCCGCGGCGGACTGCTGATCCGGCAGGCCCACCACTGGGCGGCGCTGATCTTCGTCGCCAGCCTCTTCGCGCACATGATGCGGATGTTCTTCACCGGCGCCTTCCGCAAACCGCGGGAGATCAGCTGGGTGATCGTCTTCCTGTTGCTGGTGCTGGGCATGTTCGAGGGGCTGACGGGATACGACCTCCCGGACGACCTGCTCTCCGGGACCGGGCTCATGGTCGTGAACGGCACCATTCTCTCGATACCGATCGTCGGTACGTACCTGTCGATGTTCCTTTTCGGAGGTGAGTTCCCGGGGGACGAACTGATCGCACGCTTCAACACGATCCACGTGGTGGTGCTCCCCGCGCTGATGACGGGACTGTTCGCCGCCCTCGTCTTCCTGACGATTCGTCATAATCGTGCGCAGTACCCGGGACCCGGGCGCACGGAGAGGAACGTCGTCGGCATCCCCGTCCGGTCGTTCGCCGTACGGGCGGGAGGGTACTTCTTCCTGGTCGCCGGGGTCATCCTCATCATCGCCTCGATCGCGCAGATCAACCCCGTCTGGCTGTACGGCCCTTACCGCCCCGACCAGGTCACGGCGGGCTCGCAGCCCGACTGGTACATGGGCGTGGCCGACGGACTCCTGCGGGTCATGCCCGGCTGGGAGATCGTCATCCGGGGCCACACCCTGGCCCTCGACAACCTGATACCGCTGGCGGTGGGTGGCGGACTCTTCCTGGTCATGGGCGCGTACCCGTTCATCGAGGCCTGGGTCACCGATGACCACCGGGACCACCATCTCCTCGACAGGCCGCGGAACCGGCCGGTGCGCACGGCACTCGGCGCGGCGTGGATCAGCGTGTACGCCGTGGCATTGCTCGGTGCGGCGAACGACGTGCTGGCCACCCGCTTCCACGTCTCGGTCAACGCGGTGACATGGGCGGTCCGGATCGGGCTCTTCGTCGTGCCGTTCGCCGTCTACGCCGTGACGAAACGATGGGCGCTCGGCCTTCAACTCGGCGACCGCGAGAAGGTGTTGCACGGCCGCGAGACCGGCGTCATCAGGCGCATGCCGAACGGTGAGTACCGAGAGGTCCACGAGCCGCTCGGCCCGGAACAGCTCCGCGCCCTGACCGCGCACGAGCAGTACAGGCCGATGGGCGCCGGCGCAGGGGGGCATACGCAGCGGCTGCGGGCCAGGCTCAGCCGGAGCCTTTACGGCGAGGGCACGCAGATCCCCAAGCCCGTCGTCCACGAGCACGAGGAGATCACCGACTGAAGGCGCCTGCGCCGGTTCCTTGATGCCGGGGAGCGTGTCCATCGCGGTCGTATCGCGGGTGTATCGGAAATCGCGTACGCCACCGCAACGGCCCGCCGTATCCAATGGGGGCATGAACCACAACGCGTCCCTGTCGGCGCCGCCCCGCCGTACGCGCGGGATCGTGCTCCTCGGACTGGCGATCCTCGGTGTGGCGGGCGCCGCGTTCGTCGTGCGGCGGCCGCTCATGATGTCCGCTCCCATGTGCATGGCCGGGCGGTGGCACGGCTGCTTCGACACCTTCAACGGTGTGGTGCTCATGACGCTGGTCGCGCTGCCGTTGGCCTTGCTGGTGCTGTGGGCTCTGGCAGGCGTCCGGCGTGCCGCCGACGGCACATCGGCGTGGCGGATGTCGCTGGCCGAGGTGGGCATGGTCCACGGGACGGTGCCGTTCCTGTGGCTGACCATGATGCCGGGCGGCGGGGCCGGCATCGTCCCCGAGCGGGTGAGCCTGGTACCGCTGCGGGACCTGGCCACGATGGGGGCGCTCGGGATCGCCGGCAACCTGCTGGTCTTCGCGTCGCTGGGCTTCTTCGCCCCGATGCGGTTCGCGGCGCTGGCGTCCGTGCCGCGGATCCTGGCGCTCGGGGCGGGCTGCTCGGCCCTGGTCGAAACGGCGCAGTACGTCCTGAGGCTGGACCGGGTGTCCTCCGTGGACGACGTACTGGTCAACGCCGCCGGTGCCGTGCTGGCCGCTCTGGCGTCGCGCCGCTGGTGGCGCACCACGGCGGATGTGCCGTCGGACCGCCCTCGCCCCGCGCCGGCCCCGGCAGGCTGAGCCGCGCATACGTCGGCGATATGGTCCGGTGCTTAGGCTTCCGACATGCGCGTACTGATCGTGGAGGACGAGCCCTACCTGGCCGAAGCGGTCCGTGACGGTCTGCGGCTGGAGGCGATCGCCGCGGACATCGCCGGCGACGGCGACTCGGCCCTCGAACTGCTCAGCGTCCACTCCTACGACCTCGCGGTCCTCGACCGCGACATCCCCGGCCCGTCCGGTGACGAGGTCGCCCGGCGCATCGTCGCCTCCGGCAGCGGCATCCCGATCCTCATGCTCACCGCTGCCGACCGGATCGACGACAAGGCCTCCGGGTTCGGGCTCGGCGCCGACGACTACCTCACCAAACCGTTCGAGCTGCGGGAGCTCGTCCTACGGCTGAGGGCGCTCGACCGCAGACGCGCGTACGCCCGGCCCCCCGTCCGCGAGATCGCGGGCCTGCGGCTCGACCCCTTCCGCCGGGAGGTCTTCCGCGATGGACGCTACGTCGCGCTCACCCGCAAACAGTTCGCCGTGCTGGAGGTCCTCGTCGCCGCCGAGGGCGGTGTCGTCAGCGCCGAAGAACTGCTGGAGCGCGCCTGGGACGAGAACGCCGACCCCCTCACCAACGCCGTGCGCATCACTGTCTCCGCACTGCGCAAACGGCTGGGCGAACCCTGGATCATCGCCACGGTGCCCGGCGTCGGCTACCGGATCGACACCGGTCCCCGCACCACCGGTCCCGGCACTGCGCATGCGTAGACGCCCAGGGCTCAGCGCCCGGCTGAAACTCACCCTCAGCTACGCCGGATTCCTCGCCGTCGCCGGCGCTCTCCTGCTGTCCGTGGTGTGGATGTTCCTGCTGCGCTACGTACCCGACAACTCGCGGGGCCTTCTCGGGGTCTCGCCCAACCGCTACCTCCTGGTGCACACCTTCGCCCCCGCCGCGGCCGTGGCGATGGCCTTCCTGCTCGTGTTCGGCCTTGTCGGGGGATGGCTCCTCGCCGGCCGGATGCTCGCGCCGCTCACCCGGATCACGGAGGCGGCACGGCTGGCCGGGAACGGGTCGCTGGCCCACCGGATCCGCATGAAGGGCCGCCAGGACGAGTTCCGTGAACTGTCCGACGCGTTCGACTCGATGCTCGACCAGCTCGAGTCCCACGTCGCCGAGCAGCGGAGGTTCGCCGCGAACGCCTCCCACGAACTGCGCACCCCGCTGGCGATCTCGCGGGCGCTCCTCGACGTCGCCCGCAAGGACCCCACCCGGGACCGGGGCGAACTCATCGAGCGCCTGCACGCCGTCAACACGCGGGCGATCGACCTCACCGAGGCCCTCCTGCTGCTCAGCCGCGGCGACCGCGGGAACTTCCCGCGCGGAAACGTCGACCTCTCCCTCCTCGCGGAAGAGGCCGCCGAAACGCTGCTTCCTCTCGCCGAACAGCGCCGGATCACACTCGACGTCACCGGCGGGGAGGCCCGGACCAACGGCTCCGGGGAACTCCTGGCGCGTATGGTGACGAACCTCGTCCAGAACGCCATCGTGCACAACCTCCCCGCCGGCGGCACCGTGACGGTCCACACCGAGGCGCACGGCGACACGAGCGTGCTGACGGTCGAGAACACGGGCCGCCGGCTGCCACCGGAACTGGTGTCGACCCTGGTCGAACCCTTCCAGCGGGGAACGGAACGCGTACGCACCGACGAGCACGCCGGCGTGGGCCTCGGCCTGGCCATCGTGCACAGCATCGTCCGCGCCCACGACGGGACCCTCGACCTCGCCCCCCGCCCCGGCGGCGGCCTCCTCGTCACGGTCCGGCTTCCCGGCACGCCGTAGGCGGTCACGCCCCGGCACCCGTTACCGGGCCGGCACGCGGCCCCAAGCGAGGGCGTACGCGCGGGCCGCGGCACGGGGGTCCTCGGCAGCGCAGATGCCGGACACGACGGCTGCCCCCGCCGCCCCGGCCTCCCGCAGTCGCGGCAGGTCATCCGGGGTGACGCCGCCGATGGCCACGGCGGGCAGCGGGCTGAGCCGGGCGAGGCGGGCGAACCCGTCATGGCCGAGCGAGGGCGGCGCGTCCGCCTTGGTCCGGGTCGCGTGCAGCGCGCCGATGCCGACGTGGTCGACGCGTGCCGGATGCCCGGCGGCGGCGCGCAGTTCATCGGGGGTGGCGGCGCTCAGGCCCAGCACCGCCTGTGCGCCGATCAGTTCACGGACGGCGGCCGGAGGCAGGTCCGACTGGCCGATGTGGACGCCCGACACACGCACGCCGGCGACGCGCGCGGCCAGGAACACGTCCACCCGGTCGTTCACGATCAGCGCCACGCGCTCCGGGAGGACCGCGGCCACCGCTTCGACGGTCCGCAGGAAATCCCTGCCGTCGGCGTCCTTCTCGCGGATCTGCACCGCGGTGACGCCGCCCGCCACCGCCTGGGCGACGGTCTCGGCCACGCCGCGGCCCCGGGCCCCGCACTGGGCCGCGTCCGTGACCAGGTACACCGACAGGTCGACGGGTGCCTGCGTCACGACAGAGCCGCCCGCTCGGTGATGTCGGACTCCCGCAACGCGGCGAGCGCGTCCAGGAACGCCACGGCGAAGCTGCCGGGCCCCGAGGCCTCCTTAGCGGCCAGTTCGGCGGCGACCGTGTACGCGGCGACGGCGGCCACCGTCGATGCGAACCGGTCCTCGCCCACCCCCGCGAAGGCGGCCATCACGGCGCCCAGCGCACAGCCACCGCCCGTCACCCGGGTCAGCAGGGCGTCACCGTTGGCGACGCGGACCGTGCGCACCCCGTCGGTGACGAGGTCCACGGGTCCGGAGACGGCGACCACGCCGCCGGTCTCACGCGCCAGCCGGTGTGCCGTCTCCTCCGCGGCCTCGACGCCGTCGGAGGAGTCCACTCCGCGGCCGCCGCCGCCCGCTCCCGCGAGCGCGATGATCTCCGAAGCGTTGCCCCGCACGACCGTGGGCCGCAGTTCCAGCAGTTCTCGCGCCAGTGCGGTGCGCACCGGCAGCGCGCCGACGGCCACCGGGTCGAGCACCCACGGAGTGCCGGCGGAGGCGGCCGCCCGCGCGGCCTCGACCATGGCGGAGCGCTGTTCGGCGTGCGGGGTGCCCAGGTTGACCAGGACGCCCGAGGCGATCCGCGCGAAGGGGCCGGCCTCCTCCGGGATGTCGACCATGGCGGGCGAGGCGCCCAGCGCCAGCAGGACGTTGGCGGTGAAGCCCGTCACCACCGAGTTGGTCAGGCACTGGACCAGCGGGGAGTCCGCTCGTACGCGCGAGAGCGCCTGCGCGGCGAAGGCGGTGTGATCGGCGGGTGTCGGGGGCATGCGGTGTCGCTCCTTCGGGGATGGACGGTGTCCGGACGCGCCTGCGGTCGGCAGCTGGGTCGCGGCGCTCAGGGCCGCGGGCGCCGGCGCAGCCGCAGCGGGGTGTACACCCCGAGGGCCACGAGGAACGCCACGTAGTACGAGAGGTCCGCGCCGTGCAGGGCGGCCGCCACCGGGCCGACGTACAGGCTGGTGTCCATGAACGGCACCGCCGCGGCGAAGGCGGCGGCGAACGCGAGTACGGCGGGCAGGGCGGGCTGCGGCCTGCCGGTCTCGGCGGCGAGGTCGATCGGGGCGCCTGCCCTTGCCCGTGCCCGGGCCAGCCAGTCGACGATGACGATCGCCACGAACCCGGGGATCCAGTAGCCGACGAACAGCAGCACGTTCTGGAAGCGTGCGGTGGTGTCGGCGGCGTGCATCCACAGCACCAGGGGGAAGCCGAGGACGGCCGCGAGAGCGGCGGCCGCCGGGCGCGGAACGCGCACACCGACGGTCTGCAGGGCCAGGGATCCGCTGTAGTCGTTCATGGCGTTGCTGCACAGGGCCGCCAGGGCCACGGCGAGCAGTCCGAACGCGCCCACCGGTCCGCCGCCCAGCAGCTCGGCCACGCCCGCGGCGGTCTGGTCGGTCAGGACGGACGCGCCCCACAGCCCGAGGGCCTGGACGGCCACGAAGGACACCACCAAGCCGAGCAGGGTGTACCAGAACATGCGCGGGCGGGAGGTGTCACGCGGCAGGTAGCGGCTGAAGTCGCTGGCGTACGGGGCCCAGGACAGAGCGAGACTCAAGGCGATGGTGCTGGTCAGGACGAACGCGCCGCCCCGGTCGGCGCCGTGGGCGGAGCCGGTGGCGGTGAGGTGGACGCCGTCGAGCAGCTTCCAGGCGATCAGTGCGAACGCGGCGGCGAGAACGAAGGTCATGACGATCTGGAGCCGGTGGATGGCCTCATAGCCGAGGACGCCGAGAGCGCCCTGACCGAGCATCATCGCCAGGACGCCGAGCCAGAAGGGCATGCCGCACAACCGGGCGAGCGCATCCCCGCCGAAGAGCCCGATCAGCGCGTCCCAGGCGACCGAGGACAGCCACTGCAGGATGCCGGGCAGCGCGACGGCCCGGCCGAAGGCGAGCCGGGCCAGCGGCAGTTGCCCCGCGCCGGTCCGGCTTCCCCATGTGCCCAGGTAGGCGGTGGGTATCGCGCCGATCACGGTGCCGAGCACGACGGCCGCGAGTGCGGTGGCGAAGTCCAGGCCGAGGGCGATGCCGATGGTGCCGGTGAACACGCCGGTCATGGTGAGGTTGGGCGCGAACCACACGGTGAACAGGCGCCCCGGGCCGCCGTAGCGGTTGCTCTCGGGGACCGGTCGTATGCCGTGCGCCTCGATGCGGAAATCGCCTGCGGCCGCCGGCATGCGCCCGTCGAAGACGGTCTGCCGGCCGTCGGAAACATGCGTCAATGGCATGAAAGACATCCCTCCGCCAGTACGAACTGGTTCAGGTTCGACGGGTGTGATCTCAGCCCTCGATGGGGCACCCCGTGTCCGGTAAGACCGACAGTGTACCGGCAGGCCACGGAG